>NZ_JBJGZK010000002.1:0-313468 GCF_054050475.1 Geodermatophilus sp. SYSU D00525
CCCTCCGCCGCCTCCCGGCCCACCCCCCCCCGCCCCCCCCCCCCCCCCCCCCCCCCCCCCCCGCCCCCCCCCCCCCCCCCCCCCCCCCCCCCCCCCCCCCCCCCCTCGACGGTCCCGCGGACGGCGTCGGCGTCGTGGACCGGGAAGACGCCGACGACGGCGCCGCTGGCCGGGTTCGTCGACTCGAAGGTCTGGGTGGTGGCGTGCCGGTCGACCGTCCCCGCGGCGGCGTCGGTGACCGTGTCCATCTGCTCGGCGAGCGACATGTGGCGCAGGTTACCCGGCAAGTTACCGGTGCGTAGGTCCGGTCCGGGACCCGTCCGGGGAGTCCGCGCGCTGCCATGCTGGCGCCCGTGGCCGACCCCTTCGACACCGCGGGGCTGCGCCGCCGCGTGCTCGCCGCGTGGACCGACTCCCCGGCGCGCTTCCGCGAGGACGCCAACGCCGAGGAGGACCTGGTCCGCGGCGGCTACCGGGACCGGCTGCTGGTCGAGCTGGCGCAGAACGCCGCCGACGCCGCCGTGCGCGCGGGCGTGCCCGGGCGGCTGCGGCTGGAGCTGGCCACGGTGGGCGGCGGGGGAGAGGTGCTGCGCGCGGCCAACACCGGCGCCCCGCTGGACGCCGCCGGGGTCAGCGGCCTGGCGACCCTGCGGGCCTCGGCCAAGCGCGACGAGGTGCAGACGGTGGGCCGGTTCGGAGTGGGCTTCGCCGCCGTCCTCGCGGTCTCCGACGAGCCCGCCGTCCACTCGACCACCGGCGGCGTCCGGTTCAGCGCGGCGCACACCCGCGCCGCGGTGGCCGACGTCCCCGCGCTGGCCGGCGAGCTGGCCCGCCGCGACGGCGCCGTGCCGGTGCTGCGGCTGCCGTGGCCGGCCGACGGGCCCCCGCCGGACGGCTTCGCCACCGAGGTGGTCCTCCCGTTGCGCGCCGGGTCGCGGGCCGCCGTCCGCACCGCGCTCGAGGAGCTGGAGGCCGAGCTGCTTCTGGCGCTGCCGGGCCTCGCCGAGGTCGAGGTCGCCGTCGACGGTGCCGTCCGCACCCTGTCCTGCACGCGCACCCCGCCCCTGGCCCGGGTCCGCGACGGCGACCGCACCACCACCTGGCGGCTGGCGACCCGCGGCGGCGAGCTGCCCGCCGGGCTGCTGGCCGGCCGCCCGGTCGAGGAGCGCGCCCGCCGCGGCTACGACGTCACCTGGGCGGTGCCCCTCGACGACGACGGCCGGCCGGTGCCGCCGGCCGGGCGCCAGGTGGTGCACGCCCCGACCCCGAGCGACGAGCCGCTGTCGCTGCCGGTCCGGCTCGTCGCGCCGTTCCCGCTCGGCCCCGACCGCCGGCACGTGGCGCCCGGCCCGGTCACCGACGCGCTGGTCGACGTCGCCGCGGACACCTACGCCGACCTGGTCACCGGGCTCCCGGCCGACCCCGCCGTGCTCGGCCTGGTGCCCCGCATCGGGCTGGCCGCCGCCGAGCTCGACGCCGCGCTGGGCTCCGCCGTCCTCGACCGGCTGCGCGCCGCCGCCTGGCTGCCGGCCGCCGACGACTCCGGCACCCGGCAGCCGCCGGGCCGGGCCGCGGTCCTCGCCGACGAGACCGACGAGCGGGTCGCCGTCCTCGCCGGCGTCGTGCCCGGGCTGCTACCGGCGGGCTGGTCCCGGGGCGACGGTGCACCCGCGCTGGCCGCCCTCGGCGTGCGGCGGGTCGGCCCCGCGCAGGTGGTGGAGGCCGTCTCCGGGATCGGCCGGCCGGCGGACTGGTGGGCGCGGCTGTACGCCGCCCTCGACGGCGCCGACCGCGAGGAGCTGGGCGCGCTGCCGGTGCCGCTGGCCGACGGGCGGACCGCACCCGGCCCGGCCGGGGTGCTGCTGCCCGGCGAGGACCTGCCGGTGGCGCGGCTGGGCCCGCTGCACCTGCGGGTCGCCGACCCCGGCGCCGTCGCCGACCCGGCCGCCCGACGGCTGCTCGAGCGGCTGGGCGCGCGCCCGGCGACCGCCGCGGTCGTGCTCGCCGACCCGGACGTGCGGGGCGCGGTGGAGGAGTCGGTCGACGCGGTCGAGGAGGGCTTCGACGACGGCGACCCGGCGGCGCTGGCCGAGGCGGTGCTCGCGCTGGTGGCCGCCGCCGGCACCGCGCCGGGGGAGCTGCCCTGGCTGGCCGAGCTCGCGCTGCCCGACACCGAGGGCGCGTGGGCGCCGGCGGGGGAGCTGCTGCTGCCCGGCGCCCCGCTCGCCGCCGTCCTCCGCGACGGCGCGCTCGGGACGCTGGACCCGGACTTCGCCGCCGCGCACGACCCGGCCGTGCTGCGCGCGGCAGGCGTGCTCGCCGAGTTCGCGCTGGTGCGCGCGGAGGACCCCGACGACCTCGACGTCGACGCCGCCGGCGAGTGGGCCGACGCCGCCCTCGACCGCCTGCCGCCCGGCGGACCCCCGCCGGCGTGGCCGCCACTGACCGCCGTCCGGGACCTGGAGCTGGTCACCGACTGGGCCGGCGCGTTGCCGCTGCTGGCCGCCGCGCCGGAGGAGGCGTGGGCCGACGTCGTCCTCGACGGGGTCGCGGTGCCCTGCTACCTGCGCTGGTGGCTGTCCACCCACCCGGTGCTCGGCGGCCGGCGCCCCGACCGGCTGTGCGCGCCGGGCAGCCGCGAGCTGCGGGGGTTGTACGACCCGGCCGACGGGCCGGCCGCGGTGCTCGGGCGGCTGCGGCTGCCGGCCACCGTCGACGACGTCCTCGCCGACGTCGACACCGCGCTCGACCTGCTCGACCGGCTCGGCGACCCCGCGCGCGCAGTGCCGGCGCCGGTGCTGCGCACGGTCCACGCCCGGCTGGCGCGCGCGCTCGACGGTGTCGACGTCGACCCGCCGCGCCGGGTGCGGGTGGCGCCGGACCGGGTCGCCGATCCGGCGCGGGAGGCCGTCGTCGTGCTCGACGTCCCGTGGGTGCAGCCGCTGGTCGACGCGCTGCTGGTCCCGGCCGGCGGCGCGCCGGGGGCGGTGGCCGACCTGCTCGACCTGCCGCTGGCCGGCGAGCGGGTGCGCGCGGAGGTCACGAGCACCCCGGTGCGCCGGCAGCCGTGGGCGGCGGTGCCGGGGGCCGGCCTGGCCGCCGCCCGGCTGGGCGTGCCGGAGCTGACCGGCGAGGTCGCCGTCCACGAGCCGCTGCTGGCCGGCGGCCGGCCGGTGCCGTGGTGGCCCGGCGACGGCGTCGACCACGTGGACGGCAGCCCCGCCGCCCTCGGCCGGGCGCTGGCCTGGCGGGCCGGCGCCTGGCCGCTGCGGCAGGCGCTGGCCGAGGCGTTCGCCGACCCCGGCCGGGCCGCCGACCTCGCCGCCGAGGACGCGATCGGCTAGCCCGGGGGCCCGGGAGGGCGGAGGGGAGCGGGGAGCGGCAGCTCGACCCGCGGGCGTCCCGGTGGCAGGACGCGGACGTCGCGGCGAGGCGGTCGGCTCAGGAGCGCATGCGGCGACGATAGGGAGTCCCGGTCCGGCCCGTCGAGTGCTTCACCGGGGCGCGGTCACCGCTGCGGGGCGTCGTCGGCTCCGGCCGCGCGGGCGGCCTTGCGCGCCTGGTGGGCCTCCCACCGCTCGCGGTCGCGGGCACGGGAGTCCGCGGTGCGCTCCCAGCGGGCCCTGCGCCGGCGCGCGCGGAGCATCTCCCGCTCCTCGAAGGAGGAGTGCGTGTCCCAGTCCCGGGCCATGACCAGCACCAGGAGGAGCACGGCCCCGAAGATAACCAGCCCGGCGGCGACGATCACGTCCGGGATCGCGAGGAACGCCACGACCGAGACCGCCGCCCAGATCAGGCCCGCCAGCACCAGTCGCGCGTTCACGCCGTCCAGTATCCCCGCCTCCGCGGGGCGGGGGCCGTCCCCTGCGTCCCGGGTGGGGAGTCCCTGGTCACGGCCCCGCGCGCCGGGGGCGACACGCCGGTCCCGGCAGGGCGTGCACGCCGTGGCGGACCTTGCGCCCCACCCGTCCCGCGCCTACCGTCCGGGTTGCGGTTCAACATCCAGCCGTGCTCCGCCGATGTCGGACTCCGCGCCGTGGTGTGGCTCTCGAGCCGCTGTCCTCCGCACGGGCCCGCCCTCTATCGAGAGGCGCACCGTGACCACTCTCTCCTCCGGCCCTCCGGCCACCTCGGGCTCCGCCGATGACCTCCTGACCGTCGAGACCGTCTCCGTCGACGGCGCGACCCGGCTCCTGTGCACCGGCGAGGTCGACTGCGCCAGCGCGCCGCTGCTCCGCCGCGAGCTCGACGGCGCGTTCGCCTCGGGCGCGCGGGTGGTGACCGTGGACCTCGAGGCCGTGACCTTCCTCGACTCGGCCGGCCTGTCCGCGCTGGCGATCGCCCACCGCACCGCCGAGGCGCAGGGCACGCGCCTGCGGGTGCTGGTCGGCACCCGGGCCGTGGTCCGGGCGCTGCAGGTCACCGGCCTGTGGGACCTGCTGGGCGTCGAGCAGGTCCGGCCCGGCACCGGAGCCGGCGCCGCCTAGCACCCGTCGTCGTGGCACCCGTCCTCATGGCACCCGGCCTCGTGGCACCCGTCCTCGTGGCACCCGTCCTCCCGACCTGACTGCGCGCGGCCCCTCGCCGGGGAGCAGACTCGGCGGCGGTGCGGGGCCTGCCCGCCGGCCGAGTCGAGGAGGAGGACGCCGTGCGTGACGCGGTCATCTGTGAGCCGCTGCGGACCCCGGTCGGGGGCTTCGGGGGGTCGCTGCGGGACGTGCCCGTGCAGGACCTCGCCTCCACCGTCGTCAGGGCGCTCGTGGAGCGCACCGGCCTGCCGCCGGAGTCGGTCGACGACGTCGTCCTCGGCCACTGCTACCCGACCATGGAGGCGCCGGCCATCGGCCGCGTCGCCGCCCTCGACGCCGGCCTGCCGGTGACCGCGAGCGGCATCCAGGTCGACCGTCGCTGCGGCTCGGGCCTGCAGGCGGTGCTGTACGCCGCGATGCAGGTGCAGACCGGCGCCGCCGAGGTCGTGCTGGCCGGTGGCGCCGAGTCGATGAGCAACGCGCCCTTCTACTCGACCGCCATGCGCTGGGGCGTCAAGGCCGGTCCCGGCGTCCTGCTCCAGGACGGCCTGGCCCGCGGCCGCGTCACCGCCGGCGGCGTGAACCACCCGGTGCCCGGCGGCATGCTCGAGACCGCGGAGAACCTGCGCCGCGAGTACTCGATCGGCCGCGAGGAGCAGGACGAGTACTCCGTCCGCAGCCACCGGCGCGCCGCCGCCGCCACCGAGGAGGGCCGGTTCGCCGACGAGATCGTCCCGGTGACGGTGAAGGGCCGGAAGGGCGACACCGTCGTCGACCGCGACGAGCACATCCGCCCCGACTCGACCGTCGAGACCCTCGCGAAGCTCCGCCCGATCATGGGCAGGGACGACCCCGAGGCCACCGTCACCGCCGGCAACGCCAGCGGCCAGAACGACGGCGCCGCGGTCTGCGTCGTCACCTCGCCGGAGAAGGCCGCCGAGCACGGCCTGCGCCCGCTGGCGCGCGTCGTGTCCTGGGCGGTGGCCGGCGTCCCGCCGCGGACCATGGGCATCGGCCCGGTCCCGGCGACGGCGAAGGCACTGGACCTCGCCGGCCTCAAGCTCTCCGACATCGACCTCATCGAGCTCAACGAGGCCTTCGCCAGCCAGGTGCTGGCGGTGACCCGGGAGTGGGGCTTCACCGAGTCCGACTTCGACCGGATGAACGTCAACGGCTCGGGCATCTCCCTGGGCCACCCGGTCGGCGCCACCGGCGGGCGGATCCTCGCGACGCTGACCCGCGAGATGGACCGCCGCGGCGCCCGCTACGGCCTGGAGACGATGTGCATCGGCGGCGGGCAGGGTCTGGCCGCCGTCCTCGAGCGCGTGTGACACCTCGCCCGGCGTGTCCGGGGGCTGCCCGGCATGATCGGCCGGCAGCCCCCGACCCCGAGGAGAACCTCCCCATGAGCGAGTCCCCCGCCCGCGCCGCGATCGTCACGGGCGCCGCCCGCGGCATCGGTGCGGCCACCGCGGTGCGCCTGGCCGCCGACGGCTTCGCCGTCGCGGTGCTCGACCTCGACGAGTCCTCCACCGCCGGCACCGTCCAGGCGATCGAGGCCGCGGGCGGGCGCGCGCTGGGGGTGGGGGCCGACGTCGGCGACGCCGAGCAGGTGCAGGCCGCCGTCGACCGGATCGCCGCCGAGCTCGGCCCGCCGGTCGTGCTGGTCAACAACGCGGGCGTCACCCGCGACAACATGCTGTTCAAGATGACCGACGCCGACTGGGACGTGGTCATGCACGTCCACCTGCGCGGCTCGTTCCTCATGACCCGCGCCTGCCAGAAGCACATGGTCGAGGCGCAGTGGGGCCGGGTGGTCAACCTGTCCTCGACCTCCGCGCTGGGCAACCGCGGCCAGGCCAACTACGCCACCGCCAAGGCCGGGCTGCAGGGCTTCACCAAGACCCTCGCCCTCGAGCTGGGCAAGTTCGGCGTCACCGCCAACGCGATCGCCCCGGGGTTCATCCAGACCGAGATGACGAAGGCGACCGCCGAGCGGATCGGCCGGGACTGGGAGGAGTACGTGGCCGAGCGCGCCGCGGCGATCCCGGTGGCCCGCGCCGGCGTGCCCGAGGACATCGCGCACACCGTGTCGTTCTTCGTCAGCGAGGGCGCGGGCTTCGTCTCCGGCCAGGTGGTCTACGTCGCCGGCGGCCCCCGCACCTGACGGAGGACCCCCGTGCCCCCCACGCCTCGCACGCGCAGGCGGAGGGCCCCTGCACGGGAGCCGTTCCAGCACGTCACCGCGACGGGTCGCGGTCGGGGTAGCGGGCTCGGGCCAGGGCGTAGACGCCGAACGCCGCGAACCCGGCCGCGACGACGGTGAGCAGCCACGGTCCCGCGCCGGTCCGGCCGATCGTGGTCATCGCGCCGTCCAGGCCGGTGGCGGTGGAGACGTCGGCCGTCGTCGCCGCGCGCCACAGCAGCACCCCGACGACGCCGAACGCCGCGCCCTTCGCCACGTACCCGACCCGCCCGACGGCCTCGATCACCGGCTCCCACCGGTCGGGCGCGGCGGGCAGGTCGACGTCCTTCATGAAGCCGCCGGTGGCCCCGCGCCACAGCGAGTACAGCCCGACGGCGACGACGCCGGTGGCCGCGACCGCCACCGCGACCGCGCCGCCGGGCACCTCGAGGGTCTCGCCGGTCAGCTCGCGCAGCCGCTCGTCGGCCTCGTACTCGGCGCCGACGCCGAACAGCAGCGCGGTGACCCCGAGGACGGCGTACACGAACGCCTTGGCCAGGCACTTGGCGCAGACGACGGCGGTGCGGGTGCGGTGCGCGCGGTCGAGCAGGCCGCGCCACCACAGCAGCACCTCGCCGGCCTGCCAGAGCGCCAGCGCCAGCAGACCCAGGCCGATCGCCCACAGCAGCACCGATCCGCCGGGGGTGGCCGCGACCGTCTCCAGCGCCCCGGTCTGGTCGGCGTCGGTGCCGGCCGCGCCGCGGGAGAGCCGCCAGGTCAGCCAGCCGATGAGCAGGTGGACCACCCCGTAGGCGACCAGCCCGACGCGGGCGGCGGCCGCCAGGACAGGGTGGTCGGTGACCTCCCGGGCGGCCGCGACCGCCCGGTGCACGCGGGAGAGCGGCCCCGTCACGTCCGCTCGGGGTAGCGGGCCCGGACGAAGCAGAAGACGCCGAACGCGGCGATGCCCACGGCCACCAGGGTCAGCAGGGCCTTCCCGAACGGGGCCTCGAGGATGGTGCGCATCGCGCCGTCGAGGCCCGAGACCTTCGCCGGGTCGACGGTGACCGCCGCGTAGACCAGCAGCCCGCCGACGACGCCGAACGCCACGCCCTTGGCGGGATAGCCGACCTGGCCGAGCCGGGTGACCGTGCGGCGGGCGGCCGGCGGCGCCGAGGTGAGGTCGATCTCGTCGACGAAGCTCTTCTTCACGCCCTTGACCACCTGGTGGATGCCGATGCCGATGACCACCAGGCCGGCCACGCCGACCAGCCAGCGGCCACCGGGCCAGCCGAAGACGCCGGCCGCGGCCTGCTGCTGCTGGGCCGCGCTCGACTGGCCCGCGCCGGCGGCGAACCGGAAGGCGGCCACCGCCAGCACCGCGTAGACGACCGCCTTGGCCAGCGCCTTGACCGACTTCGTGACCGCCCTCTTGCGCAGCTCGCCCGACGCCGACCAGCCGTACCGCCAGCGCAGCACCTCGGCGGCCTGCCACAGCGCGAGCGCCACCAGCCCGATGCCGAGCACCCACAGCAGCGGCTTCCCGACCGGCGTCTCGGCGAGGGTGCCGAGCGCGCCGGACTGGTCGGCCGGCTGGTCGCCGCCGCCCCAGGCCAGCTGCAGCGCCAGCCACGCCACGAGCAGGTGGACGACGCCGTACGCGACCAGCCCCACGCGGGCCAGGTTCTCGAGGGCGTCGCTCCTGCCCGACGTCCCTGACGCCGTCCCCGTCCCGGCCATGGCCGCCCTCCTCCGTCCGCTCCTGTGCGGCGTCAGCGTGGCACGGGGACGGCCGCCGCGCCGGTCAGCCGACCGGGTGCCGCGCCCGGGCCAGCAGGTAGACGGCGAAGGAGGCCAGCCCGGTGGCGACGACGACCAGCAGCCACCGGCCGTAGGGCTCCCCGGCGACGGCGCGCAGCGCACCGTCGAGACCGGTGGCGCGCGCCGGGTCGAAGGTCGCCGCGGCCCAGCCGACGATGCCGCCGACGAGGACCAGCGCCACGCCCTTGAGCACGAAGCCGACCTGGGCGGAGCGGTGGGTGAGCCGACACAGCGCCGGGGCGACGGTGCGGAGGTCGATCTCGCCGAGGAAGTCCGACCGCAGGCCCTTGCGCACGTGGTAGAGCCCGATGCCGACGACGGCCGCCGCGACGCCCACCACCAGCTCCTGCCCGGCCGGCCACGACAGCACGCCCCGCACCGCCTCGCGGTCCTCGGCCGGCTCGTGGACCAGGCCCAGGGCCTGCCGGACCGCGGCCACCGCCAGGTAGCCGTAGAACACCGCCGTCCCCACGGTCTTGACCACCTGCACCAGCGCCGCGCGGCGCTCGCGGCCCGGCGGCGGCAGCCGGTGGTGGTGGCGCAGCACCTCGACCGCCTGCCACAGGCACAGGCCGGCCAGCGCGCCGGCCAGCACCCACAGCAGCACGTTGCCCAGCGGGGTGGCGGCGAGCAGGGCGAGCGCGCCGGCGGAGTCGGTCGACTCGGCGGGGGTGACCAGCCCCGGCGTCCCGAAGCCCAGCTGCAGGGCCAGCCAGGCGACCAGCAGGTGGATGAGGGCGTACCCGACCAGCCCGGCGCGGGCGACGTGCTCGAGCAGGCGGCTGCGGGCAGCGCGCTGCGGCGCCCGGACCCCGCCCTCGGTCACGCCGCCCCCGTCGTCCTCGCCCGTGCGCCTGCTCGCGCGGGACCCCGAGCGTCGCACGCACCGGGCCGCCGCGCTGGGTCCGGCGGCCGATGCGGGACACTGGGCGTCGTGGTCAACGCGACGACGGCACGCACGACGACGGCACGCACGAAGACGGCACGCACGAAGGCGGGCACCGCTCCCCTCCGCACCGAGCGGGACGCCGCCCGCCGCGCCTGGCCGCTGCGCGCCGCCGTCGGCGTCGTGCTCGTCGTCCTCGCGGTGCTCGCCGTCGTGACCGGGGAGCTCGGCGCCCGGCTGCTGCTCGGCGGGCTGGGCGTCCTCGCCGCCGCCCGCGGCGCCGGGCTGCTGCGCGCGGGATCGGTCCCGGCCGGGGCGGCCGCCGTCGCCGGTGGGGTCGCCGCGGTCGCGGTCGCCGTCGTCTCCGCCGCCGCGACCGGCTGGGTGCTGCTCGCCGGCGTCCCGCTGACGCTGCTGGCCGGCTCGGCCGTCGCGCTCGCCCGCGGGGGCGCCGCCCGCCGCGGCGGCGCTGCGCTGCTGGTGTGGACGGTGCTGGTCGGCGCGCTGCTCGCCGGCACGCTCGCCGTCCAGGGGGCCGGCCGCGCCGCCGACGTCGCCACGGTGGTCGCCGCCCTGGCCGCGGGCCTGGCGGCGGTGCCGCTGCTGGTCGCCGCGGCGGGACTGCGCGCGGTCGCGAACGCCCCGGCGCCGGCCCGCCCGGCCGGGTGCGGGGGCTGCGCCTGCTCGGCCGGCGGCTGCGGCGTCCCGCAGGCGGGCTAGCGCTCCACCCGCCACACCGTCGCCCGGTCGCAGGTGGTGACGGCGACCAGCGCGCCGTCGGCACCCACCCCGAGGCCGTCGGCGGTCCCGTCGGCGCACAGCTCCACCCGGCCGGTCACCGAGCCGTCGGGGTCGACGCGGGTGAGCGCGACCCGGTCGTGCAGCACCCACAGCTCCCCGTCGACGACGGCCAGCGCGGCCGGCGCGGCGTCGACGACCGCCAGCCGCACGGGCGCGTCCGCGCCGGGGGCCAGCGCGACCAGCGCCGCCGGGCCGGACCCCTCCGGCGCCACGACGGTGTACGCCGTCCCGTCCGGGCCGACCGCCAGACCGGTCACGCCGGACTCCTCCTCGCCGGGCAGCAGCACCACCGGCTCGCCCACCGCGGCGAGGTTCGCGCCGAGGCGGACCAGCACCGCGACCGAGGGCCCGCGCCCCTCGCGCGGCACGGACGCCGACACGACCACCCCGCCGTCGGGCGTCGGTGCGAGCGCGTCGACGGCGAACCGGCCCGCGCCCTCGGCGAGACCGGCCAGCGGCAGCTCGGCGGTGCCGGTCACCGCGCCGGTCGCCGGGTCGACGCGGAGCACGACCGGCACGCCGTCGGCCCGCTGCACCCCGACCAGCAGGCCGCCGTCGGGGGTCGCCGCGGCCACCGTGCCGATGGCGTCCGCGGGGAAGGGCGCGACCGGGGTGGTGGCGGTGACCCGCCCGCCGCCCGGGTCCACCGCGGCCACCGCGTAGCCCGACGGGAACTCCCCGGCGACGAGCGTCCCGCCGCCGGTGGCGAGCACGACGTCGGCCCGCGTGTCGTCGGGCAGCGGTACCTCGCCGGGGACCTCCCCGGAGGTGGGGTCGACGACGGTCAGCCCGGCGCCCCCGTAGGGGTCGGCGACCAGCAGCAGCACCTCCTCGCCGGCGACCGTCACGCCGCTGACCAGCCCGCCGGTGCTGCCGGTGGAGACGGTCGACGTGAGCACCGTCAGCGGGGCCGCGCCGGTGGCGGAGCCGGGGACGGTCGTCGTGCAGGCGGTCAGCGCGGCGGCCAGGGCGAGCGGCGCGGCGGCGGTCAGGAGGCGGCTGGGCACGGGACCACCGTGGGGGTGCCCGCTCGCGCCGGGCTTGGGCGCGACTTGCACCCGGTCCCGTTCCGTCGCGGCGGTGCCGTGGGTAGGGGAGCGGGCGTGAGTGGACACGTCTTCGTCGTGGGTGCCGACCTCACCCGCCTGTCCTGCGACGACGTCCTCGTGCCCACCGGCCGGACGCTGCGCGTCGGCGCCAGCTGGCGGGCGCTGCTGCCCGACGACCTGGTGCGCGACGAGGACGCCGACGGCGTGTGCGTCGACCTGGCGTGGCGCGGCGACGAGCGGGTGCTCGAGGTCCCCGGCACCGGGCCGCGGCGGGCCTGGCTGCTCGACACCGTCGACGACTGCGGCCGCGGGCTGGGCTGGCTGCTCGACGGCGCCCGCGAGGCGCTGGCCGCCGTCGCCCGCCGCGAGGTGACCGAGCCGGTGCACGGCCGGGCGCGGCGGCTGGTCGGGCTGCCGGCGCTGGGCACCGGCTGGGGCGGGGCCGCCGGGCGGCGCGGGGACCTGCTGCAGCAGCTGCTGCCGGTGCTGCGCGAGGCCGCCGACGAGCACGGCTTCGACGTCGCGCTGGTGCTGCGCGGGCCCAGCGACCTCGCCGCCGCCCAGCGGGTGCGCCGCGGCGACGACGCCGGCTGGGACCTGCCCGAGCCGCTGAGGGCGCTGGCCGAGCAGCTGGGGGAGCGCGCCCGCCGCGGCCAGCTGGCGCTGTTCATCGGCGCCGGGGTCAGCGCCGCCGCCGGCCTGCCGACGTGGGAGGAGCTGCTCGGGGAGCTGGCCGCCCGCTCGGGCCTCGACGACGACCTGCGCGAGGGGCTGTCCCGGCTGCCCCCGCAGGACGCCGCGGCGCTGCTCGCCCGGGAGCTCGGCCGCGACGAGCTCGAGCGGTTCGTGCAGGAGCGCTTCGGCCCCGGGCCGTACGCGCTGGCGCACGCGCTGATCGCCGACCTGCCGGTGCAGGAGTTCGTGACCACCAACTACGACCCGCTGGTCGAGCTCGCCGCCGCCGACATGGGCCGGGAGCTGTCGGTGCTGCCCTACGACGAGCCCCGGCCCGGCCGGCCGTGGCTGCTCAAGCTGCACGGCGACGCCGCGCACCCGGCCGGCGTCGTCCTGACCCGCGAGGAGTACCTGCAGCTCGGCGACTCCCGCGCCGCGCTCTCCGGCGTCCTGCACTCGCTGCTGCTCACCCGGCACGTGCTGTTCGTGGGCACCTCGATGCTCGACGACGACCTGATCCGCATCGCCCACCAGGTGCGCAGCGCGGTGCAGGTGCCCGGGCGCGAGCCGCGCCGCCGCTCCGGCACGGTGCTCGCGCTGCGCGAGGACGCCGCCCGCAGCCGGCTGTGGGAGCAGGACGTCGAGACCGTGGCGATGGGCGGGCCGGACGCCTCCCCGGCCGAGGCCGCGCGCCGGCTGGAGGTGCTGCTGGACCTGCTCGGCTGCCTGTCCACGCCGCCCACCGGGTACCTGCTCGACCCGGCCTACCGCGGGATGCTCTCGGACGAGGAGCGGGTGCTGGCCGAGGCGCTGCAGCCGGTCGCCGAGCGCCTGCCGGAGGGAGCGTCGACACCGTCGGCGGCGGGGGAGGTGGCCGCGCTGCTGCGCCGGCTGGGCGCCGGGCGGTCGGCCGGCGCGCGCGACGGGTCCGGCGACGACCGCCCCGTCGACGAGGCCACCGACGCCCGCGACGACCGGCTGCAGCAGCAGCGCCCGGGCTGAGGCCGGCCCCACCCGGCCGAGGTTGACCCGCCCTCGTCCGGGGAACCGCGGGACCCATGCGCCTGGAGAACTCCCTCGCCCTGCTCACCAAGGGCTACGCCTGGCTGCCCGACCTGCGCCGCGACTCCGGCCGGCACGCCGTCGGGACGCGGCTGGGTGGCCTGCCCGCGGTCGGCGTCGAGGGCCCGGAGGCGGCGCGGTTCCTCTACGACGAGGACCACGTGCACCGCGCGCACGCCATCCCCGAGCCGGTGCAGGGCACGCTGTTCGGCAAGGGCGCGGTGCACACCCTCGACGGCGAGGCGCACCGGGTGCGCAAGGCGATGTTCGTCCAGGTGCTCATGGACCCCGCCGCGGTCGAGGCGCTCACCGAGCGGGCCGCCGCCGCCTGGGACGACGCCGCCCGCCAATGGGCCGCCCGCCCGGAGTTCGTGCTGTTCGACGAGTCGGCGCGGGTGATCGCCGGCGGGGTCACCCGGTGGGCCGGCATCACGGTCACCGACGCCGAGGTGCCCGCGCTGGCCCGCGACCTGCTGGCGATGGTCGACGGCTTCGCCACCGGTGGGCCGCGGCACTGGCGCGCGCGGCGGGCCCGTGGCCGGCGCGAGGAGTGGCTCGCGGGGATCGTCCAGCGGGTCCGGTCCGGGGAGCTGGTGGTGCCGCCGGGGTCGGTGCTGCAGGTCGTGGCCGCGCACCGGGACGCCGACGGCGGGCTGCTCGACCCGCGGGTGGCCGCCGTCGAGTTGCTCAACGTCATCCGCCCGACCACCGCCGTCGCCTGGTTCCTGGCCTTCTCCGGGCACGCGCTCGCCACCTGGCCCGACTACCGCGGCAAGCTGGCCGCCGCCGACGCCCCCTTCGCCGAGGCGTGGGCGCACGAGGTGCGGCGCTTCTACCCCTTCGCGCCGTTCATCGGCGGCCGGGCGCCGCAGCGGTTGGAGTTCGCCGGGCAGACGATCCCGAGGAACGCGATGGTGCTGCTCGACCTCTACGGGCAGAACCACGACCCGGACCTGTGGGAGGAGCCCTACGCCTTCCGCCCCGAGCGGTTCCTCGACCGGGAGATCGGCGAGTTCGACCTGGTGCCCCAGGGCGGCGGCGACCCGCGCACCAACCACCGCTGCCCCGGCGAGCGGATCACGGTCGCGTTGCTCGCCGCGCTGGCGCCCCGGCTCGCCCGGCTGCGGGCGGACTTCGCCCCCGGCCAGGACCTGAGCATCTCGCTGCGCCGCATCCCCGCTCTGCCGGCCAGCCGCGTGGTGATGCAGTCCCACTGACCCGTTCCACGCGCGCTCGTGCTCTGCCCCGCACGTGGAGGCAGAGCACGAGCGTCCGCGGAGCAGGGTCAGCGGGGGTCGAGCCACCAGAGCACGGCCTCGCCGTCGCACCGCGCGGTCACCGCGATCCGGCCGTCGTCGCCGGCGTGGAGGTACCCGGCCTGGTCGTCGCACAGGCCGAGCGGCGCCCCGACCCCACCGGTGGTCAGGTCGACGGCGACCACCGACGCCGCGGCCGACTCCTGCTGCAGCGTCAGCCACAGCGCCGTCCCGTCGAACGCGGCGTCGGTGACCGGCGTGCCGCGGAAGGCGCCGTCGGCGGTGAGCACCGTGGGCTCCGTCGCGCCCACCGCGACGGCCACCACGTGCTCGCGGTCGGTGCGGTCGGCGTCGGCACCGCGGACGACCGCGTACGCGGTCCCGTCGCCGGTGACGACCACGTCCTCGACGACGGCGCGGACGAAGCCGGGCGCGAGGTCGACCGGTGCGCTCCGCGGCAGGAGGTCCGGCGTCAGGGCCAGCAGCAGGCTGCGGGCCGGTGCCCACGTGTCGGGCCCCAGGGTCTCCGCCACCAGGACCACGCGGGAGCCGTCGGGGGAGACCGCGACCGCCCCGACCTCCGCGGAGGTGGGCTCGACCCCGTCGATGGCGAGGTCGACGTCGGCCGAGGTCAGGACCGAGCCCGTGGCCGGGTCCACGGCGAGCAGCAGCGGGGGGCCGCCGCTGCGGGACACGGCCACGTACAGCACGCCGTCGGGGCCCACGGCCGCGGCCGAGCCGGTGAGCAGCACGTCCGCGGGCACGGCGACCGGGAGGGTGGCGGTGATCGTCCCGGTCGCCGGGTCGACGACCTGCAGCGCGTAGCCGACCGGTCCCGTGCCCGGCCACACCAGCCCGGCCACCACGGCCGCACCACCGGAGCCGAACGCGGCGTCCGGGTGGGAGCCGGGCGCGAGCTCCGTCGTCGCCTGCACCGTCGTGCCGTCCGGGCCGACGACGGCGAGCGCGGCGCCCGGCGCGGTGTCGTCCACGGCGGCGTCGACACCGGCGAGCAGGACCAGCGTGGTGCCGTCCGGACCGGCGGAGACCGCGTGGGCGTCGGTGTGGTCCCCGGCCGGACCGCTGCCGGGGACGGACACGGTGGTCCGCGCGGCCTCCGTCGCCGGCGCGGCGGACCAGGGCGCGGCCGCTGGAGCCGGGGAGCAGGCGGCCGTCGCGAGCAGCACGGCGGGGAGCAGGGCGGACACGGTCAGCAGACGGGAGCGGGACACGCCGTCCACCCTCCGGACGGCGCTTGCGCCCCACTGCGCCCGCGGTTGGACCCCGCTAGGCCGCCGCGGGCGCCAGCCGGCCGAGCACCGCGGGCAGCGGGCCGGGGGAGAGCACGGTCAGCCGCTGGGTGGCGCGGGTGAGGGCGACGTAGAGGTCGTTGAGCCCGCGCACGCCCTCGTCGAGCACGCCCTGCGGGTCGGCGACCACCACCGAGTCGAACTCCAGGCCCTTGGCCTCGCCCGGGGTCAGCACCACCGGCCCCAGCGAGGAGTCCGCGCCCGGCCCGGACTGCACGTCCGGCCGCAGCTCCCCGAGCGCGGCGACGACGGCGGCCACCCGGCTCGGCGGCACGAGCACGGCCGTCGTCCCCTCCCGGCCGGCGAGGTCCGCGGCCACCGCGGCGACCCGCCCGGCCAGCGCGGACTCCCCGGTGACCTCGGCGGCCGGCGGCGGGCCGCCGGTGCGCACCGACCGCGGCGGCCGCAGCCCGGTGCCGGTCGCGGCCAGCACGTCGGCGGCCACCGCCATCACCTCGGCCGGGGTGCGGTAGTTGACGGTCAGCTCCTCCAGCCGGAACGCGTCCCCGACGTGCGGGCGGAGGACGGCGTCCCACCGCTGCGCGCCGCCCAGGCTGCCGGTCTGCGCGACGTCGCCGACGACGGTCATCGACCGGGTGGGGCAGCGGCGCACCAGCAGCCGCCAGGCCATGGGGGAGAGCTCCTGCGCCTCGTCGACGACGACGTGCCCGAAGGTCCACGTGCGGTCCGCGGCGGCCCGCTCGGCGGTGGTGCGCAGGTCCAGCTCGCGCTGCCGGTCGGCGAGGTCCTCGGCCGACAGCAGGTCGCCGGCGCTGAGCACCTCGGCCTCCAGGTGCTCGTCCTCCAGGTCCACCGACCGGGAGCCGTGCAGCACGTCGAGGGTCTCCTGGGCCCGCTGCAGCGCGCGGCGGCGGTCCCGGTCGGCGCGGGCGCGCTGCGCGCTGTCGTCGAACCCGAGCAGCTCCTCGGCCTCCTCCAGCAGGGGGACGTCGGCGGTGGTCCACTCGCTGCCGCGCGGGCGGTGCAGCAGCGCGCGGTCGGCGTCGGACCAGCCGACGGTGGCCGCGGCGATCCGCCCCGGGTCGGCGAACAGGTCGGTGAGCAGCCGCTCGGGGGTGAGCACCGGCCACAGCTCGGCCAGCAGCGACCGCACGCCCGGGTCCTTGCTCACCTCACGGCGCAGCGCGGCGACGTCCTCCCGGTCGAGCAGGCCCGCGCCGCCGTCCACGTCCCGGCCGAGCCGGTCGGCGTAGCGCTTGGTCAGCGTGTCGACGACGCGCCGGACGAACACCGGCCGGGCCAGGTTGTGCAGCGGGTCGGCCCTGCGGGCCGCGTTCTGCGCGCGGGTGACGTCGATCGGCCGCAGCCGCAGCCGGAACCCGTCGACCTCGACCTCCCGCGGCGCGGCGGGCACCACCTGACGGTCGGCGATCGCGGCGCGCAGCACGTCGACCATCTCCAGCCGGCCCTTGACCGCCGCGGTCTCCGGCGACTCCTCGCCGCGGGCGTCCAGTCCCGGGCGCAGCTGCCCCAGCCCGGCCAGCAGCACGCCGGTCTCGCCGAGGGAGGGCAGCACGTCGGCGATGTAGCGCAGGAAGGTCGGCGTCGGGCCGACGACGAGCAGGCCGCGGCGGGCCAGCCGCTCGCGGTGCGTGTAGAGCAGGTAGGCCGCCCGGTGCAGCGCGACCGCGGTCTTGCCGGTGCCCGGCCCGCCCTGGACGACGAGCACGCCCGCGGCGTCGCTGCGAATCACCCGGTCCTGCTCGGCCTGGATGGTGCGGACGATGTCGGTCATCCGCCCGGTGCGCGAGGCGTCGAGCGCGGCCAGCAGCGCGGTCTCGCCGGTCAGGCCCGAGCCCATGACGCCGTCGGTGAGCACCTCGTCGTCGAGGCGGACGACGGTGCGCCCGCGGGTGCGGATGTGCCGGCGGCGCACGATGCCCAGCGGCTGCACCGGCGTCGCGACGTAGAACGGCCGGGCCGCGGGGGCCCGCCAGTCGACCAGCGCCGGGTCCTGCGCCGGGTCGTCGCCGGGCAGGCCGATCCGGCCGACGTAGAGGGCGCCGCCGTCGTCGGCGCGGTCGATGCGGCCGACCACCAGCCCGGCCTCGGCGGCGTCGAGCGCGACCACCCGCTCGCCGTGGAAGCGGACGGTGGCGTCGCGCTCCTGCAGCGTCTGCGGGTCGACCGCCGGCCAGGTGATCGCCTGCCGCCAGCGGGTGCTGGCCAGCTCGCGGGCGGCGTCGAGCCGGCGGTACAGGTCGGTGACGTACACCTGCTCGAGGGCCACCTCGGTGTCGAGGCCTGGGTCGGGGGCGACGTCGGACGGGCTCGCCGGCAATGCACTTCCCTCTGCTAGAATGGTCGGCAATCTCTCTTCGGTGCCATTCCGCGCGCCATTCCTGACGCGCGCGGCAATCGACCATCCTGCGCCTTTCACCCCCTCGCTGTCATCTCCCGCCCGCGTGTCGGGGCGAGGTCTGCGCCACGAGGGCGTCCGCCAGCTCGACGGGCCGGCTCAGCGCGCAGAGGTGCCCGCCGGGGACCTCGTCGACCTCCAGCCCCAGCCGCTCGCGGGCCACCCGCCGCTGCAGCGCGACCGGGAAGAAGCGGTCCTCCGCGCCGGCGAGCACCCGCGTGGGCACGTCGGGCCAGGCGGCCAGCGGCCACGGCTCGCCGAACGGGGTCCCCGACTGGTCGCCGGCGTGCCCGGCCCCGGCCGCCCACACCTCGGGCGGCACGTCGTGGGAGAAGTCGGTCTGGACGTCGTCGTCCACGGGCCGGCCCTGCGCGCGGGCACACACCGCCCGGGCCTCCGCCTGCCCGACGGCGTCCCACCACTCCCCGCCGGTTTCGCCGGGCCGCGGCACCATCGCGTTGAGCAGGACCAGCAGCCGCACCGGCCGGCGGGCCGCCACCAGCGGCGCGGTGAGCCCGCCCATGGACTGCCCGACCACCACGGCGTCCCCGTCCGCGGACCGGGCGTCGAGCGCGGCCGTCGTCACGTCGGCGTACCGCTCGAGTCCGGCGGTGTCGTCGTCGGCGGGCAGGTCGACGGCGACCGCCCGGTGCCCCCGGCGTTCGAGCTCGGGGACCAGGCGGTGCCAGTACCACGCGTGTCCGCCGGCGCCGGGGACGAGGAGGAAGACGGCCACCTCCTCGGGACCGGCGCCGGGCGCCGGACTCATCGGCCGGCTCAGAGGAGGCCGGCCAGCTCCTGCAGCGCGGTGGCGACGGTGTCGCCGGTCCACTCGTGCGCCGTGTCGTCGGCGGCGGTGTCGTCGGCGGCGGTGTCCCCGGCGGCGGTGAACGTCCCGCCGGCCGCCGGGCTGATCCCGCTGTCGTCCCGGTCGGAGGTCAGGCCGTAGCCGTACTCGACCGACAGCTCCCAGTAGGTCCAGCCGTCGGCCTCGGCGAAGACGTAGGTCACCGTCGCGTAGGCGTAGGAGGTCGGGGCCATCGGCTCGGACCAGTCGGCGTACCCGTCGTCGTCGACGTCGTAGGCGGCGGCGTCCACGTACCCGTCGTGGTCGGAGTCGGCGCCCCACACGTCGGGCAGGCCGTTGCCGGTGGTGTCGACGCCGACCTCCTCGACGTAGCCGTCCTCGTCGCCGTCGAAGGCGAAGGTGTCGGCCCAGCCGTCGAGGTCGGTGTCGAGGGCGACCTGCTCGACGTAGCCGTCCTCGTCCCAGTCGACCGCCCAGGTGTCCTCGTACCAGTCGCCGCTGTCGTCGAAGGCGTAGAGGTCGACGTAGCCGTTGGCGTCGGTGTCGTAGGCATTGTAGGCGACGGAACCGGCCGACGCGGTGCCGGCGGTGGCGAGCACGGCGGCGAACGCGGTCGCGGGGACGGCGGTGCGCAGCAGGGTGCGGGCGGCGCGGGTGCGGGTCAGAGCAGTGCGGGTCACGGCAGTACGGGTCACGGCAGTGCCTCCTCGGTCGTCGAGCCGCTGTCCGGCTCGCTGCGAGGACGCTCCCGCGCGCCGCATGGACGGGACTGGACGCCGACTGGAGCCCCGGCTTGCACCCGCGTACCAGTGCGCTGCCAGTGCCCCGTGGCGGGATGGGTGGGGAGTCAGGGGAGACCGTGTCGTCCCGCAACCCGCAGGACACCTGCCCGACATCCCGGCTGCCTACCGTCGGGGGCTCCCGGACGACAGGGGAGAACACCATGTCCACGACCACCACCGAGCGCCCCACCGAGCGGGCGTCCTGGACCTGCCCGAACTGCCACGGCGAGACCACCACGGCCAAGAAGCGCTGCCGGGACTGTGGCACGTCGCGCTTCTGACCCCTCCGGGAGCGGGCTCGTCGTCGCGCCCGCTCCCTCGGCCCGGCCTTCAGTGCGAGGGCGGGGCACCCCGCAGCCGGACCACCGCCGCGCGGTAGCGCGCCCGCCCGGCCAGCCGCCAGACCAGCCGGGTCCCCCGGCCCAGCCCCGCCAGCAGCCGCGCCTGCTCCGCCGGTGAGGCGTCCTCCAGGGCCAGCCCCAGCACCGTCAGCCGCTCGCGGCCCGACAGCGCCGGCCGCGCGGCGTGCACGATCGCCGTCCACTCCCGCGCCGGCAGGTGCGCCTCCAGCAGCGGCACCAGCTCCCGCTCCTCGGCCGCCGTCTGCGCGTCCACGACGGCCGCGAGGTCCAGGCAGGCCAGCGCGAAGGCGTCCCGGGCCGGCGGCGTGCCGGCGACCGCCCACTGCCGGGCGGCGGTGGACAGGTCGCGCAGCCGGTTGTCGACGGCGGCGCAGCGGGTGGTCCACGCGGCGACCCGCGCCCGGCCCGACCCGGCGACGGCGGCCGGCAGCGTGCGCTCCAGGGCCGGCCACAGCAGCTCTCGCTCCATCGCGTGGTGGCCCAGCAGCACCCGGCCGACCAGGTCGGCGTGCCGGGTGAGCGCCGCGGGGCGCGCGGCGTCGCCGGGCGGCGCCCAGGTCGCCAGCTCGGCGAGGGTCCGCAGCTCCCGGCGGACCAGCCGGTGCAGGACGCGCTGGGAGTCCCCGGCCCGGGTCGCGGCGGACATCTCCGCGGCGGGTGCGGGGGGACGCAGGGAGGTCGGGACGGCGGTCACGGGGCACCTCCGGTGCAGCTCAGGAGGGAGGGACCGGACCGGGTCTCGTCCGGGACGGGGGCAGGGTAGGAGCCCGCCGGCCGGGGGGACAGGGGTCCGTGCGCGGGCGGGCGGGGACAGGGACGCCCGCGTCCGTTACCGTCCCGGGCGTGACGGTGGTCACGCGGAACTGCGTACGCGTGAGCGGGCCGGAGGGGGCCCGGCCGATGGTCCTCGCGCACGGGTACGGCTGCGACCAGACGATGTGGCGGGCCCTGGTGCCCGAGTTCGCCGTCGACCACCGGGTGGTCACCTTCGACCACGTCGGCGCCGGCGGGTCCGACGTCTCCGCCTACGATCCCGTCCGCCACGGCACCCTGCGCGGCTATGCCGAGGACCTCCTCGACGTCGTCCGGGAGCTGGACCTGACCGACGTCGTCCTGGTCGGCCACTCGGTGAGCGCGATGATCGGCGTCCTGGCGGTGCGGGCCGACCCCGGCCGGTTCGGGGCGCTGGTGATGATCGGACCGAGCCCCCGCTACGTCGACGACGAGGACTACACCGGCGGCTTCAGCCGGGCCGACGTCGCCGCGCTGCTGGAGTCGCTCGACAGCAACCCGGCGCAGTGGGCGGCGGGGCTGGCCGCGGTGGTCGCCGGGCCGGACCACCCCGACGTGGCCGCGGAGCTGGCCGAGAGCTTCTGCCGCACCGACCCCCGCGTCGCCCGCGACTTCGCCCGGGTCACCTTCCTCTCCGACAACCGCACCGACCTCCCCGCGGTCCGGGTCCCGACGCTGGTGCTGCAGTGCTCCGACGACGCGATCGCGCCCGAGCCCGTCGGCCGGTTCGTGCACGCGCAGGTCCCGGGCAGCGTCTTCAGGCGGCTGTCCGCCACCGGGCACTGCCCGCACCTGTCCGCGCCCGAGGAGACGACCGCGGCGATCCGCGCCTTCCTCGGGGGCCCGGTCGGCCCGTGACCGACCCCGCACCGCCCCCGGACCGGCTCGAGCAGCCGGAGGGTCTCGCGCGGCTGCTGGAGGAGGACCCCGCCGACCTCTACGAGAACGCCCCCTGCGGCTACCTGTCGATGGTCCCCGACGGTCGGGTGGTCAAGGTCAACCGCACCTTCTGCACCTGGACCGGCCGGGAGCCCGGCGACGTCCGCGGCCGCCGGCTGCCCGACCTGCTCAACGCCGGCGGCCGGGTGTTCTACGAGACCCACCTCGCGCCGCTGCTGCGGCTGCAGGGGGCGGTCCGCGAGGTCGCGCTCGACGTCGTCCGCGCGGACGGGTCGGTGCTGCCCTGCCTGGTCAACGCGGTCGAGGTCCGCGACGAGGCTGGGCTGCCGCTGCTGGTGCGCGCCACGGTCTTCGAGGCGACCTCGCGGCGACGCTACGAGCGGGCGCTGCTCACCGCGCAGCGGGCCGCGGCCGAGTCCGAGGCGCGGGCGCGCACGCTGCAGCAGGTCGTCTCCGAGCTGGCCGCCGCGGCGTCGCCCGAGCAGGTCGCCGAGGTCGTCGTCCACCGGGCGCGGGCGGCGGTGGAGGCCGGCGGCGCCGCGCTGTGGCTGGCCGCGCCCGGGCCCGAGGGGGCGCCGCCGCCGGTCACCCTGGCCGCCAGCGACCACGTGGCGCCGCACCTGCTCGGCGAGCTGGCCGCGGCGGCGCGGGACGGCGCGGAGCTGGTCCGCACCGGCGGCGTCCGGTCGGTGCCGGTCGGGCCGGCGTTGCGCGACCGGTGGCCGGGGCTCGCGGAGGCGATGGCCGAGGCCGGGCAGGAGGCGGTCGTCGTCGTGCCGGTGACGGCGGCCGACGACCGGCACCTGGGCGCGCTGGTGCTGGTCCTCGGCGTCACCGACGACAGCGAGCTGATCAGCCTGGCCGAGCCCGGCGCCCGCGGCTCCCTGGCGCCGGCCGACGCCGACCTGCTGGCCACCCTCGGCCGGCAGGCCGGGCAGGCGCTCGAGCGCGTCCGGCTGCACGAGGAGACCGTCCGGCAGGCGGCCCGGTCGGCGTTCCTGCTCGAGGCCGCCCGGCTCATGGCCGCCGGGCACGGGGTCACCGAGACGATCGCGGGGCTCGCCGAGCTGACCGTCCGCCGGCTGGCCGACGTGTGCGTCGTCGACGTGCTCACCGAGCACGGACTGGCCGAGCCGGTGGTCGCGCACGCCGACCCGGCCCGCCGCCCCCTGGTCGAGGAGCTGCGCGACCTCCACCTGCCCCGTCGCGACGGCTCGCACCCGAGCGTGCGGGCGCTGACCCAGCACCGCACGGTCTGGCTGCGCGGGGCGGCCGACGCCGAGCTCGCCCGGGCCACCACCAGCCCGCGGCACCGGGAGGTCACCCGGGCGCTGGAGCTGGCCGACCTCGTCTGCGTGCCGCTGGTCGCGGAGAACCGGCCGCTCGGGGTGCTCTCGCTCGCCGCCGACGTGCGCCGCGGCCCGTTCACCGAGGCCGACGTCGAGACCGCCGAGCAGCTCGCGCTGCAGATGTCGCAGGGCATGGACGTCGCCCAGCGCCACGAGCTCGACGAGCACACCTCGCACACGCTGCAGGCCAGCCTGCTGCCGCCCGCGCCGCCGGCGGTCCCGGGGTACGCCGTCGCCGTCCGCTACCTGCCGGCCAGCCGCGGCGCCGACGTGGGCGGCGACTTCCACGACGTCGTCCCGCTGCCCGGCGGCGAGGTGGCGCTGGTCGTCGGCGACGTCGTCGGGCACGACGTGACGGCCGCGGCGACGATGGGCCAGCTGCGCAGCGTGCACCGCGCGCTGCTGGTGGACCGGCCGGGCCCGGCGGCGCTGGTCGACCGGCTGCACGGCAGCTGGCCGCTGCTCGGCCTGCCGCGGATGGCCACCGCGCTGTTCGCCCGGCTGCACCCGCCCACCGGCGGGCTGCAGATCGCCTCGGCCGGCCACCCGCCGCCGCTGCTGGTCGAGGGCGGGCGGGCCGGGCTGCTCGACGTCCGCCCGGGCCGGCTGCTCGGCGCGCCGCCGGGTCCCGCGCCGGAGTGGCGGGGCCGGCTGCGGCCCGGCGCCACGCTCGTCCTGTTCACCGACGGCCTGGTGGAGAGCCGCACCGCCGACATCGACGCCGGGCTGGACCGGCTGCGCGCCGTCGCCGCCGCGGCCCCCGGCGACACAGACCCGGACGCGCTGTGCGACCGGCTGCTCGACGCGCTGGCCGGGCCCCGCCGCGCCGACGACGTCGCCCTGCTCGTGCTCACCCGGCTGCCGGGCGAGGGTCTGGCGGGCCGGGAGGAGGAGGCGGACCATCGCAGCCACCGCCCCGTCCGCGGGGCCGGGCGCGAGGAGGCCGCCGTGGAGCAGACGCGCAGTGAGCTGACCGACGTGCTCGAGGGCGCGACCGGGGACGTCACGGTCTCCGGTGACGCGATGCGCTGGACACCGGGGCGGGCGGAGCCGCCCGACCCGGTCCCCGGATTCACGGGGATCGACGTCGCCGCGGGTCTCGGCTCGGTGCTCGGGCTGGACCCCGCCGCGGTGCGCCGCCTGGTCTCCGGCGCCGTCGACCGGCTGACCACGGTGGCCGGCGACGTGGCCGACGGGCTGCGCCAGCTCGCCCGGGACGCGTTCCCCGGCGACGACCGGCACTGACCGCCGCCCCGCCCGGCAGGCGGACGGCGTCCGACACACCCGGGCGCGGGTGTTGCGCGCCGGCGCACGGTAGAACCGGGGGGACAACTGCCACGCCGACGTGGGGACGTGTCCGTCATGAGCAGCAACCAGTTGACCCTGGCGCCCGCACCGCCGTCCGAGGCCGCCGAGCGGGTCCGCCTGGAGGTCCGGGAGTTCCTCGCGCAGGAGCTCGCCGCGGGGACCTTCACCACGCACGTCGACACCTGGCTGTCCGGCGTCGACCCGGAGTTCTCGCGCAAGCTCGGCGCCCGCGGCTGGCTGGGCATGACCTGGCCCAAGGAGTACGGCGGCCACGAGCGCACCGCGCAGGAGCGCTACGCCGTCACCGAGGAGCTGCTCGCCGCCGGCGCCCCGGTGGCCGCGCACTGGATCGCCGACCGGCAGTCCGGGCCGAACCTCCTCCGCTACGGCACCGAGGCGCAGCGCAAGGAGATCCTGCCGCGCATCGCCGCGGGGGAGTGCTACTTCGTCATCGGCATGAGCGAGCCCGACAGCGGCTCCGACCTCGCGTCGATCCGCACCCGCGCCACCCGCAACGCCGACGGCGACTGGGTGGTCAACGGCGCCAAGGTCTGGACGTCGAACGCGCACCACTCCCACTACGGGATCGTGCTGGTGCGCACCGGCCCGCCCGGCGAGGGCCCGCGCGGCAAGCACCAGGGGCTGACCCAGCTGCTGGTCGACCTGTCGCTGCCCGGCATCACGGTCAACCCGATCCGCATCCTCGACGGCGGCCACCACTTCAACGAGGTGGTGTTCCAGGACGTCGTCGTGCCCGGCGACATGCTGCTGGGCACCGAGGGCGCCGGCTGGCACCAGGTGACCGCGGAGCTGGCCTTCGAGCGGTCCGGGCCCGAGCGGTTCCTCTCGACCTGGCCGCTGCTGGCCGAGTTCGGCCGCCGCGCCGCCGCGACCGGCGACCCCGCGCAGCTGGCGGTGCTGGGCCGGCTGTCCTCCCGGGCGCTGGCGCTGCGCCAGCTGTCGCTGCGGATCGCCGCCGCGCTGGACCGGGGGGAGCTGCCCGACATCCCGGCCGCGCTGGTCAAGGACATGGGGACGACGTTCGAGCAGGACGTCGTCGACGAGGTGCGCCGGGTGGTCGACGTCCCGGCGTCCCTGGACAGCCCCGACCCGCTGGGCCGGGCGCTGGCCGAGGCACAGCTGCACGCGCCGGGCTACACGCTGCGCGGCGGCACCAACGAGATCCTCAAGGGGATCGTGGCGCGGGGGCTGGGGCTGCGATGAGCGATCAGGACCTGGTGGTCGAGACCGTCCGGGACATCCTGTCCGGGCACGAGCCGTTCGTCCTCACCGCCGAGCGGCCGTGGGACGAGGGCCTGTGGTCGGCGCTGGCCGGGGCCGGGCTCACCGGCGTCGGGCTGCCCGAGGAGGCCGGCGGCTCCGGCGGCGAGCTCGCCGACGCCGTCGCGATCGTGCGCACGCTGGCGGCCGGCGCCGCCGCGGTGCCGGTGGCCGAGCAGCTCCTCGTGGCCGGCCCGGCCGTGGTGGCCGCCGACCTCGACCTGCCCTCGCCGGAGGAGCCACTGACCGTCGCCGTCGACGGGACGGTCGCCGCCGAGCCCTCCGACGACGGCGACGGGCCCGGCCGGTTCACCCTCTCCGGCACCGCCACCGACGTCGCGTGGGCCGGTGTGGCCCGGCACGTCGCGGTGCTCGCCACCGCGCCGGCCGGGATCGAGGGCGCGGTGCTGGCCCTGGTCGACGCGGCGGGGCTGACGGCGTCGCGGGCGGTGAACCTGGCCGGGGAGCCGCGCGGGTCGCTGGTGCTCGACGGCGTCGGCGCGCGCGGTGCGCTGCTGAGCCCGGCGCGGGCCGCGGAGGTGCGCGCCCGCTACGCGCTCGCCCGCGCGGTGCAGATCTCGGCCGCGCTGGAGCAGGTGCTGGCGTGGACGGTGCAGTACGCCGGCGAGCGGCACCAGTTCGGCCGGCCGCTGGGCAAGTTCCAGGCGATCCAGGTGGAGCTGGCGCAGATGGCCGGCGAGGTCACCTCGACCGCCGCGCTGGTCGACGCCGCCGTCCAGGCGCTGGACCGTGGGGAGACGACGATCGGGCTGGCCGCGGCCGCCGCGAAGGTGCGCGCGGGGGAGGCCGTCGAGCGGGTCGCGAAGCTGGCCCACCAGGTGCACGGCGCGATCGGCTTCACCCAGGAGCACCGGCTGCACCACCTCACCCGGCGCTGCTGGTCCTGGCGCGACGAGGCGGGCAGCGAGCTGACCTGGTCGCGGTTCCTCGGCGCGGGGCTGGTGGCCGCCGGCCCCCAGGACGTCTGGCCGGCCTTCACCGCCGTCGTGTGAGCCGGTCCCGTCCGCCTCCCGCGTGGGGGAGGCGGACGAGCGGGTCTCAGACGGTCTCGGGCACCCGCAGGTGGGCGAGGACGAGGTCGAACTCCTCGGCGTCGGTGATCTCGAGCTTCATGGACCGGGCGAAGTCGTCGCGGGTGGCGCGGGCGTGGGCGCGGCCGGCGTCCATGTCGTCGCGGTCCTCGAAGGTCACCGCGGACGCGGCCCGCCCGTTCTCCCGGTCGACCATGAGGCTCACGCTGCAGAAGCCGGGGTAGTCCTCCATCCGCGGCACCAGGACGCTGCGGTAGGCGTCGATGACCCGATCCAGCCCGGCGGGGTCGGTGCGCCACCAGGTCACGCGCGTGCACGCGCCCGCCGGCGCCTCCGAGCGGCGGTGCATGACCGCGACCTCCCACTCCTGGACCGTGACGCCCCCGCCGAAGGCCTCCGCGGCCTGCTCGCGCATCGCGCGCACCCGGTCGGCGCTGGCCCGCATCGACTCGACGTCGCGCCAGGACGAGGTGACGACGGCCCGTCCGCTGGCGCGGTCGGTGATCATCGACAGGCCCACGAACCCGCGCATGTCGGCCAGCGCGGGCATGACCTCGTCGCAGACGTACGCGATCCCGTCGTCGAGCTTCTCCGGTGTGCCCGCGACGGAGGTCGAGCGTGCGTACATGGCCGCTCCTCTCTGGGGGCGGCGCTGCCCGGGCGGCACCGCCGCGGGCGTCAGCCTGCTCCCGGCGGCGGCCCGGCGGAAGGGGGGCACCCCGGCGCGGGACGTCCGGGACGGTCGGTGAGGCCGCGGATACTGGGTGCGTGCACACCGCGCTCGTCCTCGTCCACGACGCCGACCCCTCGCGCGGGCACCGGCTGGTCGGCACCCTGCGGCCGGCGCTGGAGGCGCAGGGGCTGACGGTCGTCGTCGGGACGACCGTCGGCGACTCCCCACTGCTCACCGACCTGCCCGACCCCGCGACGCTGCGCACGCTGGTGGTCATGGGCTCGGGCGCGGCTGCCTACGACGACACGGTGCCGTGGCTGGCCGCGGAGCTCGCGTACCTGCGGCGCGCGGTCGACGCCGGGACGCCCGTGCTCGGCGTCTGCTTCGGCGGGCAGGCGCTGTCGCGCGTGCTGGGCGGCGTGGTCGCGCAGGCGCCCGCCGGCGAGCACGGGTTCCTCGACGTCGAGACCGCCGACCCCGCACTGGTGCCGGCCGGCCCCTGGTTCGAGTACCACGGGGACCGGTTCACCGTGCCGCCCGGCGCGGTGGAGGTCGCGCGGACCGACCGGGCGGTGCAGGCGTTCACCGCGGGCCCGCACCTCGGCGTGCAGTTCCACCCGGAGATCGACCCGGGCGCGTTCTCCGCGTGGGAGGAGACCTGGGAGCTCACCGGCCCGCCGCCGCCGGAGGCCGCCGCGCTGGTGCCCGGGCTGCGCCGCGAGATCGCCGAGAGGGAGCCGGAGGCCGCCGCGGCCTGCGCCCGGCTCGTCGAGGCGTTCCTGGACCGCGCCGACCGGGTGTGGCAGACGGAGGACGAGACGGCGGCTTGAGCCGGGGCGCGTTCGGCAGGATGGGTGCCCGTGAGCGCTGAACGGCACGGGCACACCCACCGCCTCGACCTCGCCGACGCCACCGTGCGGGAGTGGGACGCGACCGTCGTCGCGGCCGACCCCGAGCAGGGCATCGTCCTCGACCGCTCCGCCTTCTACCCGGGCGGCGGCGGGCAGCCGCCGGACGAGGGCGTGCTGCTGTGGGGCGGCGTCCGCACCCGGATCGCCGGCACCCGCAAGGGCGACGAGCTGTACCTCATCCCGGTCGAGGGCGACCCGGTGCCGCCGCCGGGCACCGCCGTCCGCGGGGCGCTCGACGACGAGCGCCGGACCGCGCTCATGCGCACCCACTCGGGGCTGCACGTGCTCACCGGGGTGGTGCTGCGCGACTTCGGCGCCAAGGTCACCGGCGGCAACATGGAGCCGCTGACCGCGCGGATGGACTTCGACCTCGCCGAGGTGCCGGCCGACTTCAAGGACCGCGTGGCCGAGGCGGTGAACGCCGAGATCACCGCCGACCGGCCGATCCGGGTCCGCACGCTCCCGCGTGAGGAGGCCTACGCCATCCCCGACCTCATCCGGACGGCGACCGACCTGCTGCCGCCCGACATCGAGCAGGTGCGGATCGTCGACATCGTCGGTCTCGATCTGCAGGCCGACGGCGGCACGCACGTCGCCTCGACGGCGATGGTCGGCCGGGTCGAGGTGGTCAAGATGGAGAGCAAGGGCCGCGGGTTCCGCCGGCTGCGCATCCGCGTCGTTTAGTCCGGCGAGGTCCCGGTACGCCGCGTTGCCGTGATCGACGAGCGGTCCGGATGGAGTCGTTCTAGTCTGCGTCCGTGCGGAAGGGGACTTCCACACGGGGGTCGGTGAGCAGCGCCGGAGTCGCTGGCTGGTCCCGTCGGGTCCTCTTCCTGATCGGCCTGGTGGCCGGCGTCTACGCGCTCCTGCTGATCGCGTCCGCCACGGCCCGTGCCGATGACCCGCTCGCTCCGGCGGGCTCCTTGGTCGGCGGGCCGGTCGAGGAGGTCGGCGCGACGGTCGACGAGGTCCCCGTCGAGCCCGTGGTCGAGCCGGTCGCGGAGGTCCCCGCCGCGGCGCCTGAGCCCGCTCCCGCGCCTGAGCCGGCTCCCGCGCCTGAGCCGGCTCCCGTGCCTGAGCCGGCTCCTGTGCCCGAGCCGGCTCCTGTGCCCGAGCCGGCTCCTGTGCCCGAGCCGGCTTCCGTGCCCGAGCCGGCTCCTGTGCCTGAGCCCGCTCCCGCGCCTGAGTCCCCTCCGGAGCCGGTCGCGGACGTCCCCGCGGAGACGCCTGAGCCGGTGAGCGAGGCGCCTGTTCCGGTGGTCGAGGACGTGGTCGCACCGGTGGTGGAGCCGGTTGCGGACGTTCCCGCGGAGACGCCTGAGCCGGTGAGCGAGGCGCCTCTGCCGGTCGTGGAGGACGTGGTCGCACCGGTGGTGGAGCCGGTTGCGGACGTTCCCGCGGAGACGCCTGAGCCGGTGAGCGAGGCGCCTCTGCCGGTCGTGGAGGACGTGGTCGCACCGGCAGTGGAGACGGTGACCGAGCCGGTCGCGCCGGTGGTGGCTCCAGTGGTCGAGACCGTGACGGAGCCGGTGGCGCCGGTGGTCGAGACGGTGACCGAGCCGGTGGCGCCGGTGGTCGAGACAGTTACGGAGCCGGTCGCGCCGGTGGTGGCTCCAGTGGTCGAGACCGTGACGGAGCCGGTGGCGCCGGTGGTGGCGCCGGTCGTCGAGACGGTTGCTGAGCCGGTGTCGCCGGTGGTGGCGCCGGTGGTCGAGACCGTGACCGAGCCGGTCGCGCCGGTGGTGGAGCCGGTGACCGAGCCGGTGGCTCCGGTCGTCGAGACGGTGACTGAGCCGGTCGCTCCGGTGGTCGAGATCGTCGTCGAACCCGTCGTGGACACCGCGACGGAGCCGGGGGCTCCGGTCGTGGAGACGGTGACCGAGCCGGTGGCTCCGGTGGTCGAGACCGTCGTCGAACCCGTCGTGGAGACCGTGACCGAGCCGGGGGCTCCGGTCGTGGAGACGGTGACCGAGCCGGTGGCTCCGGTGGTCGAGACCGTCGTCGAACCCGTCGTGGAGACCGTGACCGAGCCGGGGGCTCCGGTCGTCGGGACCGTGACCGAGCCGGTGGCTCCGGTGGTCGAGACGGTGACCGAGCCGGTGGCTCCGGTGGTCGAGACCGTCGTCGAACCCGTCGTGGAGACCGCGACGGAGCCGGTGGCTCGGGTCGTCGAGACGGTCACCGGACCGGTGGCTCCTGTCGTCGGGGTAGTCCCGCCTCTGGTGGGGACGGTCGTCGAGCCGGTCGTCCCGGTGGTCGAGGACGTCATCCCGCCGGTGGTCGAGGTGGTCACCGGTCCTGTGGCTCCGGTGGTCGATGCGGTGGTCGAGCCGGTGACGCCGGTGGTCGAGCCGATCACGCAGCCGGTCGCTCCGATCGTCGAGGCGATCGTGGAGCCGGCCGCGCCGATCGTGGAGACGGTGACCGAGCCGCTCGTCCCTGCTGTCGAGAACGTCGTCCCGGTCCTGGGACCGGTCACTCCCGTCGTCGAGGACGTTGCCGCACCGGTGATCGGGACCGTGGTCGACCCGGTCGCGCCCGTCCTCGAGACGGTCCTCGATCCTGTCGCGTCTGTCGTCGAGACGGTCACCGCGCCTGTCGTGCCGGTGGCCCAGGTCGTCAACGGGGCGGCCGGCCCGGTCATCGACACGGTGGTCGAGTCGGTGACGCAGCCGCTCGTGCAGGTGGTCGAAGCCGTCGCGCCCGTGGTGGAGACCGCCGTCGAATCCGTGGCGGTGGCGGAGGCCGTCACGCCGGTGACCGAGCCGGTCGCCGCCGAGGCCGAGGCGGTGACCACCGCGGTCGCCGGCACCGCCACCGCGCAGGTCACGACCTCGTCCTCGGCTCCGGTCGCCAAGACCGCCCCCGCGGTCGGGACCGCAACTACCCAGACCGCGCGGGCCACCGGACTCGCCGTCGCCCCGGCGACCGTGGCCGTCCTGCTGACCGCCCCTCAGGCCGAGTGCGGCGCGGCCGACGACGCCACCGAGACCTCGGCGACCACGGTCACGCAGCGGCAGCGGTCCACCGCCCCGCGGCCCGTCGACCCGGCGCTCGAGGACGACCTCCCCACCGAGCCCACGGCGCCGGTGGCGCCCGAGCCGCGGCCGATCGCGCCCCCGGCGCCCACCATGTCGGCCTCGACCTGGCTGACCACCCTGGCCGCGATCTGCCCGTCGGGCGTGCCGGCCACCGCCCTCTGCACCGCCCCGGCGCCGACGTCGGCCTCCGCCGCCGTCGCCGCCGTCCTGCGCGACCCGTCCTTCTCTCCCGACTGACCTCCCTGCCAGGCGCGCACCAGCCGCCGGCCGAGGTCGGGGATCTCTCCCGCACCGCACCGCCGACTGGGCGCTGCCTTCCCGGGCGTGACCCCGAACTGGCCACCGCTGGGCCGGGGCCACCGGGCGGGGAGGTATCGGGGATGGGGGTTACGCGCACCGACCGGTCGCGCGGCACCCCTGACCTCCCTGCCCGACACTCCGGACGACGGGGGCGGTGGCGACACCGGCGCCCCCGCCCCCGTCGACCGATCCGACCCGTGACATCCGCAGGACGCCGGACGGCCACGTGCGCGACACGTCCGTGTGTTAGTCATGACGTCATGACGACTTCGTGCGCACTGCGCCCGCTGCCGGACCGCGCCACGCTCGTCGACGTGCACGGCTCCCGGTTCCTGCTCGAGTGGCTCGACCGGGACACCCTCGCCACCGCCGCCGCGACGGCCCGGTGCGCGGCCGAGGTCGACCGGGCCGAGGACCGCGCGGTGAGCTGAGGCGCGGGGATCACTGGCGTCCGGTCGACCTGTCGGGCACGGTGCCGCTCGTGCTCCCGTGGATCGTGATCGCCCTGGTCCTGCTCGTGTCCACCGCCATGTTCACCGCCGCGATACGCGCCGCCCGGCGGGGCGGGCCCCGGCGCTCCGGCGGTGACGGCGGGGGCTGGTACAGCGACGGCGGGAACTGGGGCGACGGCGGACACCACGGCCACCACGACGGCGGCGGCTGGGGCGATTCCGGTGGCGGTGGGGGAGACGGCGGAGGAGGGGGCGGCGGCGGGGACTGACCCGCGCGCGGACCCCTGGCGCCCCGGCCCGAGGTGCGGCACGGTGCCCGCCCGTGGCCGCGCTCTCGATCCTCGCCTTCGTGGCGATGGCGATCTACTGCATCCTGTCCTGGCAGCGTCCGCAGCCCGGTGCCGGCGACGGCAGCTGGTCCGGGGGCGACGGGGTCGACAGCGGCTCCGACGGCGGCTCAGACGGTGGCGGGGACGGCGGCGGCGGGGACTGACCCCGGGGTCGGAGGGCTCTGTCGTCCGGCTCGTGCGCGCGGGACCTTCGCGCCATGACCGTGATCGTGGTGTTCGCGGCTCTCGCGGTGGTCCTCGTCCTGCTCGTCGCGCTGCACCGGTACCGCACGGGTGCCGGGGAGTGGCGTGGTGACGACCACGGCCTCGGCGAGTGGGGCGGGCGCCCCCACCCGTCCCGCTTCCCGCTCGGCGGCAGGGCGAGCGGCGACGCGGGCGGTGGCTTCGACGGTGGCGGCGGAGGCGACGGTGGCTGAGACCCGGCCACGCCGAGGGTGCTGTCCGGTCCGCCGACCCCTCGGCACCGCGTGCCGGTCAGCGGCGCTCGTCGTCGGGCCGGTGCCCGATGCCGCCGGGGCCGTGCGACGCCGGCACCTCCTCGCCGGCGGCCACGGGCCCGGGCGGGGTGCCGTCGCCGAAGGGTGAGCCGCCGAGCGCCTCGCGCCCGTGCGGGGTCAGCCAGTTCGACGTGTCCGGGCCCATCGGGATGACCTGCGTCGGGTTGATGTCCGCGTGGACGACGTAGTAGTGCTCCTTGATCTGCGGGAAGTCGGTGGTGTCGCCGAACCCTGGCGTCTGGAACAGGTCGCGCGCGTAGCCCCACAGCGCCGGCATCTCGGACAGCTTCTGCCGGTTGCACTTGAAGTGGCCGTGGTAGACGGCGTCGAAGCGGGCCAGCGTGGTGAACAGCCGGACGTCGGCCTCGGTGATCGTGTCACCCATGAGGAAGCGCCGCGTCGACAGCCGCTCCTCGAGCCAGTCCAGCGCCGTCCACAGCCGGTCGTAGGCCTTGTCGTAGGCGCGCTGCGAGCCGGCGAAGCCGCACCGGTACACGCCGTTGTTGACCTCGGTGTAGACGCGCTGCATCACCTCGTCCATCTCGTCCCGCAGGTGCTCGGGGTAGAGGTCGGGGGCGCCGTCGCGGTGGTACTTGGTCCACTGCGTGGAGAAGTCGAGCGTCATCTGCACGAAGTCGTTGGTGACGACGGCCTTCGTCGGGACGTCGACCATCGCCGGCACCGTGATCCCGCGCGGGTACTCCGGGTCGCGGGCGAAGAAGGCCTCCTGCAGCCGTTCGTAGCCGAGCACCGGGTCGCGCCCGCCCGGGTCGAGGTCGAAGGTCCAGCTGCGCTCGTCGTGCGTGGGCCCGCAGATGCCCATCGAGATGACCGGCTCGAGGCCGAGCAGCCGGCGCACGATCGCGGCGCGGTTGGCCCAGGGGCAGGCGCGGGCGATGACCAGCCGGTAGCGGCCCGGCTCGACCGGCCACTCGCTCGAGCCGTCGGCGGTGATCCGGTCGGTGATGTAGTTCGTGTCGCGCTTGTACTCCTGGCCGTTGGAGACGTAGCCGGATCCCTGGTCCTCGCTCACACGATCAACTCTCGCCGACCGCGCCCCCCGCCGCCCGGTGGACCGGGGTGACCCGCAACTCCCGCCCCAGGAGTGCCGGTGGTGGTCCGCGCTCGCTGGTGCTCTGCCCACACCGGCGGGGCAGAGCGCGAGTCGGCGGAGGACTACAGCCGGGACGTCGTCGCGTCGTCCTCCTCGCCGCCGAAGTACCGGTCCAGGACGGCGCGGAACACCGGCTGGTCGGGGTCGGCGTGCGCGAACAGCGTCATCGACGAGCGCAGCTTCACCGCGTCGGTCGACCCGAGCACCGCGGCGGCGTCGGAGCCGGGCAGCTCGGTGAGCGCCTGCGCGGACTCGACCAGCCGCGGGCCGAGCACCGGGTGGGCGAGGTAGGCGCGGGCCTCGTCGAGCCCGGAGATCGCGAACCGCTGCGCCGTCGCGCTGCGGCCGAGACCGGCGACCTGCGGGAAGACGAACCACATCCAGTGGCTGGTCTTGTGCCCGGCGCGCAGCTCGGTGAGCGCCTGCGCGTAGGTGTCGGTCTGCGCCTCGACGAAGCGGGCCAGCCGGTACGGGTCGTCGTCGGTCATGCGCAGGGGCTTTCCCCCGGCCCGCCGGGCGACACCCGGGGGCCACGCTCGCGCGCCGCTGCCGCGCGACGCCGGCGGGGAGCTACCCCGGGACGACCGTCACGGGGCAGCGGAGGCCGGGCGCCCGCGCGAGGCGCCCGTCGGCGGTGACGAGCGGACAGCCGAGGGCCTCGGCCAGCGCGACGTAGGTGGCGTCGTACGCCGTGAGGTTCTCCCGCAGCTGCCAGACGCGGTCGAGCAGACCGGTGACGGGGTGCCGGGCGGCCCCGAGGCGGCGCCAGGTGTCGAGGGCCGCCCACCCCTGGCCCGGCGTCACGGAGCCGGCCGCCGCGGCCCGCCGCAGCGCGCTGGCCACCTCGACGTCGACCAGGTGCGGCACCTGGATCCGCTCCCGCCCGAGCAGGTCCCGTGCGGCACCGGCGTTCAGCAGGCCGGAGACGACCGCCGAGGCGTCGGCGACGATCACCGCCCTGCGCGCTCGGCGTCCAGGTCCGCGACGACGTCCCCGGCCGGGACCCCGAGGTCGGGCAGCACACCGAGGAGCGCCGGGTTGTCCGCGCGGCGGGAGGCCTCAGCCAGCTCCCGGACGGCCAGCGCACCCACGGACGTCGCCTCGCGGGCGGCGAGCCGCTCCAGCCGCTCGACGACGTCGTCCGGGACGTTCCGGAGGTACAGAGTCCTCATGTCGCAGGATGCTAGCAAGCTGCAAGCAACTCGCGGACGGCTCAGGCGGCGCCGGCCTCCGCGCCGTCGTGGTGGGCCTTGGCCGCCTCGGTGAGCGTCCGGGCGATGGCCCGCACGGCGGCGCCGGTGACCGGGGCGCGGCGCCGCTCCAGCCGCTCCGGCGCGCTGCGCCGCTCGCGCGGTGCGGGGCGCGGGGCGGGGACGGTGGCGGGACCGGACTCCCGGGGCGGGAGGGTGTCGCGGCACCAGCGCTCGCAGTCGGCCAGCAGGTTCCCGGTGGTGAGGGGAGCGGCCATGACCGTCTCGAGCCGGGTGCGGGGGTGCATGCGGTCCTCTCGTTCCGGGCCGTGGTCGCGCCCGTTCCCTACTGGTATCGGCAGACCGGGCGTCAGGCGGAACGGCGCGCCGGTGCGGCTGTTGATCATCGCCTGCGCGCCGCCCGCACCGGCGTGTCGGCGCGTGTCGCGTGCACTCATCCGATGATCAACAGGGCTGCGGCCACCGTCCCGACGCCACGAACGGAGGAGTCACGCGCCACAGCACTTGAGACGTCGTCCGGGCCGCCGATCCTCCAGACGCAACAGGCGGACGTTGAGGGGATCGACATGCCGTTGACCGTGGAGGAGCTCCGGGCCGGTGTCGCGTACTGGCGCGGGACGCGTTGGCCGAAGGACTTCCACAACGACTTCTACTCCCGACTCGCAGCGGAGAACCCCCGTGGTGACTTCAGCGAGGCGTGGTGGAGCGGCTTCCTGCCGCACCTGAAGGCGTGGAAGGCAATCCGCCCGGCCAGCCCGAGCGGCGTGACCGCGAGGGTCCACGAGGCCCTGCCGGCATTGCGGGAGAGCTGGAAGACCTCCTGCGCGCAGGTTGAGGACCGCGACGTGGCGGAGGTGTGCTGGGAGGACGTCGAAGACTTCGTGACCGTGGTCCGGCCGCTCAAGCAACGCCGGCTCCGGGCTGAGCCGGTGCGGTCGCCCGTGTTCACGGCGAAGTTCTGCCACTTCCTCCTCCCCGCGGTGTTCCCCGTCGTCGACAGGGCAGCCATGGGCCTTCCCCACGGCTACGACTACCGGGCGCACTTCGAGGCCGTGCAGCGGGAATGGGCGTCCACCTCGGAGGCGGTGCAGAAGGAACTCGACACGGTCCTGCGCGACCAGGTCGGCGCACCGCTCACCGCGGGGTACCCGCTCACGAACAAGGTCGTCGAGCTCTGCCTCATCGGTCGCCACCGCCGATGACCGGCGTCCCTGCACTCGAGCCGGTCGTCGCGAACGTCGTCGGGGACGCCACGCTGTTCGAGCCCGGGCGGAAGCTGACCACCCTGGGGAAGTGGTTCCTGACCCGGGACGGCGGGACCCTCGTCCTCGCGGTACCGCCTGGTCGGCCTCTGGAGGACGTGAGCACGGCAGTCGCACATGCCGTGGCGTGGCAGGGCGATCGCACCCTGGCGCTCCTGGTGCCGGCCGCCGCGGTCCCCTCGATCGCCGCCCGTATCGCCTTCCTGGCGACGGAGGTCCGGCTCTGGGCCGTCGCGGACGATCTCACGACGTCGTCCGTGGCGATCCCGTCGGTCGAGGAGGCCGTGTCCGAGGCCCAGGGGCGGGGGCTCCGCCGAGAAGGGACGCACGACCTCGGTGAGCGGTCGACGTGGGTGACCGACCTCGTGGACGCGGCCGACCGTCACCGGGCACTGGACCCTGCACACCGTGGCAGCTACCTGGCATGGCACTGCGCGGGCCGCCAGGTGCTCAAGATGATGAGGCAGAGCGGTGGGGTCCTGGTGCAGGCGGGCGTGCAGTACCGCGAGCCGCCGGCCGACCGTCCTCCCTTCACGGAGGTCCTGCCGGATGCCCCGACGAGCGTCCAGCGAGCTCGCATCGAGGCTGCGGTCGCGACGGCGGTCCAGGACCGGCTCACCGGGCGCGACGAGACCCACGTCGAGCACCAACTGCAGGCAGCCCTGGCTGCTACGCGGCTGACGGGTCTGGGAGTCACCCACTTCGAGCGCGAGTACCCGGCGTGGCGGGGCGACGGCGCACCGGGGTTCATCGACTTCCTCGGACTCGACGCGGAGGGTCGGTTCCACGTCATCGAGACGAAGATCGGCTCGGACCCGATGCTGGTGTTCCAAGCTCTCGACTACGCCGTCTGGGTGCGTGCCCACGCTCCGGCCATCCGCGCGGACCTCGGCTGGCCGGCCGGGGACGACAGCGTCGTCCATCTAGACCTCGTCGTCGCCCCCAAGACGTCCCGGGGTCGGACCAGGCCGGCGATCGGTCCCTACACGGCAGGACAGCTGACGGCACTCACGCCTGACGTGCCCTGGCAGGTGCACGTGGTCGACGACGCCAGTGCTGCGGTGCCGAGCCTCCTGAGCCTGCCGGCCCGCACCCTGCCCGACGTGGCCTCCGGCTCGATCGCCGCGCCGATCACCTCCACGACGCGAGGTGGCCCGAGCACCAGGTGACGGACTCCGGTGTGAGCCGGAGGAGGTCGGCGGGCGCAGGCCCGCCGTGCCCGACGCGTCCGACGGTCACGCCGGCAGCAGCGCCTCCAGGCCCTCGTCCGACTCGGCGGCGAGCGCCCGGCCGACGGCGACCGCGTGCGTCATCCGCAGCGAGCCGGACAGCCACAGCAGGATGTCATGCAGCCGCACCCGGCCGAGGGGCCGGCCGAGCAGCCGCGCCGTCGCCGTCTCCAGCGCGGCGAACGCGTCGGCGTTGGCGGTGAGCTCCCGGTGGACGATCGCCGCGGGCCCGCTGTCGCCCTCGCGCAGGTGGCCCCACAGCTGGCGGCGGGTGTGCCCGTCGGTCAGCGGCACCAGCGCGGGGGAGCGGTGGTGCAGCGCGGCGACGACGTGCCGCGCCCCCGGCCCCTCGGTCGCCGACCGCAGCGCCGCCCCGACCGTGCCCGGCTCCATGAGCACCGAGAACTCGTCGGCGGGCAGCTCCCACATCGGGCGCCCGGCCGCGCGGTCGACCGCGGTGGCGTAGTCCGCCCAGACGTCGTCGAGCCGGCCGCGCACCTCGCGCCACCCCGCCGGGTCGAGCCGGCCGTGCAGGCCCTCGGCGAGCAGGACGTCGCGGTCGGTGGGGCCGTCGGCTGCCTCGGGCCGCTGGGCGTCGAAGCGGTCGAAGGGGTACGCCAGCACCTGCACCCACCGGCCCTGCGGCACGCTGGGCGAGCGGAAGAACAGCGGACGGCGGCCGCGGGCGTACCCGAGGACCGCGGCCAGCGCGGTGGCCAGCGGGATCGGGTCGGGCCCCGCGCTCGGGAGCACGAGGGCGAGGGCGTCCGGTCCTCCCGACACGGGCCCATTCAACTCCGTCCGCGGCTCAGCGTGGCCGCAGTGGGAGCACCTGCGCCGGGGGAGTGGCGTCGTCGTCGCCGGCGCCGTCGTCGGGCAGGTGCAGGCGGCGCGGGTCGGCGACGTCGAACACCCGGCGGAAGGTGTCCACGGCGAGCGCGGCGGCGTCGCGGGCGTCGTCCGGGTCGACCGCGCCCACCGGCGTCCCCGCGCCCGGGTACCAGGTGACGCTGTAGTTGGGGGAGCCGCCGTGCGGGTCGATCGGGTCCCAGCCGACGGCGCGGATCCTCTCGTCGAGGACGGCGGCGCGCGGCGCGATGTCGTCGAACAGGCGCGGGTCGCAGCACTCGCCGAGCAGGTCCCTGCCCTCGTTCACGAACTGCACGTAGGCGCCGTCGGGGACCTGCGCGATGACGAACCCGCCGTCGCCGAGCCGCTCGAGCAGGCCGGCCAGCCGGCGGCGGAACGGATCCCACAGGGCGGCGTCGCGGTCGTACCTCGGCACGCCGCTCATTCTCGGGGACGGCGGCGGTCTGCCCTGGCATGACGATCGACCTGGGACCTGCAGCGGCCGCCACGGCGGGGGTCGTGGCCGGGATCCGCGACGACCAGCTCACCGCCCCGACCCCGTGCGAGGGGACGACCGTGGCCGGGCTGCTCGGCCACCTCGCCGGGCTCGCCTACGCCTTCCGCATGGCCGCGGAGAAGACGCCGGTCGACGGCACCGCCTCCACCGACCCGACGCACCTGCCCGCCGACTGGCGCACCTTCATCCCCGCGCAGCTCGACGCGCTGGCCGTGGCCTGGCGCGACCCCGCGGCGCACGAGGGGATGACGGCGGCCGGCGGTGTCGAGATGCCGGGCGAGGTCACGGCCGTCGTCGCGCTCGACGAGGTCGTCGTCCACGGTTGGGACCTCGCCGCCGCCACGGGGCAGCCGTACGCGGTCGCCGACGGCGACGCCGACACCTGCCGCGCGTTCGCCGAGTCCTTCGGCGACGACCGCCCGCCGGGTCTGTACGGCCCGGTCGTGCCGGTGCCCGCCGACGCCCCCGCGCTCGACCGCCTGCTCGGCGTCACCGGCCGCGACCCGGGCTGGAAGCCGCCGGCCTAGCCGATCCGCCAGAGCACCGGCTCGCCGCGGCAGTCGCTGACCACCGACGCCCGGCCGGACCCGTCGACGTCGGACCCGTCGACCGCGCCGCCGTCGCACAGCTCCACCTCGGCCACCACCTCGCCTTCCGCCAGGTCGATGGTGCGCTGCAGCACCCGCGGCACCTCGCCGTCGGCCACGGTGTCGACGAGCGTGGCCGTGTCCCCGTCGACCGTCACCAGCGCCGGCAGGTCACCGGGCACGGTGGCCAGGACCTCCGAGCCGCGGGTGATCGAGACCTCGCCGGACCCGCCGACGGTCGCGTACACGTCGCCGTCGACGACGGCCAGCGGGCCCGCGGCACCCGGGCCGACCGGCACCTCGCCGACGATCTGCAGCGCGGCGTCGACGATGACGGCGGACGCGCTGCGCCCGGTGTCCGTGGCGACGACGACCATGCCGTCCCCCGAGGTGTGCAGGTCGCGCGGCGTGCCGGGCAGCGCGACCTCGCCGCGGACGACGCCGTTCTCGGGGTCGACGGCGACCAGCCGGTGCGCGCCGTCGATGCCGCCGAGCGCGAGGAGCAGCACGCCGTCCAGGACGACGGCGTCGAGCGCCGCGACGTCGGCGGCACCGAGCGTGCCGACCGGCTCCGGCGCGTCGACGCGCCGCAGGTCCGCCTCGACGAGGGCGACGCGCCCGGCGGCGAACCCGACGACCACCACGCCCTCGCCGTCCGCGGCGATGCGGGTGAGGCCGGGCCGCTCGGAGTCGAGGCCGCGGAGCGGGACGGCGGTGACGGTGCCGTCGGCGGCGACGTCGGCGAGGGTGAGCGGGCCGCCGGGCGGCGCCAGCAGCGCGACCGACCGGCCGTCGGCGGTGGCGGCCACGTCGAGCACCTCGGCGTCCGCGCCCGCGACGTCGGCCAGCGACACCGTCGTCGGCCCCGGGATCGCCGTGCCCGCCACCGCCCCGCCACAGCCGGTCAGCAGGAGAGCGGCGAGCACGAGCCCGGGGCTGGGGCGCATGTCGGCGGAGTGTGTCAGGGCAAGCGGGGTCGCGGTGCGGTCCGCGGCACGGCGTCGTGCGGGCGGCTGTCCGCTGAGCTGGTCAGTCGTAGGGGTTCGTCAGGACGGCGCTGGCCTCGACGACGTCGAAGGTGACCGGCGGACCGTCGGTCGTGGTGGTGCCGGGGACGTCGGCCGGCGCGCTGCCGTCGACGGTGAACGTGGCGCCCCAGGTGACGGTGAGCGAGGCGGTGTACGTGCCCGAGCGGTACAGGTGCTCGGTCGCCTGCTCGGGATAGGCCCCGCCGGGGACGGTGGTGGTGAGCGTGGGTGCGGCGGGGTCGCCGGTGCGCCAGGTGTAGCGCTGGGCCTCGGCGACGATGACGACGGCGTAGCCGCGGACGTCGACGGTGAAGGTCTGGGTGGTCGGGGCGTCGGTCCAGAAGACGACCGGGAGTCCGGACAGGCCCCGGCCCGGCGGCGCGTGCGAGGTGGTCAGCTGCGGCAGCGGCAGTCGCTGGAAGTAGGCGAACACCTCCTCCGGCGATGGCGGCGGGTTCAGCGCGGTGATGTCGATGCACGCCGTGCGGAGCGTTGTCCAGGAGCCGAGCAGGTCCCCAGGACCGAAGCCAGGGGTCACCGGAATCACGGCTGTGCCATCCGCACGTACAACGGGCCGCTGTTGGACGGAGAGATAGCGCATGACCTGCCCGGGGTCGGCGGGGCAGTCCTGAAAGTCGATGGCCGTGCAGGCGCCCTCGCGCTCGTCAGTCAAGGCGCAAGGCTGAATCAGTCGCCAGACGTAGTCCACGGCAGCGGCCCCACCGCCGCTCACCAATTGGTTGACCGCTCCGCCGGAGTACTCGACAGAGGCCGCTCCGTCAGCCACACCGGTCGAGCCGCAGTCGTCGAATGAACAAGCCAAGGATGACGACCCGACCGAGGCCGTCATCCACACGACCAACACAAGGGCTGCGGTGATCACCGCGAAAGGACGTCTCATCCGAGCTGGAAGGACGTGACCCGCCATGAGCGGGCGCTCTCGTCCCACTCGAGGTAGAGACCCGAGGACAGCCGCGGCGCCGGATCGGGCTGTGCCTCAAGGACTGCACCCGAGCCGTCAACCAATGAGACAGGCTCTCGACGCGCACTGAAGGAGTACTGCGCGATTGGGCCGTCGAGTGCGGGCTGAGCTACGGCAGTGATGGTCACCTCCCCGCCGACGTACCGATTTCCTGCAGCGGCCGCCTCGTCATAGTTGTTGGCGATGCGCCGGCACTCGTTGCACTCAGGCCCGAGGTCGCGTAGGGGCTGCCCGGCGGGGATGGCGCGCTGCCGGTTCAGCAGGTCGATCCAGTAGCGGAGGAAGGCCTCGGCGCCGGCGGCGTCCTGGGTGCGGGCCTCGGGCGGCACGGGGAAGTCGGCCGGGCCCACCACGGGCAGCGCCTCGGTGCTGGGCGCGGGCGCCGACGTCGTCGGCAGGCTCGTGCTCGGTGCCTCGTCGTCGTCATTGGCCGCGCAGGCGGGCAGCAGCAGCGCCGTGCCGAGGACCACCGCGATGAGGCTCGTCCGTCCGGTGCCGGGATTTCGCACGATCGCGGACGATAACCAGAACAGCGCCGCTCCGGATCGCACCCTGGGGACAACCCACCCGAACGGCTACCCGAGCACGAACGCGGTGGTCGACGAGTTGTCCCCTCCGACGCACGCCCCGATCACCGTGAGCCGGTCGCCGGTGAGCGCCACCCGGCCGAAGGTGCCCTGCCCCTCGCACAGCCGGCCGGCCGCGAGCTGCTCACCGCTGGACAGGTCGAGCGTGATCGCGCCGGACTCCACCTCGAACCCGGCCACCGCCAGGTAGGCGACCCGCCCGTCGGGAGAGAGGGCCAGGTCGGCGGGGGCGCGGTCGGTGCCGGGGATGGGGTGCGTGGCGGTCACCTCGCCGTCCTCGACGACCGAGACGCGGAACGGGTCGTCGCCGTGGACGGTGAGCGTCACGACCGCATCGCCGTCGTCGGTCAGCCGCAGCGCGGACGGGATGCTGGCCGGGCGGTCGGAGGCCAGCTCGACGAGCTCGGCCTGCCCCAGGTCCTCGCTCCAGGTGCCCAGGACGGCGACGTCGGCAAGGTCGAGCGCGCGGGCGTCGCTCATGAGCGCGACCGGCCCGTCCGGTCCGGCGGCGAGGACTTTCACCGCGAGGCCGGGATCGAGGTCGGCGGTCGCCTGCACCTCGCCGGTAGCGGGGTCTATCGCGGCCAGCCGGCCCTCGCCCGCCACGTACAGCCGGCGGCCGTCGGGGGAGAGGGCGGCGGTCTCCCTGTCGACGCCCAGCTCGACGGTGCCGCCGCCCACGGTGGTCAGCCGACCCGGGCCGAGGACGAGGACGGCGCCGTCGGGTCCCACGAACAGCTGCTCGCCGGCGCCGTCCAACCGCTGCACGTCGCCGACGCCGTCCTCACCGACCCGCGCCAGGTAGGTGACGGCCGGGTCGGCGCTGTCGGCGAGCAGGACGAGCGCGTCGTCCGGACCGGCCTCGAGGTCCACGACGTCCACCCCGGCGGGTGCGACGGCGTCCAGGTCGGTGGTGCCCAGGAGCTCGGTGAACGTCGTCGGCGCGGGGCTCGGGTCGCCCTCGACGTCGGTGCAGCCCGTAGCCAATAGCGAGACAAGGGCGAGGATCGCGGTGCGGCGGGCGGGCATGCGGGCTCCGGAGGTGGGGAGCCGAGTGTGGGACCGGCCCGCGCAGGGCGGCAACACGGCGTCGTGGTCTGATGCCTGCAGACGGTCCCCGGGCCCGCGGGCCCCGATCCGGAGGTGCACTCGTGGCTGACGCCGAGGTCCTGCTCGAGGTCGACGGCGGCGTGGCGGTGGTGACGCTCAACGCGCCCGACCGTCGCAACGCGCTGACGCCGCAGATGGCCGGCGAGCTGATCGACGTCTTCGACGAGGTGGACGCCCAGCCCGAGGTCGGGGCGCTCGTCGTCCGGGCGGTGGGGAAGTCGTTCTGCGCGGGCGGCGACGTCGCGACGCTGACGAACGCCGGCAAGGACCCGGCCGCGCCCGACGCCTACGAGGGCATGGGCCGGATCTACGACTCCTTCTACCGGCTGGGCCAGGTCACGGTGCCGACGATCGCCGCCGTGCGCGGGTCCGCCGTCGGTGCCGGGATGAACATGTTGCTGGCTGCCGACCTGCGGATCGTCGCGAACGACGCCCGGTTGCTGGCCGGCTTCCTCAAGCGCGGCCTGCACCCCGGCGGCGGGCACTTCGTCATCCTGTCCCGGCTGATCGGCCGCGAGGCCGCCGCGGCGATGGCGCTGTTCGGCGAGGAGATCAATGGGACCAAGGCCGTGGAGCTCGGCCTGGCGTGGGAGTCGGTCGACGACGCCGCCGTCGAGGACCGCGCCCTCGAGCTGGCCCGCCGCGTGGCCGCCGACCCGGAGCTCGCCCGCGTGGCCGTCGGCAACTTCCGCAAGGAGGTCGTCAACGGCGCGGTGAGCTGGGAGGTCGCCACCCAGTTCGAGCGCCCCGCGCAGATGTGGTCGATGCGCCGGTCCGCCGAGGACTGAGACCGCTCACACCGCCTCGGGGACGTGCAGGTGGGCGAGGACGAGGTCCATCTCGGCGACGTCCACGATCTTGGCGCCCAGGGCCTGCGCGAACTGCTCGCGCAGCGATCGGGCGTGCCGGCGCACCAGCCCCGCGGCGTCGCGGTCCTCGAAGCTGGTGACGCTGACCGTCCGGCCGAGGCGCCGGTCGACCAGCATGCTGACGCTGCAGAAGCCGGGTAGCTCCTGGAGCTTGGGCAGCAGGTTGTGCCGGTAGGCGTCGAGCAGGTCGTCGAGGTGGTTCGGCGCGATGCGGGCCCAGGTGACCTGCGCGCCGGCGCCGTCCCCGGCCGGACGGTCCCGGTGGAGGACCGCGATGTCCCACTCCCGGACGTCGGCGTGCCCGCCGCCGAGGACGTGCACCAGGCGGTGCTGGACGGTGCGGTCCTCGGCGGCGGTGGCGCGCATGGCCTGCTCGTCCCTCCAGGCGGTCGCCACGATGCAGCGGCCGCTGTCGCGGTCGGCGAGCATGGAGAGGCCGACGCAGCCGTCGGTGCTTTGAACTGTCGGCAGGACGTCGTCGCGCACGTAGGCGACGGCGGCGTCGATGCCGGCCGTGTGGCCGCGGATGCTCGTGGACCGTGCGTGCATGGGCCGCTCTCCTGACCTGGCGGGAACGCTCCTACGGCGTTCCGGCTCAGCCTGTCGACGCTCGGTGCGCGAGGCAATGGCCCGGACGTCGAGCGAGTCGTCGTCCGGCTGTTCCCCGGCCGGCCCACCTCAGTGGACGGCGCGCTCCTGCCCCGCCCAGTAGGGCTCGCGCAGGGTCCGCTTGAGGACCTTGCCGACGGGGGAGAGCGGCAGCGCGTCGACGACGTCCATCGACCTCGGCGTCTTGTACCCCGCCAGCCGGTCGGCGCAGAAGGCCCGCAGCTCCTCGAGGGTGACGGCGGCGCCGGCCGCTGGGACGACGACGGCGTGCACGCGCTCGCCCCACGTCTCGTCGGGGACCCCGATGACCGCGCAGGTGGCCACCGCCGGGTGCTGGGCGAGCACGTTCTCCACCTCGACGGAGTACACGTTCTCCCCGCCGGAGATGATCATGTCCTTGATGCGGTCGGTGAGGTACACGTAGCCCTCGTCGTCCATCCAGCCGGCGTCGCCGGTGTGCATCCAGCCGCCCCGCAGCGCCTCGGCGGTCTCCTCCGGCCGGTCCCAGTAGCCGAGCATCACGTGGCCGCCGCGGACCACGATCTCCCCGACCTCCCGGCGGGGGAGCTCGACGTCGTCCGGGCCGACGACGCGCACCTCGGCGTGCGGAGCGGCGCGCCCGACCGAGCGCCGGTGCGCCGGGTCCTCGTGGTCCTCGGCCGTGAGCAGGGTGGCCACCGGGGCGACCTCGGTCATGCCGTAGGCCTGCAGGAAGCGGGCGTTGGGCAGGGTCTTCATCGCCCGGCCGAGCAGGGCGTCGGACATGGGGGAGGCGCCGTACCCCACCCGGCGGACGCTGCTCAGGTCGAACTCGTCGACCCGGGGGTGATCGACCACCAGCTGGATCATCGTGGGGACCAGCAGCAGGTCGGTGACGCCGTGCTCCTGGACGGCGGTCAGCACGGCGACCGGGTCGAACGCCGGGATCATCACCTGGGTGCCGCCGATCACCACGGCGCCGACCCAGTTGGAGAAGGCGGCGAGGTGGAACATGGGCGCGGAGTGCAGGCCCACCCCACCGGGCGGGAAGTGGTTGGCGACCAGCGCGCCCATCGACGACGTCAGCAGGTTGTCGTGGCTGAGCATGACGCCCTTGGACCGGCCGGTGGTGCCGCCGGTGTAGAAGACGCCGGCCAGTTGGTCGCCCCCGCGGCGGACGTCCTCGACCGGTTCGGACGTCGCGACCAGCTCCTCGAAGGCGAGCATGCCCTCGGGGGTCGGGCCGTCGCCCGCGTGGACGACGTGCTCCAGGCGCGGGTGGGCCGCCCGGATCGGCTCGGTGTACGCGGCGAAGACGTCGTCGACGACGAGGACCCGGGCCCCGACCTCGGCGAGGGAGTCGGCGATCTCGGGGACGCTCCACCGGATGTTGACCGGGACAACGACGCCGCCGGCCCACAGCGTCGCGCCGAGGACCTCGGAGTAGCGGTCGGAGTTCAGGGACAGGACGGCCGCGCGCTCGCCGTCCCGGATCCCGAGCTGCTGGAGAGCAGCGGCCAGGCGGGCGATCCGGTCGACGGACTCGGCGTGGGTCCGGGTGCGGCCGGCGCAGACGGTGGCGATCTCGTCCGCGCGTTGCTGGACGTGGCGGTGCAGGCCCTGGGTGACGTACACGGTGCCGACCTCCCGATCCGGTGGGGACCCGGAGCGTCGCGACGAGAGGTTCCGCGGCGACAGAGGCGGACGGCACCTCTCGCCGCGGGACGGGCCGGGCCGCCGGCCGCGGGAAGGCGCGGTCCCGCCGAGCTCGAGGCCGCCGTCGGGGAGGGCCGGCTCGGCGCCTCGACGTCGAGGGATGTCCCGGTGCCACAGCGTGTTCCGTCGGTCACGCTCGGCCACTAGGGTCGCCGCGCGTGAGCGCCGCCGTCCCGACGCCCCGCCTGCCCGAGTCCGCGCCGGCCGACGCCCCGCTGCCCGATCCGCGGCCTGCCGTCGCCGAGGTGGCCCGGCTGGCCGCGATCGCCAGCTACCGGCTGCCGGGGCACGCCGGGGTCTCCGACCTCGACGCCGTCGTCGCGTGCATGGCGCGGACGGTGGAGGCGCCGATCGCGGTCATCAACCTGGTCGGCCCGGACGAGCAGTGCTTCCCGGCCGAGCGGGGCGCGGGGGCGCCGTACTCGTACGTGCCCGACGAGCTGTCGTTCTGCGCGTACGTGGTGGCGCTGCGGGCGCCGCTGCAGGTGGCCGACGCGCTCGACCACCCGGTCTTCCGCGACAACCCGGCGGTGGCGGCCGGTGCGATCCGCTCCTACCTCGGAGTGCCGCTGATCGACGAGGACGGCTTCGTCCTCGGCTCGCTCGGCGTCTTCGACGACGAGCCCCGGGCGTTCTCGCTGGCCGAGCAGGAGCTGCTCGAGAACCAGGTCCGGCTGGTGCGCAGTGTGCTGTCGCTGCGGCGGCAGGTGGCCGCGCACCGGTGGGACGGCGAGCTGCTGGCCGCGCAGGGCCGGACGCTGGAGACGGTGGCGGCCGGCCTGCCGCTGGAGACGGTGCTCGAGACGCTGGCCTCGTCGACGGCGGGGCTGGCCGAGGAGGCGGACGCCGACCAGACGGTGCGGCTGCAGGAGACGGTGGACCGGCTGACCGCGGTGGCGACCAAGGCCGACGGCTGGCGGCAGGCGCTGCTGCGGTCGGCCCGGCAGGACCCGCTGACCGGGCTGGCCAACCGCAGCCACCTGCTCGACACCGGCCGCGCGGCGCTGGCCGTCGGGGGAGCGGTGCTGTTCGTGGACGTCGACCGGTTCAAGGAGGTCAACGACCGCGGCGGCCACGCGGTGGGGGACCAGCTGCTCGTCCGGCTCGCCGACCGGCTGCGCCGGCACGTGGCGAAGGAGCTGCCGGGGGCCGTGGTGGGCCGGCTGGGCGGGGACGAGTTCGTGGCGGTCCTGCCCAGGGTGGACGCTGCTACGGCGGAGGCCATCGGCCACGAGCTGGCGGCAGCGCTCGTGGACGAGGTCGAGGTGGGCCGGCGGACCGTTCGGGTATCGGCCTCCATCGGGCTGGCGATGGCTGCACCTGGGACGACGCTGGACGAGGTGCTCTCGCTGGCGGATCGGGCGATGTACGGCGCCAAGGAGCATGGCCGCGGCGGCCTACACATGATCGACGCCGGAGAGCAGCCGAGATTGCGTTGAGGCCGCAACTCGGCGTTCGAGCCCGCCGGCCGGGTGGCTGCCGACCCGAAGCTGTCTCGGTGGCGAGAGGCGACGTCCGCAACGAGGTCGTCACGGTGCCGTGAGCTGGAAGGTTTCACCCGGCTCCTCCGGTTTCGCCTACCTCCGCCACGTCCACGAGAGTTGTTAGCCGTTGAGATCGACCGCCGGCGTGACCGCCTAGCATTGCTTCGTGTCAGACGAGCTCTCACTCTTTGGCGACGACGCATCCACGGAGGAGTCGACCCAGCCGGTCCTCACGGAGGCCTCGATCGCCGACTGGCTGGTCAACGACGTCAGGACGGCATTAACCACCCGTGGCCTGACGACGATGGCCGAGCGACAGAAAGCGATCGAAGCCATAGTCGCGCGACCTGTCGAGTCGCTGCGGTCGCTGACGCGTGCAGAGGCACTGCGCGTCGTGTCTTCGCTCGCTTCGACGAGAGCGCCGCAGACGAGTCGTACCTCTGCGTGGGACGACCGCGACGAAGACACCTGGATTGACCGACTCTGACGAAGCGGGCTGTCTGACCAGCGACCTCTATGGCATCTGCGACGCAAACCTTCAGCGAGCTGGCAACACCTACACTGGGCCCGGGGAAGGCAGCCACAGATCGCGGAGCCGCTTCCAATTTGGGTTTATCGGCCAGGGGAACGAGGCGGGCGTCGGCATCTCCTGCCTGACCACGCCGCCGGGTAGCTGACGGACGCGCTCAACGAAAGCATTAGCGCATTCCTAAGTCGACGCCGACCGCTCCCGCTCGCTTAATGCGTCAATCAGTTGATCGACGAGCTCGTTGATCCGCTCATCTAGCAGGTCGGTAGCCCGAGTCGGCGTGACCGAGATGATATTGACTCTAGATAGGGCCGGATCGGAGACAGCCGGCCGCGCCGCGCAGGTCACGAGATCGACCCCGACGATTGCCGGGATAGCAGCTGGCGCGTCAGGGCGGCGGAGCCCGTAGAGATATTTCGCGCTTTGCGCAAGCGCGTCTTCCGGCAGCATGACGGCCCAGGACTTGGCGTCGAGCACAGTTAGCTCAGTCTTATCGCCGCGGTTGGCAGTCAGCACGAGATCCGGGGTGAGCGTCTGCGCCACAATCGCCTGCAGCTGGGCCGTGCCTAGCTGCAGGCCGGCGCGGCTGATGCTTGGCTTCACCCAAAGCTCAAATCGCACGCCTTCATGGTTCCAAGCCGCCAGGGCGTCGGACCCCGGCGCTACCCACGCGCCGAAGCGGGCATCCAGCCGGCGCCGCACCTCAGTAGCCAGCCAGGCTTCATACAGCTCGTCAGCATCGAGGAACGGGATCACGCCGCGCCCCCGCTCGGCCGACTGGACCTCGACCAGCACGCGCATGCAGGAGGCCGAGAACGCCAGAAAGGCCGGCGGCCATGACGACGGGTCCGGATCACGAGCCCCGGTCGGCGCGGTCGCCCGTTGTCCCACGGCCGCGATCGGTTGGAGGAGCGGCCGGAGCAGGCGCTGTTCAGTTGGTGGCAGCGACTTCCGAACGAGCTGCACGATCGCTAGGCAGAGTGTCGCCAACGTGTGGGAAGTCAACGGTCGGCGTGTACCGCGAGTTCGGGCGCTCTGCGTCACTACCAGCTGGCCCTGGTTGTCCGCGGCCACGTAGCCGCGCTGCTCGGCGCCACGCTCTGTGCTGGCTAGATCCTCCACTCCGACCGGGATGCCAATCGCGTACCAGGCCTCACGCCGGTCGAGCATGGTCGGCCAGCCGGCCAGCAGGCTCGCGGCGTCTTGGGCGCAGGCCGTTAACGAGCGCCAGTCGCGTAGTTCAGGCGCCTGCCCAGCAATCTCCGGCGTACCGAAGGTTCCTTCGCTTCGGGCCACCGCTTGGCGGGCCGCGCGCCAACTCGCCAGCTCGCTGCCGGCCTGCCAGAGACAGCGCAGGTCCTCCTGCGTAAAGCGGCCGTTTGACGGTACGAGCAGCTCAGCAAACTGCACTGTTCGGCCTACTACGTACGGAATGGTCAGCTCACCGGCGAGCGCCCGGTCCGCCGGTTCGTAGATGCTGAAGCCGGCGGCGTCGGATTCCAGTCGCAGCCCGTAGGGCAGAGCCGGTGTCAGCAGCCGCCCGTCGACCGTTACTTGAGCGATCGTGCGGCCGGCACGGATATAGCGGATGGTGGCGCTCAGCTCAGCGCTCCCCAGAAATCGGGCGGTGGCCCAAACTGCTGCTCGCTGGCGGCCCGTCGCAGCCGCGTGATCCGAGCCGCCAGCATGCCGGAACGCTGGCCGTCGTCGAGGGCCTCTAGTGCCCGCTCGAACTGGACGGCTGGCAGGCTGGGCAGGACGAAGTGCACCAGAGCGTTGTCGGCCGCAACCTCGACGGCTGCATCGATAGCCTCACCGGTCTCGTTCTCCGGCTCAGCCTCCGACACGCCCTCCAACTCGACGTACCAGGACATATACATGAGGCTGCGCTGTAAGGCGCGGTGGGCGATGACGTCAACGCCGAGGCTGTCGCGCAGTTGCATGGCCCGTCTGGTCAGCGCCTGCTCGTAGACGTTGCTGCCCGTCTCTCGATAGCGGTCGAAGGCTATGGTCGGCCGGCCGATTAAACCGGCTGCCGGTCCGGCCGCTTCCGCGATTGACGGGTGCGTCACGGTGTCGACGGCCGCCAAGGCGGTCTCGAAGGCCGGCGTCTCCAGCAATACCACGCAGGCCCGGCTGACCACCTTGCGCGCCGGCGCAGGCGACTCGGCATCTACGTTAATGGTGGCGAAGAAGCGCGGATAGGGCCGAAGTTCGAGCACGCGCGGCACTCGGCGTTCCGGCACCTGGGAGTCGACGTCGTCCGGCTGGGTGTGCAGAGTGATCGGCAGAATTTCGGCTTGCAGCCCGCCGAGGCCGTGCACCAGAGGCGACAGGTAGCCTTCGATCGGCGACAGATTGGCTTCCTCGATGATTACCATGGGCGGCGAGTCGGCCGGACCGTCCGTTAGGGCCAGCAAGTCGAGCAGTGGGTCGTAGGCCTGGAAGCGCTGTCCGGCCAGATGCGAGTAGTAGCCAAGGAACTCCTCGCGCTTGGCCAGCAGCCGAGACGATTCCAGCCGGGCCCGCCGGGTGTCCGGCGCGAAGAAGGCCGCCAGGGCGGCTGCCATGAGCGACTTCCCGCTGCCGCTTGGCCCGGCCATGATGACGAGTTGCGAGGACAGGACGGCGGCCAGCAGGTCGAGCGATTCGCCACGGCTTTCGGTGGCGATGCCATGCTGGTGAAGGAACCGCCGAAAGCGCTCCGGCAGCTCATGCACCTCACCCACTGGAATGTCGTCCGCCGGTGGCGGCCCGCCAGGAGGGGGCGCGGCGGCCGGTGGCCCCAGACCGCTCGCGGCGAGCAAGTCCAGTGACCACTCTGGCTGGCCGAGCTCGGGTACCGGCAAGACGGGCACCGGCAGGACGGTGTCCTCGCTAATAGCTTCGAACTCGGCCGCGCTTAGCCCAGCGTAGGCCTGCGCCGCGGCGTGCAGGTCGGCCCGCGACGGCTCGGTCGGCCAGTCATGAGCGCGCGTCAAGAATACGGCCAGGGCATCACGGCCCGGCAGTGGGTCCTCTGTTCCCAGGTGCTGCACCGCAATGTTGGCCGCATTTGGCAGCAGGCCGTTCTTGTAATGTCCCTGCACGAATAATATCCGTTGGTTTCCGCTTCGCGTGCCGTTGTTCCACACGGTGCTGCGGCCGGAATTCTGCACCTTCAGCCAGCGGTCACTCGACGCTAGGTCGACGAACGGGCTGATCCGGCCCCGCGGATGATTCGGATAAATTACGAACAAATCCGTCACGGCGCGGTTTGTGCCATTGATGCTGAGCGGGTAGCCGGCAACGGCAGCCCGTTTTGCTGCCAGTAGGACCGACAGCCAGTTTGAGCGGTGCTTGTTCCCGGAGGCATGTTCGCTCAGCTCCCGCAGCGAGGCCTCCAGTGCGGCCTCGGAGCAACGTGCCATCAGCTACCAGCCGCCTGGCTGCGGCTCCCGGTTGTCAGCTCTTTCATGCGTGGCACTCTAGGCTACCGACGGATGAGCTTCAGCGACGGAGAGTGACTGGCGCACGCTGACGGGGCGCGGTCGCTCTTCTGGGGCGGGTGAGGCGCTGGCGAAAGCGTCAGATGGGGCGGGCAGATGCCCATGGTGGACCGTGGTAACAAGCTCAAGCACCATGTGGCCTTTCGCCCTGCAGCTACTGGAGCAGTTATCGAACCGAAGGGTGGCATCCCTTGAGTTGGGGACGTCGCCTTGCGAGTCGCCGTGTGACAGCCAGTCGAGAACGCCATCCGGAACGTTGTGTCGTTCAAGCTGGGCTCGGTGCGCGACGCGAAATCAGTCAGCTAGGTGTTTGTGCTCGCAACTTCCTTCACCTGATTACAATAGACGACTTGCCTCAGGAATAGTCGTGCCCGGGTGGCGAGTATGCGTATCTGTGTCGCTGTGCCGGACATTGATGAAAGGAGCGGCGATGAGTGGAAACAATTATCGTCTGGCCACGTACGCTTGCTGATGCAGAGCATCCACGCCGCCTCTATTCGTCGCAGACTGAGTCGGGCTAAACGGCAGAGCTCTCGGGCGCAGTTGATCGAGCACTGAAGATCTTCTAGTTCGCACCTTCAACCGGGACGTTACGACAGGACCTGGTCGAGTACGGATCTTGAATCGAGGCACTGTCCCGCCGCCCTAGCCGCCTAGACTCATCGCGGTTTCGTGTGTACGCCGGGGACTTGTCGGAGGCCTGCCGTAGGGTGTGATCGCTGACCGCGAGGCTGGGCACCGTCTCGCCACCACGATGATAGGAGTGCTATTGGAATCGCAGCGACCACTGCCGGACATCAAGCCACAGACTCCTGTCTCGGCGCTTGACCGTGACGCATTTGGCAAGACTGACGGGTCCTTCGACATTAGGCTTGTCGGCGCCCTCGTTGGCATGTCGCCCGTCTTTATGCGCAAGGTCCTGGGTCATAGCCGTCAGCCGGACGCTCGAGACGTTCTGACGCTATTGGATCAAGACGCCTACAAAGAGACGTTCGTCCGGCGAAGTCAGGTCCTCGATTACCTCTTGGCGCAGCGAGTGGCAACGGTGGAAGATCCCTTGCCGACTCCGGACCACTTCAGCTTGCATAAGGGGAACACTCTCGACCTGCTGCGGCGACTCCCCGCCGCATCAGTCGACTGTGTCGTTACGTCGACACCCTACTGGGCGATGCGCATCTATAAGGACTCGCATTTCGTGCGATGGGCCGACGGCGAGGAGTGTCCGTATGGACATGAGCAGACCCCGGAAGGGTTCGCCAGGCATACAACCCAACTTCTCTATGAATTGTTGCCAAGCCTTGCTAACACAGCATCGGTGTGGTGGAACGTCATGGATTCATACAACACCCGTACGCAGATCCGTGGAAATGCGGCAGAGGCGCTGCGGGCGATGCAGGGGCATGACAAGAGGTCGTGGGCGGATCATGAATGTAGGCGGTACAGCGCTGGTCACGCGTATCTGAAGGACGGCGAACAGTGTCTAATCCCTGGCATGATCGCTGAGCGTGCGAGCCGAATCGGCTACTACGTCAAGAGCGTCATCACGTGGGCTAAGCCCCACACGCTCCCCGAGCCCCAGAACTCGCGGGTAAGTCGCAGCCTTGAGTACGTCCTTCATCTTTCCAAGGTGCGCACTCCTAGGTTCAATCGCAATGCCTACCGAGAGCTGCCTGCGAAGCTCGGGGGTCGGAATTCCTCGGCGGAGACCGATAAGCTATCGGACTTCTGGGATACCGATGAGGCCGTCGACAGGCGGGACATCGAAGAGGCGGAGGTTTGGAAGCTTTATACCTCGAACGGCGGCAAGGGCCATGGCGCACAGTTCCCTGTGGCGCTGCCCGGTCGCTGCATCGGGCTCTCGACAACCCTGGGCGACGTAGTGATGGACCCCTTCGTCGGCAGCGGCAACTCCGGGGTCGCCGCCCTTTCGCTGGGTCGACGCTTCATCGGCATGGACGTCAGCGCGCAGTACCTCGCTCAGGCGGAGAGGGCTTTGGCACTCGTTGACTGCATCCCTCTGGACCAACGGAGGTCGGCAGAGGTGACGGATGCGGCACTGGCGGTCACCCAGGAGTCCGAGGAGGTGCCTGTGGTGGCTCGGGAGGCCGTGGTGGGCCCGACGGCCGAGGAGGTGCTCGCGGTGGCCCCGGAGGCCGAGGAGGTACCTGTAGTGACCGCTGAGGCCGACGCGGAAGGAGAGTGCCAAGTCTTGGCCCCGTAGCAGGACTCTAGGCCGCAGGTTGTCAGGCGCCCAGGTTATGAAGGCGGCCGGCGACATCAGTGAATGTTGGAGGAGTGACTCGGGAAGGGCGCGAATAGTGAGTTTCGCTGTGCGCCTACCTCGGGTGAGCGCGGACTACTCGTCGCTTCGCGGCTGGAGGGCCTAATTAGATTGATTCGAGGACGCTCATCACGGAGGTGGCCTTCCGCTGTTGGCCTCCCCCAGAGTTTCGATCCGGCCATGAGTCAGTCGACGGGCAATGGAGCGTAGTGATGGGCCATCGGCACACTCCTTGGCGATCCACTGCACGACCGCCTCGGACAGAACACGGGCCCTCCCCGGCGTCCTGGGCGCGCTTCCGTTGCGGTGCTGCCAGGGTTCGGAGCCCGGTCGACTGCAGGTCCGAGTCGGAAACCCGCATGACGTTGGCGATTGAGTGACGTGAGACGTTGCGGCATCAACTCTGAGGCGCATGACGACGATCTCCCCTCGCACGGGCGGCTCGGTGTGTAAGAGTCGCAAGGTTCAGTATTGGCCTATAGAGCCGAATCAGAATGCAATCAACTAGGCGGTAGGTCGGCCAGTCCTCAGCTGCTTCAGCGCAGCGCGGCCATGATCTCATGGCGTGCGAGGTTCTGGGCGCCGAGGCCTTGTTGTTCACGAGGGGGATGTCGGTCCGCCCGCACCTCAACGGTTTATCGGCCGTAGCCGAAGACTTATCGACAAGCCTGAGGTCGGATCAGGCTTGCCCGCCAGTTGAGGCAAACAGATAGGCAATACCTATGGGGATATCAACTTCACCACGGGTGTCGCTGTACTTAAACGACCCCCTGCCAGATGAAAAGTCGCCACATCTAGCGCTATAGAGCAGAAACGCGACGGCAATTCGTTGGTAGGTCGCTGATGCGGGTTTGACTCAGCGAAGGTAAGGCGTGACCTGTCACGGCTCCGCCGGCTAGGTTGAGTCCTCCGTGGTTGCCCCGCCCAGTTCGTGGTGCCTACGTCGGTCACCTTGGTCTACCAGCGGCGTTCGGCTCAACTTCCGCGTCAAGTCGTCGAAGAAGTATGTGCGGTCCTAGGTCGCAGTGGCGGAGAGCACTAGACGCCTAACGAACATCATTCAGGCCGGACGGCTTGCTACATCCTTGGCGGCGCCTGCTGGCGTCGGAGGGGACAGGACACGCTGGCCGCAGCGAAAGGATGCCGAAATGCATGAGCAAGACATGGTTGGCTCGGACCATGAACCAAGCTCAGTTGTCGTGCCCGGCTTGCAATCTCGATCGCAAGATTTGGCGTCCACCGAGCCCCCGCCGTTGCCTGGCTCCTCCCCGGTTGAGGACATCGGGGAAGCCAAGCCGAGGTGGCTTAAATGGAAGACCCTGGTGCTTGGTGCGGCTCTTGTGACGGCCGCCTGCGGGGCAATTCTCTCATATCTTACCTGGCCAACCGCGGAGGATCGGAAGGAGCAGGCCGCCTTTGACAAGGTGCGCGCCGAGGTGCCAGCATTGCAAGATGCCAGCGACGACAGGTTGCAGACTATGATGGAGGCGACCTGTACGGTTTTGCGGAATGATGGCTTATTCGGCCTAATGGGCCTAATCTCGCAATTCAACCTTGGCCCCGGAGATATGGGCATCTTGGCCGGGCAATCGATGATGCTCTATTGCACCGATGTCAGGGATGAGTTGTCCTCTCTGGGAGAAGACTGAGCACCGTCAGAACTGTTGCGCCGTCAAGTGCCCCATATGCACGCCTCAGTATTACCTGACCGTTCACTTGGCACATCAGGGTGGGCGAACGGCGCCATGCCAGCAGCCCTTCCGGCGGGAGTTGTGAGAGCGGTGTCGACACCACCTCGTCCTTCTTCTGGATTAGGTATCGCTTCGACGTTGTGCCTGAGCAACTGAGGCTGGCCAGCCGCGGCCGGTCATGCAACAAGGGATTGCAGGAAATGGTGCGTGGCGTTGTCGGTCGAGAAGATCAATGTCCCCCGCATTCCGCGGCTGAGTAGGACCTTGTAGACGTTCCGCACGAGTGCGTCGAACTCCCGGTCGCTGACTTTCTTGCCGTTGCGGAAGTCGGGGTCACGGTTGGCCGACCGAACAGTGACCCATCGGTCGTTCCGCCACACGAGGTCCGGGCCGATCAGGACGCCGTTCCAGTCGTACTCGAACCCCTGCGCGGTGTAGACGCAGCCGACCTGACCAAAGCCTGCCGGCTCGCTGGCCCACAGCGCCGACGGAGGAGCGCCGCCCACCGACCGGTCGCCCTTGAGGTTCCACGGCCGGGCCCAGTCGCCGATCTGTACGTCGGGGACGAGGGTGCCGTCCTTGCGCGGGTCGCTCCACGGCCAGCAGTAGCCGGCCGCCATGCGGGCGGCGTAGTGCTCCTCAAGCTTGGCGGCCAGCGCGGCCTCCATCGCCGACGGCGACTCAACGACGCGCACCTCGAAGTTGGGGTCGCCGCCCCACGAGACCGGTCCGCCAGGGCGTAGCCCGAGCAGCCGCTCCACCCAGTCGATGTAGGCCTCGGACCCGCCACACCGGTACTGCGCGCTCAGGTCGACGTGGTGCACCTCCAGCCCGCGCTTTCGTGCGGCCGCCTCGATGTCCTCCACCGTCCCCATCTCACCGGGGCGGACGACCTGGTTCTGGTCCAACAGGAACACCGGCACGCGGGCTGCGTCGATGAGCTCGTCTACCTGAGCCTTGTCGGTGCGGAGTTCAGCCCGCGTCCACCGGTTGGCGGAGGTCTCACGGAGCCGATGTGCCTCATCGGCGATCAGGACGTCGAAGCCGTTCTTGTCGGCGTCCATGAAGCTGTTGAAGTACTTGAAGAGTGACTGCACCTGCCGCGACCCGGCGCCGGCCACCCGTCGCAGCGTCTGGGTGAACGACCGCGAGCCGGTCGCGTGGATGGCCGAGCGGCCACGACGGTTGAGCTCACCGAGCAACGACAGCGCGATGACGCTCTTCCCGCTTCCGGGACCGCCTGAGACGATCACGACGCTCTTGTGGTTGCCCGCGCGGGCTTTCTCCACCTCGTGCATCACCAGGTCGAAGGCCACGCGCTGCTCGTCAAGCAGGACGAACTGCTCCCGGCGGCGGACCTCCTCGGCCGCAACTGCCATTAGCTGCTTGCTCGGGGCGATCGCCGAGTGCAGCAGTTGGTCAGCGAAGACGCTGCCGTCAGATGGTGCGAGCCGGCTACGCAGGAAGTCCAGCCACTCGCCGTGGCTCTGACCTGTGAACAGCCTCCCGAGGTCGTCCTGCGGATAGTCGAAGAGGCTGCCGACGCGGGACGTCGTCGCGTTGTGCAGGTAGGCCGCGCCGGCGAGGACGTCCGTGGTCCCGTGCAGCACGGACGTGAAGTCGAGCAGGTACTCGCCGTAGGACCGGACCTGGGCCACCGGATGCAGCACGGGGTGAGGTCCGTAGGAGGGTTGGACGACGAGCTCGACGTCGTCCTCGAACCTCTCGGCCTCAGTCCACTGCTTGAGCTCGACGATGACGTAGGACGGCGCGTCCCGGCGCGCGTGCCGGCCGGCCAGGACGACGTCGATCCGCTTGCTGCTCAGCGGCAGCTGGTGCTCGAGCAACACCTCGACCCGGTCGAGACCGGCTTGGAGCAGGTCGTCGGCGAGGACGCGGAGGCTGGCGTCCCAGGAGCGGATCTCGGACGCGGAGGCCCGGCGCTTCATCTGGAACGACATCTGCTCGGCGAGGACGGCGCCGACGCGGCCGTCGCGGACGAGGTCGGCCAGACCTCGCGCGGAGGTGCGCAACAGGGGCAAGGACAGTCTCCGGGCAGCACGAATCGACTCGTGCGGGTGGAGGCGTGTCCGGAGTCCGGAAGCCTGTCGGGCCGCGTCTCTGGACAGTAGCTGCCGTCAGGGTCCGGCTTCGTCCCGATACTCGACTCGTGTTGGACATCGAGGACCTGACCCGGCGGATGCGCGCCTTCACCGAGGCCCGGGACTGGGGACGGTTCCACGACCCGAAGTCGCTGGCGCGCGCTCGTCGGCGAGGTAGGGGAGCTGGCCGAGCTGCTGCAGTGGCTCCCGGCGGCCGAGCAGATGGCGGCCGTGCGGCAGCCACCACTCAACGACCGGCTGGGGGAGGTGATGGCCGACGTGCACCTCTACCTGCTGCGGCTGGCCGACGTCGTCGGCGTTGACCTCGCTGGAGCCACGCGAGCCAAGCTCGCCGTCAACTAGGAGCGCTTTCCGTCTCTGAACCGCTGAAGCCGCCCGCCCTTTGGAAGGCCCCCGCCTTTAAGGGAGCAGGCAACAACCGTTCGTCCCTCCGACCGCTGCGAACCGCAGCGCCGTCAGTCCGGTCCAGCGCCGCTGTCAGTCCGAGCAGCGCGCTCCGTCGTGGTCCTCGAGCAAAACCTCGAGGCTGCATGGCGGAGGGACTCGTCGATATGACGATGTCGTAGTCACTGCAATGAAGCGTACAAGCCGAGTGGGTTGAGCGATTGCGGTGCGCGGAGCCCTGCCGCCCGACGCGGACGGTGAGCGGCGGATGTCTTCGGCTGACGCATCGATGAGTCGGCGGTCGCCTCCGCGGCTGTGCAACCCGGAGGAATGACTGCAGGCGTGGGATAAGCCGACTCATCCGTCCCACCTGAGATGCTGCGCCGCCGGGTGCGGCGAGGTCGGCACCTCGACCGGTGTGGGTTGTCGAGGCGCCGCGGGGCTCTGGATGTGTACTCAAGGAGGAACCGTGACCGGCAGCGAAGCAGCCATCCGTGAACGTCTGTCCGAGTTCACTGAGCTCCTCGAGGAGGCTTTCGGACAGGGCTATGAGGGGGACAACGCCCGCGCGCTGGAAGCGATGCGCCGAGTGAAGCGGCGTCTCACCGAGTTGCTCGGTGAAGGCGACAGCCAGCGGGGGGAGCTCAAGGCACTCGGCGCAGAGCGTCGGCTTCTCGAGCAGAGACTCCGGACCCTCGGGGACGTCGCACGAGACGTCGGTTCCTGGGGCCAGCGGATCCACGGAGCCGCCGGTCGGCTCCTCAACGGACCTGGCCCCGTCGACGCCCGTGACGTGACGCTCCGCGCCGCGCGGGCAATGCTGGACAGTGCTGAAGCCCGCGCCGGAGCACGCCAGGAGGTGGCAGAGGCGCGGCGGCTGTCCGCTCGGGCCACGGACCTGCAGGAGCGGTCGCCCGCGAGGCGAGCGCAGGCCGAGAGGAGGCTCCGTCTGGCGCGGGAACGGGCCCGGCAGCTGGGCGAGATCGAGCAGCAACTCGAGCGGGACCTGGAACAGGCGGAGTACCTGCGTTACGAAGCTTCATCGGCGGAACAGCGGTACTACAAGGGTCTGAGCGAGGTCATCCGGGAGTGGATCTCGCGCCACGGACGAGATCGTGCATTGGACCTGGTGGTCTCGCTCGTCGACGCCGGCGCTCCATCCGGTCTCATCGACGAACACTTCCCGCCGGAGCCCGAACCGGAGCCGCAGTGGCAGGAGTCAGGCGGCGACTACTACGAGGACCAAGGCTACGGCGGCTGGGACAGGGGCTACTGACGTGGGACTGGCCGACGACCGCGCCGTCATCGAGACGTGGCAGCCTCCGGGCCGCTTCCACCTGTTCTGGTTCATCCCTCTCGGGTTCGACGCCGAGCGGCTGAAGAAGTCCGCCCTCGACGCCTGCGATGACGCTCAGCGTCTCCTCAACCCCGTCACTCGGGCGCGCGCCGAACTGACGGAGCTGCGCGATGTCGTCAAGCGGCTCCGGGCCATCGCCGAGCGGAAGGAGACTCTGCAGGAGCACATCGACGTCCTGCAGAGGGCAGCCGACGGCGAGCCGGTCCACGACCTGGCTGACACGATTGCGGCTCTGGTCGATCACCTCCGGAACACGCGCGCCGAGGTCCAGGCCGGCCGACGGAAGCTCGAGGAAGCTCGTGATCGCCTCCGACCCCTCGAGCTCGAGTCCGAGCAGGTCGACGGGCTCGAGCGGGCAGCCGGTGCTCAGGAACGAGCGGTCAGACAGCTGGAGGAGCGCGTCGCCGAGCTCCGGAGGCAGATCCTGGATGTGACGGCGGGGGACGCCGCCACGCGACGAGACCTCCGCGAGGTGCACCGGTTGGTCTCCATCCGGCTCAAGTACGACGGACGTAGCGACGTGATCGACGACCTCGGGGGACCGTTGGAGGACTTGTAGGTGCAGTGCTCGCCCGCTGACACCGGAGCGCTGACTCAGGCTCCCCGGTGTCGGCGGGCGTGCAGCAGTGGGAGCGCAGCCGACTTGACCGCCGTCCAGGAACCGAAGGTGTTGCGGACGGTCTGCCCGCTGGGTGCGCCGTGCTCCCTCGCCCAGTTGCCGTAGTCCTCGATGCTGCCCGTGCTGCCGTCGTCGGCCAGATAGTCGACTACGCACTGCAGCATTTCAGCCTCCGACCACCGCCGGCTGTACTGACGCCGAGGCGCATTGACCGGGAGGCCGGCCTCGGTGAGGGCCGCGTTCCAGGTGTCGAACAACTGCAGGATGCGCACCCCCGACGGCATGCCGCCGAGCGCCCGGTAGGCGCGGTCGTAGTCCCCGCTCGACATGGTGGGCGTCCCCAGCCACGCCGCTGCGCGGCGCAACCCTTCGAGCACCTGCGAGCGGGTGTAGACCCGGTCCATGGTGGCCGGGTCCCGCACCAGGAGCCGGCCCGCGTCCGGGCCCAGCACGATGGATACCTCGTCCGGCCGGCACCCGAGGTGGTCGGCCACCTCGTGGCGACTCGCCCCGGGGTTGACCCGTAGGTAGTCCATGACCCTGGATCGCAGGGCGGTGAGCTCACGCTCCCGGGCCTCGCGTCGAGCGGCGCGGGCCTGGTCGGCGGCCCGCACCCCTGGACCCGCAACCGCGGCGACGATCTGCCGGACCCGTTCCCGCGTGACGCCGAAGTCACGCCCGATCGAGTCGTACGTCTCCCCGTCGACGTATCGCTCGTACATCACCCGCTTGCGGTCCGGACACCCGGGCGCGGTGTGCACCGTGTCGTTGCAGTAGGCGCAGAGGGTCACCGTGTTCCCCGTTCTCGTCGTGCTTGCGTCTCAGGCGGTAGCAGCCGACTCGGCCGGGCCCGATGGCTGGCCCGCGTCGTCGGCGCGGTGCTTCCCCCGCACGGGCGCCTCCTTGAACAGTTGCTCCAGCAGCTCGGTCATGACCCGGACGCTGTCCTCGGGGACCCGCGGGTCGTCGGGGCCGATCGGACGGCGATCGATGACGAGCAGGGCGTCGACCGACTCCTGCATCCAGGATCGCCGGACGTCGACATCGAGGCCCGGGTCCGCGGCGAGGGCGTCGACCAGCAGCGTGGTGGCCGCCGCGTTCACGGCCTTGGCGAGGGCGTTCGCCTCGCGGCCGCCGCGCTTGGTGCCGTCCTCCGGGAAGAGGACACGGACCGCCGCCTGTGTCGTGGGTCGATGGTGGGCGATGTCCATCCGGAAGAAGTTGTTCATGAGGTCCTGGTTCCCGAACGCCTTCTCGACCGGTGAGTAGTCGGAACCGTTCCGGAAGAGCTCCGCGCCCCACCAGAGCCGGCCGAGGGCGTGCTTGTACGTCGGCCCGTGGAACCGGTCGGGCGCCGCCGGGTCGCCCTTGTCCTCGTCGGTCGGCCCCCACCGCCAGCGCACGTACTCGGGCACCACCGCCAGGCCCAGGTGGCGCCACAGGCCGGGGCGGGCGGCCTCCCGCCGGGACAGTCGCAGGGTGGCGTGCAGGCGAGGCGCGAGCCAGGCGTCGCTCTGCTCGCGCCGACCGGTGAACTCGTCCATGGCGTGGTGGACCACCTGCCGCACCGCGGCGAGGTCGATGTCCGGCATCCCGTCCTCGCGCGGCCGGGACGTCTGGTACGGAGTGAAGTCCACGCTCTCACCGCCGGCACGCCAGGCGGCAGAGGCCAGGGCGGTCGCGGGGGACGACAGCTCTCGGATGCTCGTCACGTCTCAGTCCTCGTCCGGCTCGGTGGAGATGGTCTTCAGCGCTGCGCGCAGCCTCTTCGGGTAGTCCGCCTGCTGGCCGGCCGCCGGGAGCAGGCGCTCCTGCAGGCGTGCCGCCCCGTCCGCCTCCCGTCGGGTCGTCCAGGCGTCCTTGAGGGACTCCTCGTAGGGGGTGTCGGGGAACAGCCGGGGGAGCAGCGTCGCCAGGACGTGCCCCTGCCAGTCCGCCTCCGGCGGCTGCAGGTCCCCCTGCTCGTCCTCCTGGACTGCCTCGAGGGAGGACAGGAAGAGCGCCTGCCACGTCCGGGCCGCGATGTCGGCGAGGACCTGGTCGCGCAGTGCGCGCTCGGCGGCGGGTCGGCGCGGGCGCTCGTCGAGCAGGGAGCGCAGCCCGTCGAACGAGTCGTTGAGGTAGAGCTGCGGCTCGTCCGGCTCGATCCGAAGGAAGCAGACGTCCGCGGAGTACTCGTGCAGGAAGGCCTGGTCCTCCGGCGGGTTCTCGAAGTCGACCCAGGTGATCCGCATGCCGTTCTTGACCTCCCGCGGTGGGAGGTCGTCGAAGCGGACGGTCCACGGGTCGGCGAAACCGGCCATGCGGTCGCTGACGCCGTCGATGTCGGCCACGAGCGTGCCGCGCAGGGTGGCCTGGCCGTACCAGTCGGGACGGTCCAGGTCCACCTCGCCCGCCCAGGTCGCAGGAGCGGTACCCGGCTGCAGCTCGACGGCGACCCGGGTGTTGCTCGGACCGCAGTTGAGCACCACGACGGCCCGGATGCGCCCTAGGTCGCCGGCTCGGGCCTGGAGCTCGGCCTCCGGCCCGTGAAGCTCGACGGTCAGTCGGCCGCTGTCCCAGGGCGCACCGTCCGGATCGTTGAGCTGCACGACCCGCTCGTCGTCGAAGACGGCGTCCCAGGGGAGGGCCTTGCCGTCGAGCGTGGCCTCCACGACCCGCAGCTGCACCGCTCCACGCAGCTCGCGGTAGGGGAAGAGCTCCTTCACGCCGTCACCTCTCCCTGGACACGCACGTCCACCTGGACCTTCGCCCGGGCGGCCGCCACAGGGTGGGTGCTGGGGTCGGTGACCCCACGGAACTTGAGCGTCCGGGTCGTCACCGGCGTCACCAGCTGCCCGTTCTCCACCCGGCAGTTCTGGACCTCCTCGAGGGAGGCCCAGCGCACGCCGATGGCGGCGCCGCTGTCCGTCGCGAAGCGGAGGACCGGGGCCAGGCGCCACTCGGTGAGCGACTTCCGCTTCGGGGGCGGCAGGCTCACCGTCGCCTCCACCGCCCAGGCACCGTCCACGGTGGGGCCGCCCGACACCGTCTTGACCGTCGGCCGACCGCCGGAGGCCTGCGGCGGGGCCCCGATGCGCAGCAGGTTCTTGAGGTCCGACGGCCCGTCGGACCGGCCCTTGTCGGGACGGCTGACCGCCTCGCGGATGGCCTTCAGGACGGCGTACTGGAAGTTGTTGAGGGCGGTCTTGGCGCCGCGTGCGTAGGACGACGTCAGGTCGCCCGTGGCGATCCACTTGTCGTGCTGCGGGGGCTCGGCGGCGCGGAGGAACCGTTCGGCGGCCTGCGCGGCCGCGTCGTCCCCGGCCGCCCGGCCTGCCAGGACGACGGCGTGGAACGGCGCGGCCCCGACGGGGAGCGCGGACACCCGCTGCTCCTGGATGGTCATGAGGCTGCCGCGGAGCCAGACCACGTGACCGACCCGCTCCTCGTCCGCGTGCGCCAGGCGGACGAGGACGGTTGCCTCGTGCTCCGTCTTCGGATGCGGGTCGTCGTCGCTGATCCGCGCCGGCACCTGGAGCGGCACCTGCAGGCGCAGGACGTCACCGGGGTGCTGGAGCAGCTCGACGTCGTCCACCGTCTCGTCGGTGAGGTGCTTCTCGTATGCCTGGACGAAGCCCGGCTTACGCGCACCGTGCTCGACGGCGCGGTCGCTCGAGACGTGCCCGTCCCGCAGCGTGCGGACGGCGACCCGGAGCTTCGGCTCCCCCTCGGGGCGCGGGGTCATGGCCGCCCAGAAGTTGTCGGCCATGCCCTCGATGAGCGTGCGGGCCATGTCCTCCAGCGACTCCGCCTCACCCGACGGATCGTGGAAACCGACGACCAGGAACGAGGTGCCGGGGTCGTCGCCCTCGCGCTTAAGGTGGGCGTCCTCCACCAGGACCGGGTTGCCGAAGACCGACCGCACGACCGCGGTCCCGCTGACCTGGTCGGTCCGGGACGGGTCGGGCTGCCCGAGCCAGACGGGGCCGGCGTACTCCTTGCCACGCAGGCTGTGCGCGGGGAGCTGACCGCGGCCGAAGAACCGGTCCTCGGACTGCCCGTCCTCGGGGATCGAGAGACGACTGTTGGCCAGGACGAGGGAGAACTCGCTGCAGCCCCACATGGCGTTCTTGCCGAGCCCGAAGCTCCCGCCCCCGGCCGCGCCCTTCTGGCTGTCCAGCTGGTTGCGCAGGACGGCGGTGAAGCGGCTGCGGCCGTACTCCGACCCGGTCAGGCCGTTTGCGCCGTAGTCATCGATCCGCAGGAGGACCATCCGACGGTCCTCGTCGAGGCGCTTCAGTGCCGTCGCGATTCCTCGGGCCGCCTTGCGGCGGGTGTCCTGGGCGGCCGCCTCGAGATGGGCGCGGTACTCCTGCCAGAGGATGGTGTCCTCGAACTCGGTCAGCGTCCGGCCGGTGAGCTCGAGGATGCTGAAGACCATGCGGACGCCGGTCCCGCCCTCGACGAGCTCGTCGGAGCTGTTCTGGCCCACTTCACGGGCCAGCCGCGGCAGCGAGAGCTCGAAGGCGTGTTCGGCGACATTGCCGAACTCCCGACCGCCGTCCACGGGTGCCGGCCGCGCATACAGGCTGAGGTTCCGGCGGTAGTCGGCGCGGAGCCCCGCGACGTCGACGGGCATCTCACCGCGGCCGCTGAGCAGGTAGTCGGCGGGGACGTCGAGCGCCTCCGCGATCTGCAGGAGGCTCGCCCGGCTGCAGGGCTTGCCGTTCATCCAGGAACTGACGGCCGCCGGGGTGACCCCCAGGCGAGCGGCCAGTCCCGACTGCGTGAGTCCACGCAGGACGAGCATCTGGCCCAGGCGCTTGGCGAAGGTGTCGTCCACTCCGCCTCCTCTCACCGCTGCTTGACGTTGGTCGAGGAGTGTGGAGTCCTGGTCCCCTTCTGTCAACCACAGGTTAACTACTTCGAATACTTTGCAGTTTCGACTTAACCGAACGACACAGTGGGGTCTTGGAGAGGCACGTCGGCCCTCGATCAGCCTGGGCGGACCTGCAGAGCGGCGCGGGGTCCGTCGTCGCCCGGCTCCGCCGTGCTAGCAACGAGCACTCGATCCGCTGCCGCCGGGTCGTCCACGGAGTACAGGGGGCGTTGCGTTGCCGTTGGTCTACAGGGCGGTGGTCGACGACACCGACGGCTCGATCGTGCGGCGGGTCGAGCCCCTCTATGCCGTCTGGCTGCACGCCAAGGGCCTCGTCCCCGACGACTTCCGGCTCGCCCCGTCGATGAGCACGCCGCTCCCTGCCGGTGATCACCCTGCGTGGTTGCAGCGCCAGACGGTGCCGCTCGACCATGCAGCGGGGCACCTGCACAGGATCCGACTGGTCGAGGAGACGCCGGACGGTCGATGGACGACGACCACGTCGTGGACGACCTCGGGACCGGTCCCGTCGATGCAGCAGGCCGCTCTCTCCGGGCCCGGACGTCCTCCCGCTGAACGGCCCCCACGCGTCCGCGACTGGGTGTGGGTCGACCTCGAGCACGAGCCCTTCGGCGGCCGTCCGGTACGTCCCGGCAGCCCGCGGATCGTCCGGGACCTCATGGCCGCCGGTGAGGCCCACGACGGCCGGATGCCTCTCACCGCGGACGTCCTGTTGGCCACCGCTGCGCATGTCGCGGAGCTCGTCGACTATCTCCAGGACCCGGTCCGTCAGGTGCCAGTGCTGGTCTTCGCGCACGATCCGTCGGACACCTACGACCAAGAGGCCTTGGCGCGTGACCTCGCTCGTGACCTGGCCGGCGTCGCAGCGGTCTTCCGGCTGGGGGGCCGGGAGGCGTCGGAGGCCTTCGCGTCTGCGTTGCCCGATGGCTTCGCCGTCCCGAGCGGTGCGCTGAGGACGTACCTCACCGAGGTCGGCGCGTCGGGTGACCTCGCCACCCGCCACCGTCTCCTGGGACGGACCTCGATTTCATCCCTCGGTGAGCGGGCCCTCCCCGCGGTCAAGGACCAGGTCCTCCACCTGTCCACCCAGCGCCCGGGTCCTCTGGACGCTGTCACCGTCCGTCGGTTGCTGTCGGGGACGGCGCGGGCGCCTCGCCCGGGCCGGTCGTCCGGGCGGCCGGTCGAGACGGTCCTCCCGTGGTTCCGCCGTCAGATCGCCCGCATCCGGGCGGTCACCGGTGGGGACATCCCGGGGTCCGGCGACCTCACCCTGGTCGCCTCGGCGCAGGACGTGCTGAGCCACGAGATCGATCGGCTGCTGGCGTCCCGGCAGGGCACGGGTCCGACGTCGGTCACGGTGGAGTCGACGTCGTTGCGGACCGAACTCGCGGAGAGCGAGGCGGACCGCGAGGTGCTGAACCAGCTGCTGACGGAGGCCGCCGAAGAGGTGAGGGCGGCGGAGCTGGCCCAGCGGGAGTCGGCCGACGCGACCGACTACCTCCGATTGGAGTTGGCCGAGGCCGCTCGCGCCGAGGAGGCCGCGCGGCGACGCACCCGCTGGCTCGAGGCCCGGGTGGCCCAGCTCGGGGCATCGGCCTGGGAGACGGACGGGACGACGCTCGAGATACCTCACTCGGTGGTCGAGGTACTCCAGCTGGCACGGGAGCGGTTGGCGCACGTGGAGATCGGCCCCACGGACGCCGCTGCGGCGGAACTCGACACCCACCCGGGAGCCGAGCTGTTCGCCATCAAGGTCTGGAACGCCCTCTCCGCGTTGGACGACTACACAGCCGCCGTCCGACGCGGGGAGCACAGCGGCAACTTCGTCTCCTGGTGTCAGGCTCCGCCGGCGTCCCGTGCAGCGGTATCGGCCAACGCCGTCGCACTCGTCGAGTCGGAGTCCGTGGACAACAACCCGACGCTCAGGGACAAGCGCGTGTTCCCCGTGCCCGAGCGGGTCGCGCAGGGCGGCCGGGTGTACATGCCCGCCCACATCAGGATCGTCCGGCGAGGAACCCCGGCGCCTCGCCTTCACTTCCACGACGACAGCAGAGGCGCGTCCGGCGTCGTCCATGTCGGATACGTGGGCCAACATCTGCCGACGGCACAGTTCCGGTGACCGTGAGGCACGACGACGCGGGTCACGGCAGACGGGGTGGCGAGGCGATGACGGACACGATCGAGGACGAGCTGGCCCGCGAGCAGGCCTACTTCGACACCGCGTGGGAGGCGCGCGAGCGCAAGAGGCGGACCCTCGAGGCGGCCCCGGGAGCCGCGGCCGGTTCTCGGGCCGCGGCTGCGGCGGTGCGGCGGGGCGCCGAACGGATCCTCGAGACCCTCGGTCGCCCGGACGAGCCCGTGGCGATCGGCCGCTTCGACCGTGACGACGGCGAGGTCGTCTACATCGGCAAGCACCTGATCACCGACGAGGAGCGCAACCCCCTCGTCGTCAACTGGCAGACGGACTTCGCCCGCCCGTACTTCGAGGCCACGTACGACGACACCCGAGGACTCCTGCGGCGCCGCAAGTTCCGGACCGAGCGCAACACCGTCCAGGACTTCGAGGACGTCGTCTTCGAGGACCTGGCCCGCCGCGTCGGCGAGCTCACCGGCCTCGAGGCGTCGGGCATCGACGACACGGTCCTGCGGGATCTGGAACAGGACCGCACCGGTGAGATGCGGGACATCGTCCAGACCATCCACTCGAGCCAGTACCGGCTGGTCCGGGCCCCGCTCGAGCAGTTGCTCGTCGTCCAGGGGGGACCGGGGACCGGCAAGACGGCAGTCGCCCTCCACCGCGTGTCGTGGCTGCTCTTCAACCACCGGGACCGCCTGTCGGCCGAGCAGGTCCTGGTGATCGGGCCCAATCCGACCTTCACGCGGTACATCCGTCAGGTGCTCCCCGGCCTCGGGGACGTCGACGTCGTCCATCGGGACCTGCGTGGACTCGGTCCGACGGCCTCCACCGGTCGTCTCGAGGAGGCGGACACCGCGCGCCTCAAGGGCGACGGTCGCATGGCAGGGCTGCTCCAGCGAGCGCTCCGGCAGAGGGTCCGGGTGCCGGACCGCTTGGAGGAGTTGGCCGTCGAGTCCACAGGAAGCGCAGCGCGGTTCACGCGACAGGAACTGCAGTTGGCGTTGATCCGATACCTGGCATCGCCCACCTATGTCGGAGGGCGGACCGGTCTGCGGGCGTGGATGACGGAGGAGATGGGCCGGCGTACGGCCGGGTCCGTGAGCCCCACCCAGATCGACGCCGCGGTCGAGCGGCTCTGGCCGTCGCTGACGCCCCAGGCCTTCGTCCGTGACCTGCTCGCCTCGCGGGAGCGGTTGCTCGCGGCGGCCGGGGACGATTTCACTGCCGGCGACGTGGGGCGCCTGCTCCGAGCACCGGCCGAGCGGCTCTCGGACGAGACGTGGACCGACGCCGACGTCGCCCTGCTCGACGAGGCGGACGCCCTCGTCAACGGATCTCCCGCGCAGTACCGGCACATCGTCGTCGACGAGGCGCAGGACCTCACGCCGATGCAGCTCCGCGCCGTCCGTCGGCGGTCCGTCGACGGCTCCATGACCCTCGTCGGGGACCTGGCCCAGTCCACCGGTGTGTGGGCGCGGGACTCGTGGGACGACGTCACCGAGGCCCTGCAGCGGCAGCATCCCGTGGAGGTGGAGGAACTCGCCTTCGGCTATCGCGTCCCGCAGCAGGTCTTCGAGTTCGCCGCCCGGCTGCTGCCGGAGGCGGCGCCGGGCGTGACGCCGCCGAGGGTCGTCCGGCAGGGGCCCGAGGAACCAGGCCTCGCGGAGGTCAACGAGGAGGAGCGCGTCGGGCGCACGGTGCAGATCGCGCAGGACCGGGCGGCGCAGGGCCTGTTCGTCGGCATCGTCTGCCCGGACTCGATCCGTCCGGCGGTCGTCGAGGCGCTGACGGCAAAGAACGTCCGGTACAGCGATGCCGGCAAGGGAGCGCTCGGCGCGTCGATCAACCTGGTGAGCCCGCAGGACGCCAAGGGGCTCGAGTTCGACTCGGTGGTGGTCGTCGAGCCCGAGGCGATCGTCGAGGAGTCGGAACGGGGCCTACGGATGCTCTACGTGGCCCTGACCCGCACCACGCGCTTCCTCGACGTCGTCCACGCCGGTCGCGCGCTGCCGCTCTCGGCACCGGAGTCCGATGATCGGGCAGACGCCGTCATCTCTGTCACGGAGCACCTGCCACTCGAGTTGCAGCCAGTCGCCGAGATCGTCGACGAGCACCTCGTGCCCTCGCCGACGCCGAGCGGTTCACCAGCGACACTGCCGGGCAGCGAGGTCGACCGCAGCGACCCCGTCGTGCACTCCGAGGACCAGGTCGGCGAGGCCGTCCTCGAAACGGCCGAGGACGCTCCGGTGGACCACTCCGCCTCGACGCAGCTTCCGTCGTCGACCGCGCTGACTGGAGCCGCACCGGTCGTCGACGGCGGGCTCGACGACATCGCTGCGCTCGTCGTCCGGACGGTGGCCGCCAGGTTGGCGGACACCATCCGGGGTGCCGTCCCGCCGGCCAACTGGCCGCGATTGTTGGACGGTCTGCGCCGAGAGCTCGGCGTGTCTGCTGACGAGCTGTTGCAGCACCTCGACGACTGAGTCGGCTTCGACCACAGACGGACCAGTGCAGGAAAGGCCCATGGACTTCGACACCCACCGGTTGCAGATCGCCTTCTCGTGGCGGATCGCCGCCGAGCTGTGCCGGCGGGTGCCCGGCCACCGGGTCTACGAGACCCACCCAGGCGGCGGACAGATGGACTGTCTGGCGCTCAGGGGACCGGTCCTGTACGTCGACATCAACAGGCTCGGATCGCTGCACGCCCCGAAGGTCGAGTCGGACGGGCCGTTCCTCGAGCCGCGGCAGATGAACGAACTGGCGCTGCGGCCCGACGGCGTGGAGGTGGTGGTGGACCGGGTTCTCGGCGCGCACCGCATCGCTGTCCCCACCCGTCGGCCGCGGACCGATCCCGACGTCCTGACCTATCGGGTGATCGCTGCGGTTCTCGCGCAACAACTCTTCGAGGGGCCGTGGGACTGTCGGTCCGTCTTCCACGACAGCAGCGGTAGCTACGGCTCCGGCATGCCGGACTCCGCGCCGGTCCGTGAACTGGCCGAGGTGCCGGCCAACGAGATCTGGTGTCTCTCGCGCGGCGACGACGTCGTCGCGCATCTCCACCGAGGTTGGGCTTTCACCGGGACAGGCGAGAGGCTCGACCTGATGTCGCGTTACGACCGCGGGACGGCCCTGCCGCAACTGGTGGCTGAACTGACGAGGAGGCCGGCCCGCCGCCGGGCGCCCGCGCTCCCGCAGCCGTCCGAGCCACTGCGGCAGGCCGCACCGCAGTGGATCACTGGCGTGTGATCTCGTCGGGACGAAGCTGGACGGCCGGCGGGTCGAAACCGTCGTACCCCTCGGGGAACCTAGGCTCCACGCGTTGTGCCGGAAGGGAGCCTGGTGAGCGAGACGCCTGAAGAGATCCGCACGCTGGACCTGTTCGCGGGGGCAGGAGGTTTGAGTCTCGGGTTCGCCCAGGCGCAGAAGGGCTTCGTCCCGGTGCAGGCCGTCGAGATCGACCCCGCCGCTGCTCGCACGTTCAAGCAGAACTTCGGATGCCTGGTGCATGACGGTCCGATCGAGGAATTGTCCGAGTTCGAACCGGCGGATGTCATCCTCGGCGGCCCTCCCTGCCAAGGGTTCTCTCCGCTCGGCAAGAAGCGGGACGCCGATGCACGGGCTCGGTTAAACAGTCTATGGGAGCAGTACCTGCGGGCGGTGCGGGTGGTGAAGCCTCGCGCTTTCGTGATCGAGAACGTTCCGCAATTTCAGAAGTCCGCGCAGTTCGCGGAGTTGTTGCATCTCATGGCCACGGACCCCGAGCTCTCCCAGTACAGGTTCAACTTCGGGGTGCTCAACGCCGCCGATTACGGTGTACCGCAGAACAGGCGGCGAGGCATCTTCATGGCCGTTCGGGGTGACAAGGAAGTTCCGTGGCCTCCGGTCAAGACGCATGGGCCGGAGTCCAAGGACATGAGTCCCTACGTGACCGTGAGAGACGCATTTGAAGGCCTCGACCTCATGCCCGTACGGACGGCCCCGGGCGATGATGGAAGCGGGGGTCAGGATCTGCACTTCGTGCGAGAAAAGGTCAACCCTAAATCGCTGCAGCGCTACAAGGCCATCCCGTACGGAGGAAACCGGTTCGACCTCATGGAGAAGGAGCCGGACATTACTCCTCGGTGCTGGAAGGAGAAGCTGACCGGCACGACGGACGTCATGGGTCGTCTCTGGTGGGAGAGGCCGAGTGGCACCGTCAGAACCGAGTTCAACAAACCGGAGAAGGGGCGCTACCTGCATCCGGTTGCTGATCGTCCGATCACGCACCGCGAGGCAGCTCGTTTGCAGTCGTTCCCGGACGACTTCGGCTTTGTGGGCACGCGGACTGAGATTGCACGGCAGATCGGCAACGCGGTTCCGCCAGGACTCGCGAAGGCCATCGCGCTCCACCTGTACTCGCTGCTCGATGCTCAGGATCGTGACTGAAGGAACAGCAGAGCGACCTGGCGCCAGCTCACCGGGTGTCGCCGCCCGGATGAGCAAGCAGGCGCGCGCCGACACCGGTCCTGAGTTGGCACTGCGACGTCTCCTGCACCGCCGAGGCAAGCGGTACCGAGTCGGCTGGCCGGTACCAGGAATGCCGAGACGCAAGCTCGACATCGCGTTCACTAAGGCGCACGTCGCGGTCAGCGTCCACGGCTGCTTCTGGCACGGCTGTCCGCTCCACGCCACCTGGCCGGCCTCGAATGCGGACTGGTGGCGGCAGAAGATCGAGAAGAACAAGGTCAGGGACGAGGAGACCCGTCACCACCTCGAGGACCTCGGCTGGACGGTCGTGGAGGTGTGGGAGCACGAGTCACCCGAGGAGGCCCTGGAGCGGGTGCTCGGAGCACTGGAGGGGCAGCGTGACGAGGGGCACGGTGAGTCGGCGGTGATGACTGTCGGTGACGCCGGCTAACGTGAGGCGGTGCGGGGGGATGGCTTCACGGTGCTCGACCTGTTCGCCGGCTGCGGGGGGATGACCCGGGGTTTCCTCGACCAGGGGAGCTTCATGAGTGTCGGGGCGGTGGAGATCGACCGCGCGGCGGCCGCCACCTACGCCGCGAACTTTGACCCCCTGGGGGCGCACACCCACGCCGGGGACATCACGGGGTACACCGACGTCCCGCGCGTCGACCTCGTCATCGGGGGGCCACCGTGTCAGGGGTTCTCCGCCCTCGGCAAGCGTGACCCCGCGGACATGCGCAACCAGCTCTGGCGCGAGTTCGTGAGGGTCGTCCGTAAGTCCGATGCGCGGATGTTCGTCTTCGAGAACGTGGACCGGTTCGCCAAGACCCCGGAGTTCCAGCTGCTCCGGCAGGCCGCGAGTGAGGAGGGCGAGCTCGCCGACTTCGACACCCAGGTCTTCCGGCTCAACGCCGCGGACTACGGCACCCCGCAGAAGCGCATCCGCACCATCGTCGTCGGGTCGCGGATCGGTCCGGTCGACGGACCGCAGCAGACGCACGCGAAGGCGCCGGTCGGGGACCTAGGACGGTGGATCAGCCTGCGGGAGGCGTTCCTCGAGGGGCCGGTCGTCCTGCAGCCCCGCGTCCGTGAGACATGGCTGCCCGAGAGCACCGCTCAGTTCCAGGGACACGAGATCCCGGGGATCTTCAAGCTCCGGGACCTGCACGTCACGCAGAACCATGCCCTGATCTCCGAGATCCGCTACGCGCACATCGCGCCGGGACAGGGGCGGTTCGACCTGCCCGAGGAGCTCCAGTACCCCTGCTGGCGGCGGCACACCCGAGGCGCCGGCGACGTCCTCGGCCGGCTGCGCTGGGACGAGCCCGCGGTGACCATCCGCACCGAGTTCTTCCGGCCCGAGAAGGGACGTTTCCTGCACCCGCAGTGGGAGAACGGCGGCGAGCAGGTCAACCGAGCGCTCACCCACGCGGAGGCGGCGGTCGTCCAGGGCTTCGACGACCGCCACCTCTGGTGCGGCACCAAGGCGGACATCGCTCGCCAGATCGGGAACGCCGTCCCGCCGCCCATGGCCCGTGCGGTCGCCGATGTCGTGGCCGCCCGACTCGCCGCCTGACGCGGCGTCAGAAGGACTGGAGCCCGCGGGGCGTCGCCCGCCGGGTCACCACGCCACCGAACCAGGCGGCGCCGGCCTGGTACTCCTCTCGCACGGCCTCGTGCAGGAACAACGTCAACCGGACCCGTGCGCGCGTGCAGGCGACGTAGGCGTGGCGGCGGTCGGTCGCCCGGGCCAGCGACTCGAGGTCGGCGATCAGCACGGCAACCGCCTCGAGTCCCTTGAACTCCTCCGCCGTCGCCACCACGACGGCATGCGGCCGTCGTTCCTCGAGCCCGGCCAGGGGAACGCCCGCGAGGCGGGACAGTGCAGCGCGCCGGGCCGCCATCATCGGCCGCTGGGTCAGCACGGCGACGCGCGCCGGTGGCAGTGACCCCACGAGGTCCTGCAGTTCTGCAGCGAGGAGTCGCTCCTGCTCCGAGGGGTCGGTCCACCAGTGCATCACCACCTCGGGACCGAGCACGGGTGCTTCCGCGTCGAGCTCGGTCCGGGTCAGCATCGACGCCATCACCGCGATCTGACGCGTGTTGCGGCAGTTCAGGGTCAGGCTCATCCGCGTCGTGGACGCCGGGAGGGTCGAGGCCATGTCGACACCGGCGCCGGCCAGGTCCTGCGCCGGGTCCAGGAACAGCCGCCACGTGCCCGCCTCGACGCCTCCGCGTGCGCGGGCGTCGACGATGTGCCGCCAGCCCGCACCCAGGTCTTGGGCCTCGTCCACGACCACCGCGTCGTACCGGTCGGGGCCTGTGGTCGTGAGGAGCTCGGAGGGGGTCCGGACGTCGATCCCCCGAGCGTCCTGCAGGGCGAGATCGAGCCTGCGGGCCAACGGGGCGCTGCTGCAGGTCAGCAGCACTCGACCGCCCTCGTCGGCCAGACGTCGGGCCTCCGCGAGGGCCAGCATGGTCTTACCCGTCCCGGCCCTGCCGGCGACCGCCAGCCGTGGGTTGTCCGCCGCCGCGCGCAGCACCCGCTCCTGTTCGGCGGTGACGCGGGTCAGCTCCTCGTCGACCTCGTCGGCGAGCAGCGACAGCGCCGGGCGCAGGTCGAGATCACCGCGCAGGATCTCGACGACCGCGGCGACGTCCTCGGGAGTCAAGGGAGACGCCGCGCCTGACCGTCTTGCCCAATGGCGGCACCACCGTTTCAGCACGAGCTCGGGTGCGGACCACTCCGAGCTCGCGTCGAGGAGCACCTCCTCGACCACGTCGGGTGCGCGTCCGGTCAGCGTCACGTCCGGCAGTGCGACGGCCCACCCGGAGCACTGGTCGGGGCCCAGGGCGCCCTGGTCGACGAGGTGCCGGCGGATGGCCCCGTGGGCGCCGCCGGCCTGGTCGAACGGGCCTTCTCGCTTCCGCGTCACACGTCCCGACCGGTCGGTGAACTCCCAGACGCCCTGTCGCCGTGCCACGCGGCCGCCCTTCACCTCCAGGACGACGAGCCCCGGAGGGCCGATAACGAGGGCGTCCGCCTCGGCCCAGCGCTTGAACGGGTGGTTGAGAACCCCGAGCGAGTGCAGGACCGTCCACTCGTCACCCAGCCTGCTCAGCCACTGCAGGACGCGGGTCTCGGCGGGACTCCGACCCGACGAGACCCGTAGCGGCGGGACGAACCTCGCCATCAGACCCGGCTCAACAGCGCCGAGAAGAAGCCGGCTTCCGGGTTCTCCGGCGTGCCGACCAGGGTCGCGCGGTCGAGGAAGGTGTTGTTGCGCTCGCAGCTGGTCTCGGGGACCAAGAGGCAGGCATGGCAGGCGGCCAGGTTGAGCGCGTCCGCGCCGGAGCCGACCGACTCGATGCAGACGGGATCGGAGGAGCACCAGGACAGCCGGGCCATCGCTCCGAGGACCGCCTGCTGCATCCGCCCCTCCTCGGACTGGGCGGCCACACCGCCCAGACTGCCGCCCGAGTCGGAGGTGGCGGTGTAGACGAGCACCCCGGCCATGTCGCCGTCGCTGAAGACCCGCTCCCGCAGGGACGCGGACGGGTAGCCCGCGTCCAGGCTCAGCTGCTCCACCAGGGCGTGCGCCAAGGAGTGCAGCAACAGGTCGCGGGCGGTGACGACCGGCTGCTGGCCGAGCCCGCGGTCCGCGGCGCGTTGGTCGACGATGCGTTGCAGGAGTTCCGCCCGTCCACGGGCGAAGTCCCCGGACTCCCAGGTCGCGAGCCGATCGCCGTCCAGGCGGAGGAAGACGCCTTCGCCGGTGACCTCGATGGCCGGCAGCCAGAACGACCCGTTCCGCGTCAGGGGGGCCACGTGCTCGTCCGGTGTCTCGTGGGTCCGGGGGAGGATCCGCGTGAACCCCCGCAGGGCCCGGACCTCGCGCAGCCGGGAGACCCGCGAGACCTGGACCACCTGGTCGGCGAGGGACGGGGGGACGGACGTCGGCTCGCAGACGAAGTCCTGCTTGTCCTTGCCCTCGCGTCGACCGGCGACCAGGGCCTTGTACTCGCCGACGCGCAGGTCGTCGTCCTCCTCGCCGGGCGTCTCGCCGCGTCGGCGCAGCACGGCGTCCGTGAGTTCGTCGAGGGTGTACTGGTGCGCGGGCAGCGCCATCCCGCTCAGGGTGGCGCGGACCGCGTCTGGCGGGATCGCGGCGAGCACGGACCAGTGCCGGTCGAGGAGCCGGTAGACGCCCTCCGACCACGGCGGGATGGAGATCGCGGATGCGACGACCGGGAACCAGACGTTCGACGAACCCCGCTGCAGGGTCCGCGGGACCTCGGTGCAGGACTCCCGGGAGTCGGCGCCCAACCACGGGCGTCGGCCCGAGCAGCTGCGCACGCCGCGCAAGGCGTCGGCGGCGAACGCTCCCTCCAGGCTCATCGGCGTGGTCCCGCACGTGCACGACACCCGGATGTCACTGAGCGACGAGCTCCGGCCGAGCGCGTGCAGGCGCAGGCGGTGCTCCGGCGACCCGATGCCGGTGTTCGAGCCGTGCAGCCACGCGTGGTACGGGAAGTCGTCGATGTGCCCGCGCGGACAGCAGACCACGAACCGGGAGGGCACCAGGTCGGCGTCGCACTCCTTGCAGACGTGCTCGTTCCACCCGCCGAACTCCCAGATCGGCGCAAGCCGGCGGCACTCGGGGCAGAACTGGTACTCCGGGAGGCGGATCACCGGGACGTCCCGGCCCTTGTCGCTGCCCGCGGCCGGCGCATGGAAGGACGAGACGCGCAGGCTGCGCGCCAGTCGTGCCTCCAGGATCTCCGGGCCCAGACCCGCGTCCGCCCACTCCTCGAGCCCCATGACCATGAAGCTCTCGTTCTGGGCGGGGAAGAGGGCCCCCACTCCGTAGGTGGTGACCAGCTGGGAGCGTCGGGCGGTGGGCACCTGGCGCGGGCTCATCGGAACTTCCTGTCTCGGTTGGGGACCAGGTGCAGTGACGAGGTGGCGTCGACGTCGCGGAGGCTCGTCAACGTGGGCCAGGGGACGTCGTCCGTGTCGAGGTTCAACCTGGTGTCGGTCACCGCCTGGTCTGCCTGGACCAGGAGTGATGTCTCCGGCTTGCCGTACACGGAGTAGCGCAGGGGCTTGCGGGCGTCCGCCTCGCGGACCCAGACGTCGATGAGCGACTGGAGTTGGCTGTCCGTGTCGTCGGCGGAGTCGGGCTCCACGTCCCTGGCCCGCTCGACGATCCTCGCGGCCAGCGCCTCGAGGTCGGTCAGGAAGCGATCCACCTGGCCGGCCCCCGTGTCCGGACCGGCGCCCGGAGCGAGCAGGCGGGCCATGGCGACCAGTACGCCGTGCAGGCCCCGGTCCCGTGCCCGCGCCGCGAACGGTGTCGCGCTCGTCGCCTCGACCTGGCGGTACAGCGTCTGGTGGTACGGCAGGAAGTCCTCGTAGTGGGACCGGTCCCGGGAGCGCGCGCCGTTGTACATGACGAGCACGAGACCCGGGTACTTGCGGCCGACGCGGCTGGTCGCCTGGATGTACTCGGCCGTCGCCTGCGGCTGGCCCATCACGGCCATCAGCCCGAGCCGGTCGACGTCGACACCCACCGAGATCATGTTGGTGGCCAGCACGACGTCGGGGGTGTCCGGGTCGGGGAGCCCGCGGCCCAGTCGGGTGAGGTGCAGGGGGATGTCCGAGGAGTCCGTCCGGCTGGTCAGCTCCATCGGCTCCTGCGTGACCCTGCGCGGCTCATGACCGGTGCGCTGCGCCAGGACCTTGAGTCGGTCCGGGACGTCGTCGAGCACCTGCATGTAGGCGCCGCCCAACACGCGGAGGCTGTTGAAGTACCCCACCAGGGTCCAGTAGGGGTCCTTCACCTCGTCCGCGGCCGGCCGGTCCTGCGTGCCCTGCACCACCGCCGCGTAGGTGCGGATCATGAGCGTCGTCTGGCTCGTGCCCGGCGCCATGATGCCGACGTAGCGCCGGGTGCCCTTCTTCTCGGGATCGGCGTCCTCGGAGAAGAACGTCTCGCCCACGGTGAGCCCCGGGGGCGGGAACTGGGCGGAGGTGCGGTCGAAGACGGCTCGCACCTGGGCCTTGGCCCGCCGGATCGTCGCGGTCGAGGCGACGACTTTGGGCCGGTGCCGGCGAGCGCAGGCGGCGTCGACCGCGGCCTCGTACAGCCCCACGAGGGTGCCCAGTGGACCGGAGATCAGGTGCAGTTCGTCCTGGACGATGAGGTCCGGCGGCAGTCCCTGCCCGTCCGTCGAGAAGATGCTGCTCGCCCGTTCCTGCCAGGCGAGCATCGCGAACTTGTCGACCGTGCCGATGAGGAGGGACGGCCGCACCCGGTAGACGTCCTCGTCGACGAGATGGACGGGCAGGCCGCCCGTGAAGGCACAGTCCCGGTTGCGGCAGGAGACGCGGAGCTCGGGGACCCGTCGGTCGACGGCGTAGTCGTCGACGTCCAGGTCGATGCCGCACCACGGACAGCGGGTCAGTTGCACGGGGTTCTCGGTCGCGAGCTTCTGCCCGCCGCGGATCTTGTTGAGGGCGGCGCGAGCCTTGTCCACGGTGTTCGGCGTGGCGCTCTGACCGACCCAGAGGCCGAGGCTGATCGGGGCGGCACCCGGAAGGTACGACGTCGTCCGCCGCAGCACCTCCAGGGAGCAGATGAGGGAGGCCGCGCGCTCGAACTGCTGAAGGGTCAGCAGACGCAGCGTGTAGCGCATCAGGACGCTGACCCCGCCGGCTGTCGGCGCCGTGAGCCGACGCATGAGGATCGTGAAGGCGATGAGGCCGAGGTAGGCCTCGGTCTTGCCACCACCGGTCGGGAACCACAGCAGGTCGGCCCGCTCCCGGTCCTCGTGCTCCGGGTCGACGATGCCCCTGAGCGCCAGCAGGACGAAGGCGATCTGGAAGGGACGCCAGGTCTGTTCGGCGCCGACCGGCGGCTCCCCGTGGGCGCCCGACCGGATCCAGTCCTGACGAGCACGTTGAGCCTGCATCGCCCGGTTCATGAGGCGGAAGGCGAGCATGGCGTCGGGACGGTCCGCCAGCAGGTCGATGCCCGAGAGGATCCGGCCGGCCGCCTCCTCGGCGTCGTCCATGTGACGGGCCGCGGTCGCTCGCAGCGGCTCCGGGAGTCGGTCGCCCTCGGTGCGCTGCTCGGCGATCCACCGCCGGTACTCCTCGACGAGCCGGCGGAGTCCGCCGACCACCACGTCGTCCGGAGCCTCGGCCAGGTGGCTCATGCGCAGGTCGACCGCGGGGAGCTCCCGGGGTGTGGCCAGCTGGAGCTCGTGCGACGGGAGGAACGTCGTCCCGAGGCGGGACACCGTCGGGCGGCCGGTCTCCCACTCGACCGCACAGCCGTGGCCCACGGCGAAGGTCCGCACGTCCCGGAAGAGCAGGTCGTACGACTCGAGGTCCTCGTCGTCGACCGCGACCTGGCGGCCGGACCGACGGTCGACGAACGCCCCCTCGGGCCCGGACACCTCGAGCGACGGCTGGAGGAAGCAGTACCCGTCGCGGAGCTCCCCGCGCGCCACGCTGAAGGTGTTGCGGAGGACGGCGGTGACGGGGACGACGCGGTCCTGCTCGGGGCGGACGACGCAGTAGAGCTCGAGTCCGTCAGCGACGGGGAACTGTTGGATGCCGGGGCGGGTGACGTCCACCCTCGTCGTCACGGGTCCGACGGCGACGCGGCGCCATGCCTCGTTACCGCGGGGCCGGCGTGAGCGGCTGTGTGCAGCCGGCTCCTCCGGGGCGTCGACCGGCGTCTCGGCGGCGTACCGAGCGGCCGCTGACGTGAGGGTCACCGCGTCGGCTACGGACCGGTCGACGGCGAAGGAGAGACCCATCGACGACGGGTGACGCTGCCGGGACAGGGCCACCCCGGGGTCGTACCCCGCGTCCGCGCCGGAGCCGGTCTCGGCGTCCGGTTCGTCGCGCTCCTCGTCCGTCCCTGCGGCCGTCGTCGGGAACAGCACGCCGGTGACGTAGCGGTCGAGCGGGCTCTCATCGAGCACCTCGTCCGGTGCCGCGGGCCCGAGGAGGTCGCGGCACAGCGTCTCCACGAGGTCCTCGCGGAACCCGTACTGGTCGGCCAGCGTGGTCATCCTCGGTCCTTTCTCTCGTACTCCAGGTGAGCCAGTCCGCCGATCCGCGGCGCGAGCCACAGTCCCCACCGACCTACCCCCAGCCGGTCGCCGGCCATGGGCGGTCCTGCTGCCGTCTCGACCCCGTCGGTCCGCAGCCCGTGCAGAGCCGCCGGAGGTCCCGGGTGGTTGCGCCAGACCCGGTTCAACCGCTGCATCAGTGCCGCCCCGAAGCCGGCCGAGGTGATCGCGACGGGGTGTCCGCGGACCGACAGCTCGTACACCGGCGCGGACGGGGTGCTGCGGCGGGGATCCAGCTGGCCCTGCACCGGCAGGCCGGCGGCGGCGAGCTCCGACCTGAGGAGCCGCTGCACCTCTTGCGCCGTGTCGGGGTCGTCGCCGTACGGACGCTTGCGCTCGACGTCGGAGAGCTGGAACCCGAAGGCGTTGGTCTGCCAGGACTTGTACCCGTGCACCCACCGGCCGGGAGGCCGGCGATCGCGGTACAGGCCGCTCGTGCTCGGCGACTTCACGGTGGCCAGGCGGGACCGGGCGCGGGAGACGGCGACGTAGAGCTCGCGTGCGCGTTCGTCGTCGGCGTCGTCGTCCGGCTCCTCCGCCGCGCGCTCCGGTTGCTCGACCACCACGACGTTGTCGAACTCCAGCCCCTTGGCCCGGTGGACGGTCGACACGACGACGTCCGCGTCCCCCGCGTCCGCCAGCTCGACAGGAACGTCTCCTGCGGCGACGTGTGCCGCGAGTTCGACGAGGTCCAGTTCGCGGGGTGCGCGCCGCCGCCGCTCCGTGGCCTTGAGGAGCCGCCATGCGGTGTGGGGCACGACGAGCCCCGTCTCGTCGACCATGCGGTCGAACGTCGCGCGGTCGATGTGGCGGGTCGGCGAATCCGCGAGGACCCCCGCCACCCACGAAGGGACCGACAGTTGTTCGGCCGGTCGGCGTAGCCGGTGGGGCACCGACAGCTCGTCGAGCTGTCGCGAGATGAGCATGGCCTGGCCGTTGGTGTCGCAGAGCAGAGCGGTTCGGCCGGTCCAGCGGGGGAGGAGCCGGACGAGATCGTCCAGCGTGCCGACCGGTGGGAGGCCGTCGACGTGGTGACGCACCTTGTTGAGCCGGCTGCGACCCGACCGGGCCGTCCGCATCCGGTCGCCGAGACCGACGACGGCCCGTGTCTCCGCGGTCTGCGCGCGGTAGTGGTGCTCGAGCTGCAGGTCGACCGCCCCGAGGGCGGCGCGCAGCCGGTCGAGGAGCTGTGTGCTCGTCATCGAGCTCTTCGACTCGTCGAGCACGAAGTCGTAGACGGCTTGCAACGGGTCGCCGAGCACCGTGAAGCCTGCCTCGGCGTCCAGTCGATGCAGGAGCGCGAGAACGAGTTCCGCCCGGTCCCCGACCAGGTCCTGCACCTCGTCCACCACGACGTGGCGGAGCAGGTCGACGGTCGGGACGTCGGAGTCCGGCTTCTCGAGCAGCTCGGTGGCCGCGCGGATCCGGGGGTCGAACCGCAGGCCCTCGACGTCCTCGCCCGCCTCGAGCAGCAGCCGGGAGGCGAGGCTGTCGAAGGTCCGGACGGTGACGGCGGCGAGCGAGCTGTCGCCCCGGACGCGGCCCTGGACGGCGGCGACCGCCGCACGGGAGAAGCTGAGGACCAACAGGTCGTCCGTCCCGCTGAGCCCCTCCTCCTCGATCAGGTGGCGGAGGCGTGCCGCGACGACCTCGGTCTTCCCCTGCCCGGCGCCCGCCGTGACGATGAGTCGGGCACCAGCGGGTGCCTCGGCCACCCGTCGCTGCGACTCGTCAAGCGTCGGTTCCTCATCCACAGGCGGCGCCGCTCCACAGGTACTCGAAGTCGTAGAAGGCCAGACGCTCGCCGAACTGGTCGAAGTTGTCCTGGACGTTGACGATGAGCACCTCGTCGGATCCACCGTTGAGTCGACCACGCAGCCCCCGGCCGATCATCTGCTGGTAGACGTTGGGGCTGAAGGTCGGTCGGGTCACGTAGACCGCGCGCACCGCCGGGGCGTCGAAGCCCTGGGCCAGCACCGCGTAGTTGGTGATGACCCGGATGTCGCCCCTGCGGAAGCGCTCGACGTAGTACCGCCGCTCCGCCGGGTCCGTCCCACCGGAGATGGCCACGGCGGGGACGTCGCGGACGGCCAGCATGGCCGCGAGGGTCTCGGCGTTCTCCACCGACGACGCGAACAACAGGACCGTCCAGTCCTCGGGCAGATCGAGGATCGAGCGCACGATCATCTCGTTGCGGTCCTGGTCGGCACCCAGACGGGTCTCCAGCTGGCGCGGCACCCGGCGGAACCTGCGCAACTCGTCCAGCTCGGCTTCGTTGAGCTGCACGTCCGCACCGTCGAGCAGCCGGTGCTGCACCCGGGCGAGGATCCGCCGGTCCTGCAGGGCGGTGTACGGGTCGACGTCGCCGAAGGCGGTCCGGTCCAGCCGGTTGTTGTCGTAGCGGGCGACGAGGCGACTCGTCTCGTCCTCGCTGACCCCTCGGAACGGCGTGGCCGTCAGCCCGATGAGCGGTCGCTGTCGCCGCGCTCGGCCACGACCCAACCAGTCGAGCAGGCGGGTGTAGGTCGGCGAGATGGAGGTGTGGGCCTCGTCGACCACGACGACCTCGGCCTCCTTCAACCAGGAGTACTCCTCCCGGTCCAGGATCGAGCTCAGCTTGTCGTCGATCGCGACGACGAGGTGGAAGCCGTCGTCCACCCGGCTGGCGCTGTTGTCGCCCCAGAGGCGACTGATGCGCAGCCGCTCGGGCGGGCCTGCCGCACGCCAGACGAAGGACCAGGTCTGGACCGCCTGCTCGCACAGTTCGTCGCTCTGCGCGATCCACAGCACCGGCCCCGTCAGCCCCTCCTCGCGGACGTGGCGCACGAGCGATTCCACCGCGACCCGGGTCTTGCCGGCCCCGGTGGGGAGGGAGATCAGGCCACGCGAGGGACCTCGGCCCCGGAGGAGCGCACGGGTCTCCTCGAGGACACGCTCCTGGTAGTCGTGCAGCGGCGGCAACGGCGCAGGACCGTCGACCTCCATGAGCGAGGGACGGCTGGCGGCGGGCATGCCAGCGAAGTCGGACGAGAACCCCAGGTCGGTGACGAAGCGTCGCGCTTTGGAGCTGCCGGCCCACCGCTCCGGGGGCTCCAGGCCCTGGTCGGACAGGCCCTGGCGGAGCTTGCTGAGCACGGAGATCCCGTGCACGGCTCGGGCGATCTCCGCCAGTTCCCGGCCCTCGAGCCGGGTGCCACCGGTCTCGAGGGAGGACAGAGCCAACTGGGGGATGGCTCGACGGAGGGCAGCTTCGCCCACGGCCATCAGGAGTCGCTCATCGTCGTCGTCCGCGTCCCGGATGGCGGCGGCCTTGTTGCGTGCGGCGTGGTCCTCGGTCTGACGGATGACGTGGTCGACGTCGGAGTCGCTCAGATCGAGGTCGAGCTCCTGGGACAGCCGCCGGAGGAAGGCGGTGTCCGTGCCGAGGACGGCGTGGACGCGCCCCTCGTGCAGGAGGAAGTCCCGGTACTCGGTGGAGCGACCGGCCGGCGTGACGGTGCTGACCTGGATGTCCCGGCACGGCACCAGCTCAAGGCCCTCGAGATCCGGCGGGAGGTAGAGGCGCAGTGGGGGAAACCGGTCGACCAGCGGGCCGGCCTCCCCGGCGGCCGTGAAGGAGACCTCCGTGGCGAGCAGGGTGCTCCCGTCGGCGAGACCCCAGGCGTCGACCAGTCGCGTCGCGTCCTCGGCGGTGGGCACGAGGAGTACCGGGATCGACTGAGCGAGCAGGGCGCCGTACTCGCGCTCGTCGTCGACGACGTAGACGTCCTCGGTGTCGACCTCCACGACACGCTGACCGAGCCGGACGTGCAGCGCCTCCGGCGCCGAGGCGTGCTCCGCGGCGACGGCGTAGAGCTTGCTGCGCCGGGCGTCGTCACTCCATTCCCCGGCACGACTCAGGTACCGCCGCCACTCCGGGTCGCTGATGCCCGTGATGCCGCGACGAATGCCGAGTCGATCCGCCTCGTCACGGGTGACACGCGCGACGGGCAAGATGTCCCGGACCCGATCGTCCGGGGCCAGGACCTCGGGGATCGGCAGGGGACCGTAGGCGGTGTCGACCACGCCATGGCGACTGAGGTACCAGGTCAGAGGACCGGTGACCGTCTGTCGTGGGTAGTGAGCGACCGTGGCATGAGCGACCGTGCGGTCCTGCTCGGGTCCGAGGTCGAGGGCCGCTCGGGTCAGTGCTGCCCGTCCTGCCGAGGACAGGCTGGTCATGAGACCGAGGGGGTCCGGCACGGTCCCGATGTGCACTCGGAGGTAACCCTCGGCCGGACGGGGGCCACCGCGCGGCAACTGCTCGTAGTAGCGCTTGATGGCCCACTTCTCGTAGTCGTCGAGCCACCCCTCTCCCGACCGATCGGGGTGCAGTGCAGGACCCGCGGAAGCACCGAGCAGGTTGAGGAGAGGTCGGTCCTCCTGGTGCCACACGATGTCGATGGCGAAGGCGGCGTCACGGCTCCTGTCCGCGGGGACCACCGAGCCGGGGAGGTAGGTGTCCCACAACGCTGCACGGCGACCTGCCAGCGTCCGGACCTGGAGGCTCGCCAGTGAATCGCCGAGCTCCTCGCGGATGATCCCGGCGGCGACAGCCGGGTCCACCGAACGACTCGTCAGCCAGAACCAGGTCCAGCGCTCGTCGTCCCAAGCATCGCGCTCCTGCTTGACGAGTGCTCGCAGGAGTCCCGACTGGTCGACCGTGTTGATGCCGAGTTGACGGAGGGCTTCCTCCACACCGGGGAAGGCCACGAGGTGCGGATGGACGAAGGAGAGGTCGTCGCTGCTCTCGAGGCCCTCGGTCGGGAGGAAGAGAGACCCCCGAACGATCGGCGCCAGTTGCTCGTCGTCAGTGAGGACGAGCGCCGCCCTGCGGATCTCTGACTCGAGGTCCGGCCGGTCCGCCACGATCCGTGCCGCCAGGAGCACCGCGGAAGCTGCGCCGACCAGGTGACGGCCGGCGCTGAGGGCCTCGAGCCACTCGGCGAGCTCGCGGGGGCGCCGTCCGACCTGTGCGACGAGGCGCTCCGCCTTGAGCCGGCGCTCGTTGTTCTTGTCGACGGTGTGATGGACCCAGTCGCGGGGTCGGGTGGGGCACTCCGCCCAGGCCTCGAGCCACTCGGGATCGAGGTCCTTCGGGTGGAGCTTGAGACGGTCCGCGGACCCCAGGCGTCCGTCTCCGTCCGGAAGGCAGTCGACACGGGCCACCGCGCGGAACACCGCGTCGTTGATCCTGTCGTCCGCCCAGGAGCGCTGCTCCCGGCCGCGGGCCGGGAGTACGTCGAGGAAGCTCGCGGGATCGGCGGGGTCGACCAGGAGTGGGAGCCCCTCGGCGACCATGCCGGGCAGGACCTGGGTCAGGATCTCGTCGTTGAACTGGCCGGCGAGGAGGTCGTGGCGGTCCTCGTTGGTCTTCCACGGCGCGTTGACGATGCCGGACAGTGTCGTCTTGGAGGCCGTGGGGAAGAACGCCCAGAACGCGCCGAGCCGACCACGTGCCTTCTCGGGGACCGCCCAGACGACGGGGATCTCATCGCGACGGGCCTGCTCGCCGGCGTCGCGCTGCGCTCGCTCGGACGGGCGGTGGACGCGCCGCATGACCCGATAGGCGGTGCGTTCCCCGGCCACGTCGAGGACGACGGCACCGTCGTCCCGGGTGGTGGTCCGCACCTCCTTGGTGAAGAGCTCTTCGAGGTGGTGGAGTTCGAGTTGCGTGACGTGGGGCGAGAAGAGCAGGAACTCGCCGGGGAAGTCCTGGACGTCGCTCGCAAGCCAATCGGAGCCCGGCAGGAGCGGCAGCTTAATGACCGTGTCCGCCCAGGTCATGAGGTTCGCGAGGATTTCGTCGCGAGACGCCTCGACAGCCGGGTCGAGCGGCTCCGCCAGGCGCAGGGTCGGGTACTTCTCGGCATGGGGGACGATCCGCTCGATACGGTCCCGCGAGGCCGCCCGGTCGAACCCGAAGGAGCCGGAGCGGCTGAAGACCTGCGGTGCCGAGCTGATGCCGACGACCGACTTGAAGCCCAGGCCGAACCGTCCGATCTCGGTTCCTCGCTTCACCGACATGTGGGAGGTCATCAGGGCGTCGACGCCCTTGGGCGTGACCGCCGCTCCCTGGTTGGCGCAGTAGAGGGTGTCGTTCATCAGGACGACGGAGATCCGGCCGGTGCGACCGACCAGTGCATCGGCACCGTTCTGGATGAGCTCGTAGAGCTGCTTGCGCCCGTACCCGCCCTCGGCGGTCGAGACCTCGATGGCGCCGTCCTGAGCGACCAGGAGCGGGTTCTCGCGGTAGGCGGCGAGACAGCGCTCGGACTGCTCACGGACGTGGGCGCCGAGCTCGCTGTCGACCCCGGCCCAGCCGTCGATGTTCACGTGCGACCACTCCGTCCCCGTTGACCGATGCCCGCGGACCATAAGGGACCGGAACGACATCGGGGCGTCCGATGACGACGCTTCGTCAGCGGCGCCGTGCGGACGGTAAGCACGCGGGAGTGATCAGTTCCACCATCAAGACGGATCCGTGCTGCCTTCGAGGCAGCTGGGCTCGGCGGTGCAACTGATACAAGCCTGGGATCGAAGGCGCATCGGTGTCGTGCCTCGGTTGATGCGAACACTCGGCTGGGCCCTCATCGGATGCACTCGCACTGAGGCGCGGCAGGATCCCGGGCGTGGCAGCCCATGTCTTCGTCGTCCCTGGAACTCTCGAAGCCCTGCACTGCGACGACGTGGTCGTCTCGACGGATCAGCGCGGTCCAGCGGGCGTGCGGCGCCACTGGTGGCGCACCCTCGGCTGGGACGGCGCGGTCCCCGAGCGGCAGAGGATCGTGCCGCTGGACGACGAACACCGGTACCTCCGATTGGATCCAGACGGTCGGGCCGGCGGCGGGCCGTCACGCTGGTTGCTGCACGTCGGTGCGTCGGCGGGCGGGGACGTCGAGTGGCTCCGTGACGGGATGCGGCAGGTTCTCCAGGCCGTGGCCGACTCCGGCGAGACGCCGGCAGGGCGTCCCCGGCGGATCGCGCTTCCTGTCGTCGGCGTCGGCGGCGGTGGCCACGGGAGGCGGCGGGGCGCCGTCATCCGCGGCCTCCTCGAGGAGGCGCAGAAGGCGCCCGACGGTCTGGACGTCGTGATCGTCGCGGCCAGCCGGTCGGACTACTCGGCCCTGCAGGCGCAGCGCCGCGCCATGGGCCTCGTGCCGCTGCCCGGCCGGCAGGACGCGCTGGCCTCGCGTCTCGCTGCACGTGCGCGCAGCGGTGACCTCGCCCTGTTCATGGGTGCCGGTACGGGCGTCGCGGCCGGGCTCCCCACCTGGCGCGGGCTGCTGTCGGCAGTGGCCCGACGGATGGACGTTCCGGGCGGAGTCGATGCCCTCATGGGTCTCAACCCGCTCGACGCAGCGGAGGTGCTGCGTCGGCTGGCCGGTGCCCCGGCCAGCGGCGGGGGTCGTCGGCCGGCGGGCAAGAGCCTCGGTGAGCACGTCGTCGACGCCCTCGGCAACCCGACCCGGTACGCACTCGGACACGTGCTCCTGGCGTCACTGGGTGTCGAGCAGGTGGTCACCACCAACTTCGACGACCTGTACGAGAGGGCAGTCAAGGCGGTGACCGGCCGGGAGGTCCCGCTAGTCCTGCCCGGCGCCGACCCGCGAGCAACGCTGTCACGCGACCGGAGCTGGCTCGTGAAGATGCACGGCGACGCCCGGCGACCGCACGACATCGTGCTGGACCGCCGTTCGTTCGTCCGCTACGACGCCACGCAACGTCCGCTCGCGAGCGTCCTCCAGGCGACGTTAATGACCAAGCACCTGCTCGTCGTCGGTGCCTCGATGACGGACGACAACGTCATCCGTCTGGTCCACGAGGTGGCTTCCCTCAACGAGGACCACCGGTCCCGGACGACGATGGGCACGCTCCTGATGCTGGAGCGGGACGACCTCACTGCGCGGCTGTGGCACCCCGAGTTCGAGTCGGTGGCCGTCGGACCTGCGGCCCCCGCGGAGGAGTCGGACGACGAGCGCTACGTGCGGATGACCGCCGCCGGTCGGGACCTCGAGATCCTCCTGGACCGGATCGCGGTCCTGGCGTCGCGCGAGTCGGCCCACCTGCTCGACCGCCGGTACGCCGATCTCCTCGACCATCCCGCGGAGCGTGAGCTGGCGGAGGAGCTTGCCCGACTGACAGGACGGGTGCGGAAGGTCGCCGGGACGACGCGTCGAACGTCCGAGTGGCAGGACGTTCTGGACGCGCTGCACCGGTGGGGTGCACACGAACGCCCGTGACCTGGGCGACGCCGAGCGGTGTGTCAGGCGCCCGGCGCCGGGGCCTGGTCCTTGGCCCACCAGAGGAATGCGGAGGCGTGCTGGAGTTCAGGGAATCGGTCCTGCAGGAGGCTGACCAGGAGGTCGTTGCTCCAGGTGACGAGTCGTCCGATCGTCCACGAGACCTTCTCGCGTGGCGGCAGGTCGAGGCCGTACACGAGGAGGGCGATCTCCTTCTTGCCACCGGACGGCGTGGAGTACTTGAGGATCGGGAGGAACCGCTCCGGCTGAGTGACGCAGAGGACGCGGGTCAGCAGGGATTCCTTGAAGCCGACCATGCCCAGGCCCTTCCGCTCCTCGACGAGATCGGTGAAGCGGTCCTCGAGCCGGGTGCCGGCGGGGCCGCGGAGGAGGTGGTCGATCGTGGCCCGTACGCGGGCGGCGGCCTTCTCCGGCCCCAAGTCGTTCCAGGCCCGGTTGAACACGGACATGTTGCCGGGGTGCGCGCCGATGCTGCTGTTGGCGAACGCCTTGAGGTCCTCGGGGTCGGCGTCCCACAGGGCGTCCTCGCTGAAGACCTGCTGGTACTTCGCCCAGTAGGGGGCGACCTGCGGGTCCGTCTGCGGCTGAGTACTCAGGAAGGCGTCCATCAGCGCGTCGACACGCCTGCGGACCTCGGGGCGGACGTCGTCGGCCGTGGGGAAGACCACCTTGAGGCTCTCGTAGGTGGCCACCACAGTCGGCTTGGCGGGAGCGAGCGCCTCACCGCGTACCCACTCGTGGTCGCAGACGAGACAGCGGACCACGAGGCGGCCATCGGCAAGCTTCTCCACTCCGTCGAGATCGCTGCTGTCGCAGAGCGGGCAAGTGGGTAACGCCATGTCGGTACCTCCACAGATAGTTGGGGTCGGCCGCAGCGGGTGCGCGCTGGATCTGCTGGCCGGTGAAACAGAACAGGACGCTGTCAGGCCTCGTGGAGCGCGGACAGCTCCGCGGGGACGGACGCCCGTTCGACGCCTGCCGCGGCCAGCAGCTCATCGACCGCCCGGTGCAGGGCCGCGGTGATGGAGTGGTCGCCCAGTCGCTCGGCGACCGCCCGCTCGACGCTCGTGTAGTACCAGAGCAGCTCGTCGCGCGACGCGTTGAAGGTCTTCCAGAAGCCCTGCCCGTAGCGACGGACGTCGGCGGCGATGCAGAGCCCGTTGTGCGTCTTGTCCGCAGCGGTGACCACGAGCGCCTCGGCCGGCTTGCCGGGTAGGGCCTCGACGTAGGCGAGCTTGCGCTCGGCCCAGGTCCCGCTGCGGTTGCCGTCGGCGTCCAACCCGTCCGAACATGCCCGCACGAGGTCCGCGACGGCGTCACCGAAGCGCGACCGGATCTCACCGAGGACCGCACCACCCGTGGTGTGGGGCGGCGCGTCCTCGACGGCGTCGTGCAGCAGCCCGGCGATCGCCTGGTCCTCGCTGCCGCCGTGCTCGAGCACCAGCGCGCTGACGCTCATCAGGTGAGTCAGGTAGGGCACCCGCGAGCCCTTGCGCAGTTGCTCCCGGTGGTGCGCTGACGCGTACGCCAGCGCCTCGTCGTAGCGGGTCGACAGCGGGCCGCTGCCCATCGTCTTGCGGTCCTCGAGCGTCGTCATCCGTCCCGTCCTCTCATCACCGCGGCGACGACCGTGTCGACCGTCGCCTGCTCCGTCGTCGTCCGTGAGGCCGCCCGGATGGCGGCCCACTGGCTGTACTCGTCGTCGCCCCTGGCCGCCCAGTCCGGGGCCGGCGGCCAGTAGCGCACGACCGTCACCTCGTCCGCGTCCGGCACGCGGGTGACGGTGGCCGAGTCCTCCGCGCCCAGTCGCAGCTCGAGCTCCTCTCGGCCACCGGCCGACCGCGTCAGCGAACTGCCCACGACACCCGGGACGGCGCTCAGCACGGCCAACAGCAGGGCGTCCGAGCCGACCCGGTCGCCGCTCGCGCCGATCCACCGCAACCGGACGTGCGTCGTCTCCCCGCGCTGCTCCTGCCCGAGGACCCGGTACCGCCCGCCGGTGACCAGTTCCTCCTCCTCGGCCGTGACCCCGGAGGCCACCCACGCCGGGACGGCCGGGAACGGGCCGACGAACTCGAAGACGAACCGGGTACCGAAGCCTTCAGCGACCACGGGGCTCAGCGAGACGCCCCACAGCGGCATCTCGATCGACCCTCTCTCGAGCTGCCGCTCGATCTGCGGGTCCTGATCGGGCTTGGCGGCGAGGCCCCGGCCGGCGAAGCCGCGCGCCGGCAGGCCGACCCGGGCGTCCCACCCGTCGGCGTCCAGGTGGTCGGCCGCGTTGACTGCGCGCAGCAGGGCGACGGCCGCCCGCAGGTCGCTGACCGACGCCCGGGCCTGCTCCTCCTGCGCCCTGATGAACGGCGCGCAGAAGTAGTGCCGGACGCCCGTGAGGACGCGGGCAGCGCCCCGCAGCCGGGACGACCCGGTGTCCCGACCGCCCTGCCACATCTCGCAGGCGACCGCGAGGTCCTCGGGCGCCACGGCAGGCTGAGCCGAGGGTCGGGCCGACTCGGTGGCGCGTGCCTGGTCCTCGTGCAGGACCCGAACGGCCCGCTCGACCTGGGCGACGACCGTCGTCACCGCCTCGTCGTCCGTCGTCACGGTCCCGACGGTCGCCCCTCGGGCGCCGAGCGACGTGAAGCCGTCGTCGGGCGCCGGGAGCGTGACCTCGCCGTCGGATCCCAGGGTCACCCACTGCGTGTAGTAGACGAGCGGAAAGCGGCTGCGGATCGTCACCTGGAGGAACCCGCCCCGGGCTTCCTCGACCTCGATGGCGACGTCCTCGTCGTCCCAGGCGCTCACCCGGTCGGCCACCCGTGCTCGGACGACTCCGACGTCCAGAGCACTCACCGCGACCGCGCCAGGCGGTACAGCGCGGCGGTGAAGCTCGCGTTCCAGGTGCCGAGGTGCGGCCAGCGCTCGCGGACGAGGGCGGTGGCCTCCTCGACGTCCTTCCCTTCTTGGCGGACGAGCCACGCCCGCAGGACGAGACCGGTGCGCGAGGCCCCGCCGTGGCAGTGCACGAGGAGGCGGTGCCCCTCCTCGCGCAGCGCGTCCATGTCGTCGAGGACGTCGGCCAGCACGGCGTCGAGACCGGGGTTGTCGTCGTTGTCGGCCAGGTAGGCCATGCGGTGCACGCGGTGGGGGAACGGCTCGCCGAGCCGGCAGAGCGAGACGACGGCGAAGTCCTCCTCGCTGTACCGGGCGCCGTCCAGGTCCGCCGCCCAGATGCCGTCCACGACCTCGACCGGGCCGAGCCGCTCGGTGCGGCCGGGGTCGTACCTCTTCAGCGGTGCGCCGTCGAGAGCTGCCGCGAGCTGCTGCAGGTCCGCCAGCCGCCACACCCTGTCGCCGTGTCCGGGGACGGTGCCGTGCACGACCGTCGCCCAGCGCGACGGGATGCCGCCCATCCCGTACACGGCCCCGGCCAGGCCGCCGGCGACGCACGCGACGGTGTCGGTGTCACCGCCGAGGTCGATGACCAGCCGCATGACCTCGGCGAAGTCCCGGCCGTGCCGCAGCGCCCACAGCGCCTGGCCGAGCGTGGGCCAGACGGCGCCGTTGGACTCGGTCGCCTTCTCCGGCGTCCAGTCCTCCGCGAGGACGGTGGCCCACCTGTCGCGGTGCTCGTCCTCGACCAGTTGGAGAGCCGTGGGGACGGCGGCCAGCGGATCGCCGCCGTCCAGGGCCACGCGCATGAGTTCGTGGAAGACCGCGCAGCCCTCGCCGGCCGCCGGGTCGCCGTGGGTCAGGCCCGAGATGCGCCGGGCGACGTCGACGGTGGCGTCGGTGCCGAAGCGGGAGAACCAGATGGCCGCGGGCGTCGTCCGCATGAGCGAGCCGTTGCCGGCCGCGCGACCGGTCCTGGCGAAGTGCGTAGCCCCGGCCTGGTCCCAGGGGAGTCCGGAGCGGAGGACGGCGCCGGTCTGGACACCGACGTCCGGTGGGCCGGCCTGGGCCCAGGCCCGGAACCGGTCGAAGACGTCGGCCTCGTCGAGTCCTCCCTCGTCGACCAGGGAGGTCGCGACGAGCAGCGCCATCTGCGAGTCGTCGGTGAACTCGCCCGGCTCCCATCCCAGCGTGCCGCCGCCGCGCATCTCGGTACGGGCACCGCGGGCGGGGGAGGGGAATTCGGCGGAGAAGCGACCGGCCGGGCCGAACTCGAACGGCGCGCCGAGCGCGTCGCCGACGGCGGAGCCGACGAGGGCGCCGGCGACACGGTGCCGGCGGGACAGGGGAACGGTCATCTCAAGCCTCCGACGTGATGGCGGTGAGGTGGACGGTGCGGTCGGACCAGGTCAGGGCCGTCACGCCGACCCGGTCACCCCCGCGGACGCGGTGACCGAGGCCGGTCGGGCCGTCGGGGAGGAGGCGGGTGCGCTCGATGTTCTCGGCGAAGCTGCGGGCGAGGGCCGCAGGCGTGCGGACGGCCGGGCGGCTCAGGGCGTCGACCGTCGCGGCATGCAGCAGCCCCGCCCAGTGGGCCTTGAGGGTCCGGGCGCTGTCGAAGACCTCCATCCAGGCCGGCCGGCCGCCGATGCCCACCAGCAGGCCGCGCTGACCGGCCAGCGGTCGCAGTCCACGGGTCAGGTCGCGAGCCGTTGCCTCCGTGCGGTCGAGGCGGTCCGCCAGGGAGTCGGTGGCCGACGGTCCCGCCACCGACCCGAGTCCGCGCACCCGGTCCCAGACCGCGTGCTGAGCCTGGTCCCCGTCCATCGCGGACAGGACGGTGAAGGGGGTCCGGCGTGCCCTCCGGGTGTGGGCGGTGGGCCCACCCCACCGCCCCTGCTCCACGCAGACGACCTGCTGCACGGTCGGGAGGCCGGGAGCCAGAAGCATCGAGCCGGTGAGGGCACGCGTCTGCCAGCCTCCCTCGAGCAGTTCCCCGGCCAGGAGCAGGACCGGACGGTCGGCACGGTTGGTGACGACGACCTGGTCGACGACGGGGGAGCCCGCCCGCTCGGCGACCTCGACCGGGACGCCGGCGCCGGTGAGGTAGCGCGACGGGAGTGTCGGGGCGTCGGTCCAGACGGGGAAGACCGTCAGCGGTCCGCGAGTGGTCCCCTGGCCGACGTGCAGTCGGACCTCGAGGTTGTTCATGGTGCCCACCTCCCGTAGATTGCGCTCAACCGCGCAAACCTAAGTTAGGCGGGATCCGCGTTAATGTCAACCATCGAGTACCGCGACGCCTCCGGCCGGAGGCTGGTCGACTATCCGCGGCCTTCGGTCGCCGTCGACACGGCCGTGCTGACACCCGATCCCCAGCTGGGGCTCCTGGTCCTCCTGGTCCGTCGCGACAGCGCGACTCGATCCGACGCGTGGGCGCTCCCTGGCACCTTCCTGCACGAGGGCGAGACCCTGGCCGACGCGGTGCTGCGCTCGCTCGACCAGAAGGCGGGCCTCCGCGGCCAGGCGCCGCGGCAGTTGCACGTCTTCGACGACCCCCGGCGCGACGATCGGGGCTGGGTGCTGTCGGTGGCGCACGTCGTCCTGCTCCCGACGGCGGTCGTCGCACCGGTCGGCGAAGCGCGCCCGGGCGACGTCCAGCTGCGCCCGGTGGCGGAGGCGACCGGCCTGCCCTTCGACCACGACGACATCGTGGACATGGCGGTCGCCCGGGTCCGGGCCGCCTACGCCGAGCGCCCGGACCCGGAGCGACTGGTCCCGGAGCCGTTCACCCTCCGCGACCTGCGGCGCCTGCACGAGGCCGTGGCCGGACACCGTCTACAGCCCGACGTCTTCCGACGACACGTCAAGGACCGCCTCGTGAGCACAGGACAGATGACCCGAGGGTCGGTCGGGCGACCGGCTGAGTTGTTCCGGCACGCCTGAGGGGCGTGACTAGGCCGCGCTGCGCCTCCGTGGCGACACCCACGTCGCCGTGGCGATGCGGAGCCCGAGGCCGTCGACGAAGTAGGGGTGCTGCTTGGTCAGGCGGTTGTACTGCTTCCTCGGGTCGGTGCTGTCGAGGAGCTCGGGCAGCAGGGTGAGGTCGAAGGCCGCGGCTTCGCTCCAGTAGACCTGGCGGGTGTAGCCGACGACCGCGCGGACGCCGGTACGGGCCACGAACTCGGCGAGCTGGGCATCGGTCGCACCGAGGGTCTCGCAGGAGCCGAAGTAGACGACCCGGCCGGTCAGCGGCCGCTCGACCAGGTCGGCGATCTCGGCGAGCGACAGGTCGTCCCGACCGAGCGCGACCTTGCCGCGGCGCCCGTGGAAGGCCAGGTAGGCGAGCGGAAAAGCGCTGTAGCGGTGCGACGTCCACTTGGTGAAGTAGTGCGCGAACTCGTCCGACGTCGCCGCGTTGCGGTGGATCAGGCGGTCCTTGCGCATCGTCATGAGCATGTCGAGGCCGGGGCGGACGCTGAGCTTGTCCGTCAGCCGCTCCTCCCACTCGCCCTCGAGGCAGAAGATCCCGTTGCTCGGCATGGACCCAGGCTGACTCGGTTGCCCGGCCGCGCGGCGGAGGCCGGGACGCCGGTGCGACTCGTGAGGCCGTGGTGCCTCGAGAGTCGGACGAGGTGTCCACCCCTCGGGGATGTCCCGGGAGGGGGTCGCCCGTTGCGATGCTCGCCGGCGTCACGTCGTGAACGGTCACGGGCGGTGGATGGAGACGAGTGGGGTGTGCACGTGACGGCACGGGTCTTCCCGGCCGAGCCGGTCTTCGAGTCGCACGCGGAGCAGGAGTTCGCCGACGCGCTGCGGGACCAGCTGCCCGACGACGCCGTCATGGTGTGCGGCCAGCGGTTCAGCGACCGGCGTGAGGACCGCGAGGCCGACGTCATCGTCGCCTGGCCCGGCTTCGGCATCGCCGTCATCGAGGTCAAGGGCGGCAGCGTGTACCTGCAGGACGCTGAGTGGCGCCAGGCGGGCAACGGTGCGGACCGGCGCATCCACCCGGTCGACCAGGCCGTGCGCTGCAAGTACCTGCTGCGCGACTACCTGCGCCAGGACCGGCGGTGGCGTGCCGGCGATCCGCGGATGGTGCACCTCGTCGCGCTGCCCGCGACCGTCGTCCCCGAGGACTTCGCCGCGCCGGACGCGCCGCGCTGGATGGTCGTCGACCGCACCGACCTGGGGCAGGCGGCCGCCCGCGTCGCCTCCGCGCTGCGGCAGTGCGAGACGGAGAGCGAGCCGCCGACCGCCGACGACGTCGAGGTGTTGGTCGACTGCCTCGGCGGCGTCGGCATCCCGCAGCAGGACCTCCTCGCCCAGCTGCACGAGCGCGAGGCCGAGTGCGACCTGCTCACCCGCGAGCAGGCGCGCGTGCTCGACATGCTCGAGGACAACCGTCGGGTCGAGGTCCGGGGCGGAGCCGGCTCGGGCAAGACCTGGCTCGCATTGGAGAAGGCCCGCCGGCTCGCGCGCGCCGGGGAGCGGGTCGCCGTCATGTGCTACTCGCGGGGACTCGCGGAGTTCCTCCGCCGGCGGGTGGCCACCTGGCGGCCGAAGGAGCGCCCGGCCTACGTCGGCACCTTCCACGGCCTCGGCATCGACTGGGGCGTGCCGCCCGGCACCGACGACGACAGCGGCTACTGGGAGCACCGGCTCCCCGAGCAGATGGTCTCCCTCGCCGGCGCCCTGCCCGAGGAGGAGCGCTTCGACGCCGTCGTCATCGACGAGGCGCAGGACTTCGCCGAGAGCTGGTGGCCCGCGGTCGTGGCGGCGCTGCGCTCGCCGGACGACGGCCAGCTCTACGTCTTCGCCGATGAGGGCCAGCGGGTCTTCGCGCGCCAGGGCCGGCCGACCGTGGCACTGACCCCGTTCAACCTCGTCGAGAACCTGCGCAACACCAAGCAGATCGCCGGGACGTTCGGCAGCCTGACGCCGACCCAGATGCGCAACCGTGGCGGCAACGGCGTGCCCGTGCGGTTCGTCCCGTGCGCGACCGAGGACGCCGTCGCCGCGGCGGACGACGCCGCCGACGCGCTGCTGGGGGAGGGCTGGCCGCACGAGGCGGTCGCGCTGCTCACCACCTATCACCGGCACCCGGTGCAGGTGGAGCGACAGCAGGACGGGCAGGACGCCTACTGGAAGACCTTCTGGGAGGGCGACGACCTCTTCTACGGGCACGTGCTCGGCTTCAAGGGCCTCGAGCGGCCGGCCGTCGTCCTGGCAGTGAACGGTTTCCGGGACGAGGCGCGGGCGCGGGAGATGCTCTACGTCGGCCTCTCCCGCGCCCGCGACCTGCTCGTCGTCTGCGGGGACCTGGAGCTCATCCGCCGCGTCGGCGGCGAGGCCGTCGTCCGGCGGCTCACCTCGGGGAGCTGACGTGGCAGGACCCCTCGCCGGCCTGCCGTGCCCGAGATCAGTCCGAGATGAGTGCGGCCAACCCGCCGATGGCGGTGAGGGCCGTCCGTAGGCGCGCCTGCGTGTCGACCATCCAGTCCACGTAGGCCGGCCACTCGTCCTCCTGCTCGATCGAGGCGGGAGCGGAGGCGGCCTCCACCCGGCATGCCTTCTTCCCGTCGAGCCGGTCGAAGAGCAGCGGTCCACCGAACGCGGCCTCGAACTCCCGCCTCACAGCGGACAGCCGGTCGAACATGAGCTCGTTGTGCGCGGCGCTGGGGTGGTCGAAGTAGAGCTCGCTGCGCATCCGCGGGTCCTTGGTGAAGCTCAGCCCCCACACGAGTCCGTGGCCGCCGGCCGACATCACGAAGTAGTTGTTGAGCGGCGCCTTGCCCTTGGACCAGCCGGGGTGCTCGGCCTTCAACCGGTCGAGCAACTGCTGCCAGAAGGCCTGGTACAGCGTCGACTTGGGACCGGGGGCGGACTGGCTCTGCGTTGCGCTCTTCGTCGACTGAGCCCAGTCGTTGGGCTGGCTGACGACCGTGAACAACGGCGCGGGCACCGAGTCCCCGATCCGCACGGCCGAGACCTGGACTCCGAAGAAACGGGTGCCGGGGAGCGTGTGGGTGTTCAGCCAGTCGAGCGCCGCGCGGTGTTCCGGCCGGAACTCGGGCGAGACCCAGACGACATTCGCGACGTCGTCGACGCCGGCTGCGTAGGTGAGCAGCTGCCCGAGGTGCCCGTGGTCGGTCTTCTGCAGCTGGTTCTCGACGATGACCGTCTCGCCGGTGTTGAGGTCGTGCCCGAGGAGGTCGAGGAAGAAGTCCCCGACCGGGTGTTCGTTGACCGTCAGCTCCAGCTCCATCCCCAACGCCTCGCCGAGGCGGTCAGCGTTGTCCAGCAACCAGGGAGTGAAGACGAGGGCCTCGTGCTTCCAGACCTCGGTGACGGGTACGACCTCGAGCTTTCCCAGCGAGGGGAGGACGGTCACGGTGCTCCTCGGGGACGGCGGTTGGCGGACCGCGTCATCGTCGGAGTTCTGCCAGCAGACGTCCACCTGACGCGCATGGCGAGCGGTGTCGTCGGCTGCCTGTCCTTCCGGGGGATGGACCGGTAGCACCCGCCGTCGTAGCCCCTCTCGATGGGCCTGCTGACGAGGCCGACGTACCGGTGTCGCTGCGGACGGTCCTCGCATGCGCGAGCCACCTGCGCGAGCACAAATCAGTCCTCGATGGCGCTGCAGGGCGATCAAGGACCTTGAGGCCGGCCAGGTCCACCCGCACAGCCGCGGCGGGACGACCTCGGTAGAGAACGGTCAGACGCTCGGCCCGCGGCACGACGAGCGGAAGTCGGCACGCGTGCCGTGGGACTGGGGGCTGCAGCGATGAGACCGTCGTCGGGCCGCGCTACCTCCCGCCCGGCGTCCCGACCGCGGTGGCCCGCTGGACGGCTCCCACACGCTGACGACCGCCCTCCCCACTTGGGATGACGGCTCCCGGCGACGCGGGCCCCGCATCATCCGGCACGAATACGTTTCGCTGGTCGTCCGTCTCCGCCGCCGGTCGCGGCGTATATGCGACGACTGGAGGAGCCCTCGCTCGACGGCTTCCCACCGCATCCGCCGCACGTCCGGCGGCGACTCATCCGTGAGGGGAGTGACGTGGCCGGTCCCATCACGCACGAGGTCGACCTCGGCTTCCGCACCCTGCGCATCCCGCTGCGCCAGCGGCTGCGCCTGCGCTGGTACGCCCGCACCGACCGGCGCGCCGGCCTGCCCGTCGGCCTGGACGCCGGGACGACGCCCGTCCTGCGCGACCTCATCGCCCAGTTCGGCGACGCCTGCGAGCGCGAGCGCACGCGCTACCTCGCCGACGTCGACGAGTCCGTCGTCCGGCTGGGCCAGCTCGAGGCGCAGCTGTCCTCCCTGGCCGCCGCCCTGGTGCGCCAGGCCGACGAGGTCGAGCGCTGTGCGCAGCCGCCGACCGAGGAGTGGCTCTCCCTGCGCTTCCCGAACGAGGACGCCATGACCGAGACGGCCACCCGTGAGCGCCGGGCCGTCGCGTACCGCCGTCAGCTCGACCGGGCCCGCGCCACCCAGGCCGACCTGCAGCGGCAGCTCGACGACGCCGTCGCCGAGCAGGCCGACCTCCGGGCCCGGCTGCGCGCCCGGGCCGACGTCGCCCGCTCGCGCGTCGTACGGCTCGCCGAGTTCACCGACCGCCAGGCCGCCGTCTACCGCCGCGCGCTCATCCGCCGGCACCCGGAGCGGGACGAGTTGGTGCGCCGGTGGGACACGCAGCTCGCCCGGCCGCCGGCGTGGGCCGAGGCCGACCCGTCCCTGCCGACCACCGAACCCTCGGAGGTGTCCGCGTGAAGCGTCCCTGGTCCCGTCCGTCGCGAGACGGGCAGCCCGTCGTCACCATCGACGTCGCGTGGCCGGGAGCCGGACGCCGCGACGTGCACGAGGACGTCCGCGCGCGCGTGGCGCAGCTCGCGGGCTCGGGCTCGATCGACGCCGCCAACGGCGACGTCCTCGACGCCTGGCTGGAGGGCATGCGCCGGACCCGGCGGGCCGAGGTCGACGCCGACCGCACCCGCGCCGAGGACGCGGCGCAGCGTGAGGTCGCCCGGCTCGAGGCCGAGATCGTCGTCGCCGGCCAGCGGCTCGAGTCGGCCCAGGCCGAGGTGGCGCACACCGAGCGGATGATCGGCATCCTCGAGACCCAGCTGCTCGGTCCCGCCGAGCGGGAGCCGGTCGAGTCGCGCGAGCGCCGCCGCCGTCCCCGCCCGACCCTCGACCCGCTCGAGGGGCTGGTGCGCCCGTGGCTGCACACCCTCGTCATCACGGTCCTGCTGCTGCTGGCCGCGGCCGGGGACCTGGCCACCTTCTACATCGTCCTGGCCACGGCGTACCGCGAGGCCGGCGAGCTGGTCATCGGCGCGCTGACGCTAGCCTTCGCGGCGGCGTCGGTCGGTCTCATGCACGGCATCGGCCGGGCGGTGAAGGAGCTCCGCGAGGCGCGCGGCGGCCTCGGGCGGGTGGCCATCGGCCTCATGGCCGTCGGCTGGCTGGCCCTCGGCAGCGTCGCCTTCGCCTTCCGGCTCAACGCGGACGAGGCCGGGACGGCGACCGGCGGCTTCGGTACCGCGACAACCACCGGCGACGGCACCGACCCGCTGCTGTCGGCCGTGCTGCTGGCCGGGCTGTTCCTCGCGTCCGGGCTGCTCGCGTACTACGCCGGCTTCTCCGAGCACCACCCGCGCATGCGGACCTACCTCGCCCTGCGCAAGCGGCTGCCGCAGCAGCGCGAGACGGCCGCCCGGAGGGCGCACGGGCTGAAGACCGCCCAGCAGGCGCTCGACCTGGCCCGCGCCGACGTCGGCCGCGCGGCGCACCTCGCGATCGACGGCATCGCCCGGGTCGACGCCGAGATCGACGAGCTCAAGGAACTGGTCCGCATCGAGGTGGCCGCCCACCTCGGCGCCCCCGAGGCGACGACGGGGCTGGTCACCGGCCGGGCGCCGGCCGTCACCGTCCCCGAGCCCCGCGCCACGACGCCGACGGCCTGACCCCACCCGCACGACCAGAACGGAACCGCCGACAGTGCCGACCTTCTCTCCCGCGCGCCACCTCCTGACGGTCGCCGCCTCGGCCGCCCTCCTCGCCGGCGTGGCGGGTTGCGGAGGTGACGACGGTCCTGACCCGACCGGCGGCGTGGCCTTCGTCGTGGGCGCCCGGAGCAACATGCCGGCCCCGCGCCTGGACGGCCGGGCGCTCGACGCCCTCGACACCGCACTGGAGGACCAGTCGCTGGCGGCGATCGTCGTGGCGGACGGCGAACCGCACCTGGTGGGCACCCAGCAGTTGGTCGCCGAAGGGGCGACCGGCCCGGCGCGGGAGGCCAGCAGGGAGGACAACCGCCGGGCGGTGGAGGAGGGGCTCACCACGGCGGAGGCCGACGACGAGGAGGTGGACCTCCTCGCGGCCGTCGACCTGGCCGTACGGAGCATCTCGTCGGCCGAGGGCCGGCACACCGTGGTGGTCGTCGACTCCGGGCTGTCCACCGCGGGGGCCGTGGACTTCCGGCGGTCCGGCCTGCTCGACGCGGACTCGGACACGTTGGCCGGCGAGCTGGCCGAGGCCGGTCGGCTGCCCGACCTCGAGGGCGTGACGGTCGTGTTCCAGGGGATCGGGGACACCTTCGCCCCGCAGGCCCCTCTCGAGCGGCCGCAGCGGACCAACCTCATCGACATCTGGACGGCCCTCGCTCGCACGGCCGGCGCGGCGGACGTCGTCGTCGAGGAGTCCCCGCTGACCCAGCCGCCCGCGGTGCTCCCCGCGGTGACGCCCGTCGAGGTGGCGGGTGCGCAGACCTGCACCGTCACCCTGACCGAGGACGCCGTGCGGTTCGTGGCGGACAGCGCCGAGTTCCTCGACCGGGATGCGGCCGTGGCCGCCCTGACGCCCCTGGCGCAGCAGCTCTCCCGGCCGGGCGTCTCGGCGACGGTCACCGGGACCACCGCGGACGTGGGGGACCTGGACGGTCAGCTCCAGTTGAGTCTCGAGCGCGCGCAGGCGGTCGAGGAGCTGCTCGTCGACCTGGGTGCCCGGCCGGACGGCATGACGGCCATCGGCCTCGGCAGCGACTTCCCCGAGTACGTGGAGGAGCCGGCGGAGGAGAACCGCAAGGTCGTCGTCCAGATCGTCGGCGGCGCCGGCCTCACCTGCGGCTGACCGGCCGCGGAGGATCACAGCCACGCCTCGATCTCGTCCAGCTGCGCGTGGGTGAGACCGACGTAGAGGTCCGGCGCGACCACCAGGACGTGCGGGTGGGCGGCCAGCCAGTCGCCGGTGTCGGCCGCCTGCTCGGCGAGGTCGTCGTCGATCCACACGATCCGCCGGTCCGGCTCCGCCGCGGCCACCTCCTGGGCGACGGCCAGCTTCCACCAGCCCGACTCGCCCCAGAGCGGTCCCAGGAAGCCGGTCGGCGCGGAGTCGGTGCGGGCGTGGGTCTTGAGCCCGCGCGGCAGGCCCATCGGCTCGGCCAGCAGCCGATCGGCGTCCGTCGTCCAGGTGGTCAGCCACTGGATCTCGACCCGGCCCGACTCGTGCAGCCCCCGCAGTCGCGCGGTGACGGTCGGGTCCCAGGACAGCACGAACCCGTTGAACGTGCCCCGATGCCAGCCGTCGGGCAGCGTGCGGACGGGTGCGTTGAGCACCCCGTCGACGTCGAGCAGCAGGATCGGGCGGTCGCCGGTCGGGGCCATGGCCGCTCCCTACCCGCGGCGTCTCGCCCGGCTCTCGGTCCGTGCGCACCCGTCACAGCCACCCCGCCGACGCGGAGGTCCGTGGTCTTCCGGACCGGTGTCGGGCAGCATCGGCGGCCGTGCCCGGAGCAGCCGCGGAGCTGCGCCAGAACCGAACGAGGGGAGCAGCATGTCCGTCGTCCTCACCAAGGGCGGGAACGTCTCGCTGACCAAGGAGGCCCCGGGCCTCCGCGCCGTGAACGTCGGCCTCGGCTGGGACGTGGCCACCTTCTCGACCACCGAGTACGACCTCGACGCCTCGGCGATCATGGTCGACGAGCGGGGTAGGGTGACCCCGGACGACAACGGCTTCGTCTTCTTCAACAACCTGCGCAGCCCCGACGGCTCCGTCGTGCACACCGGCGACAACCTCACCGGCGAGGGCGAGGGTGACGACGAGGTCATCCAGGTCGACCTGACCGCCGTCCCGCCGCTCGTGCAGAAGATCGTCTTCGCGGTGTCCATCTACGACGCGGACACCCGCCGGCAGAACTTCGGCGGCGTCCGCAACGCGTTCATCCGCGTCGTCGACCAGGTCACCGGCCGCGAGATCACCCGCTTCGACCTGACCGAGGACGCCTCGACGGAGACCGCGATGGTCTTCGGCGAGCTCTACCGCCGCGACGGCGACTGGAAGTTCCGCGCCGTCGGCCAGGGCTACGCCAGCGGTCTTCGCGGCATCGCGCAGGACTTCGGCGTCGACGTCGCCTGACCCCCGTACCCGAGCAGAAAGCACCCCGTGATCCGCTACTTCGGCTTCTCCGTCTTCCTGACGGCGGCCGCCCTCGTCACCGCCGTGCTCTTCGGCGGTCCCGCCGCACTCCTCGCCGTCGCCGTGCTCGGCGTCCTCGAGGTCTGCCTGTCCTTCGACAACGCCGTCGTCAACGCCAAGGTGCTCCGGAACATGAGCCCGCTGTGGCGGAAGCTGTTCCTCTACGTCGGCATCTTCATCGCCGTGTTCGGCATGCGGCTGCTGCTGCCGATCCTGCTCGTCTCGGTGACGGCGCAGCTGTCCATCCCCGAGGTCTGGGACCTGGCGCTCACCGACCAGGAGGCCTACGCCGAGAACGTCGAGGCGTCCGCCGAGGCGATCTACACCTTCGGCGGGATCTTCCTGCTGATGATCTTCCTGAACTTCGCCTTCGACGAGGAGCGCGACGTCCACTGGCTCGCCTGGCTGGAGAAGCCGCTGGCCAAGGCCGGCAAGCTGCCCTACCTGTCGATCGTCATCGCGCTCGCGGTCATCTACACCGGCTCGCAGATGGCCGACGACGACAAGTACGGCACCGTCCTGCTCTCCGGCCTCGCCGGCCTGTTCACCTACCTGCTCATCGGCGGGCTCAACGAGCTCATGGAGTCCGACGACGACGAGGACGAGGAGTCGACGCCGTCGGCCACCGGCACCGCCACCAAGGCGGTCGCCGGCGCCGGTGCCGCCGCGTTCCTCTACCTCGAGGTGCTCGACGCGTCGTTCAGCTTCGACGGCGTCATCGGCGCGTTCGCCATCAGCAGCGACATCCTGATCATCGCCCTGGGCCTGGGCATCGGCGCCTTCTGGGTGCGGTCGCTGACGATCTTCATGGTCGACCGCGGCACGCTCGAGCAGTACCGCTACCTCGAGCACGGCGCCATGTGGGCGATCGGCGTGCTCGCGACGATCATGATCCTCGAGCTGCGGTTCCACATCAGCGAGTACGTCACCGGCCTCACCGGCCTGCTGTTCATCGTCGCGGCGGTCGTCGCCAGCGTCGTCGCGCAGCGGCGGGAGGAGGCCCACGAGGTCCCCGCGGCGTCGACCGACGAGGACCCGCAGCCCGAGCGGGAGACCGTCTCGGTCTGACCGCCTTCCCTGTACGACCCGGTGCTCCGGCCGCCTCGCGCGGCCGGGGCACCGGCGTCTGAGCGGTGCATTCGGAGAGCGCCGGCGTCAACGCACGGAGCCGGTGAGACGGATGTGAGAACGGTGGAATCGGTTTCGGGCCAGGTGGAGCGCGCGGACTGTTGACCTTGAGCGCCGTGCGCTGTCTTCCGAAGGTCTGGACGCCCACAGCTCCGCCCGCTCGCGACCTGGAGACGACGATGACCAGCGAAGTCCAGCTGATCAGTGACGGTGATGGCCTGGCGGTCATCGGCGATCGGGCGGCGGTCGAGCGCTTCCTCATCTCCGAGAGGCTGGCCTACGGGTCTCGCGAGCTGCCCAGGCTCGGGAGTGTGCTCAGCCGTGCGGCCGCGCTCGCGGACGCCGGCTCGACGATCGGGGAAGCGTCGGGGCGGTGGGTGAAGCTGACCAAGCAGTCGGCGGATCTGGTCGCGAAGCACGGGCTGATGCCGACCAAGAAGCACGGCGTCAGCCACGCGATGATCGGAGAGCCCGGATCGATACAGAAGTGGCTGCAGATCGCGCAGGGGCCCGGCTCGAAGGCGGCCAATCCGGCGCTGCTCAGCGGTGCTGCGGGGATCATGACGCAGCTCGCCATGCAGCAGGCCATGGACGAGATCACCGACTACCTCGCCACGATCGACGAGAAGCTCGATGACGTGCTGCGCGCCCAGGAGGACGCCGTCCTTGCGGACATGATCGGGGTGGGCTTCGACATCGACGAGGCGCTGACCATCCGGGAGCACGGCGGTCGGATCAATGAGGTGACCTGGTCGAAGGTGCAGGCCTCGTCGTCGACGATCGCGCGGACCCAGGCGTATGCGTTGCGCCAGCTCGACGCGCTCGCGGAGAAGGTGGAGCGCAAGGCGAAGATCGGTGACCTCGCCAAAGCGACGAAGGACGTCGAGACGAAGGTCGGTAGCTGGCTCGCCGTCCTGGCCCGGTGCTTCCAGCTGATGGATGCCGTGGCGGTGATCGAGCTGGACCGGGTCCTGGACGTGGCTCCCGACGACCTGGACGGCCATCGCCTCGGGTTGAAGGAGGTCCGACAGAAGCGGCTGGAGGCGATCGCGCAGACCACGGAGCGCCTGCTGAGCCGCATGACTGCAGCAGCGGCCACCGCCAACTCGAAGGTGCTGTTCAACCCGGTGGCGTCCCCGGCCGTCGTGCAGTCCAGCGAGTACGTCGTCACCGCCATCGGAGACCTCCACGGACGGCTCGGTATCCAGTCCGGACGGGAGTCACTGGAGGCGAGGGGCTGGACGGACGCGGCCTCCGAGCTCCGCGACCGGGTCCTGGAGACCGGAGCGGACGGCGTGGACGCCTCACTGCGCCTCGGTAGCGAGACCTTCGACCGCGCCCGGTCGGTGACGGGCCGGATCTCCAGCGGGATCGCCGCGCGCACGTTCGGTCGGCGCGCGGATGACGACGGACGTGACGGCGCCGTCGAGTAGGCGCTGGCCTAGGGATCCTGCGGGATTCACGTTCTTGACGCTGCCGTTCCTCGTCAGCATGGCCGTCCCCGCGGCGTCGTCCGACGAGGACCCGCAGCCCGAGCGGGAGACCGTCTCGGTCTGACCGTCGCTCCTGCACGACCCGGTGCCCCGGCCGCCTCGCGCGGCCGGGGCACCGGCGTCTTCACCCGACGAGGACGGCGAGGTCGGCGGTGAGGTTCTCGTCCTGCTCGCAGGCGACGGTGACGGCGACCGTGCGCCCGTCCGCGGCGAGGGCGAGCGGCGCGGGAATCCCGTCCGGGCACAGCTCGACGTCGGCGACGGTCTCCCCGGTGGCGAGCGCGACGGTGGCCAGGCCGACGCCGGCCTCCGGCCGCCCGTGCACCAGGTAGATGTGCTGCCCGCCCGGCTCGGCGGCGAGGTCGGTGCCCGAGCCGGGCAGGACCGCGGTGGCCTGCACGGCACCGTCCCGGACGGTCACCAGCCGCGGCTCGCCGGTGTCCCACTCGCCCGCGACGACCGACACCACCGTCGTCCCGTCGGCCAGCACGGCCAGCGCGTAGCCGGTGCTCTCCGGCTCCTCGACCAGCTCCACCGGCTCGCCGGCGGGCAGCAGGTCGGCGTCGTACTGCGCCAGGACGACGCCGTCGACGTCGCCCTCCGCGTCGCGGTCGACGGTCACCAGCGCCGCCAGGCCGCCGTCGGGACGCAGGGCGACGTCCCGCGCGACCGCCTGGCCCGGCGTCTCGACCTGCAGCGGCGCGCTGGCGGTGACCTCGCCGGTGGCGACGTCGACGGTGGCCAGGCGGCTGACGGTGTCCCCGTCGACGTACCACTGCAGGCTCGCGTGCAGCGTCGTGCCGTCCGGGGAGAGGACGCCGGTGCCGGTGTCGGGGGTGCCGAGCTCGGCATCGGCGGCGATGCGCCGGACGTCGGGCTCGTCGCCGCCCGGCTCGAGGACGGCGAGGGCGAGGTCCAGCTCCCGGCCGCCGCCGCTGGTGTCGGCGGGCACGATCGGCACGAGGGCGACCACCGTGCCGTCGGGCGCGACGTGCACCTCGCCGAGGTCGAGGGCGGGCGGGCCCTCGGTCACGGTGTCGACGACCAGGCCGCCGTCGCCCGGGACGAGCTCGACCAGGACGCTGCGGTGGTTGCTGGCGAGGTCGCCGGTCATGAGGACGACGAAGCCGCCTTCTGGCGTCGCGGCGACGTCGGAGAGGCGCACGTGTCCCTCGACGTCCGCGTCGACCTCGACCTGGCCGAGGACCTCGGTGAGCGGTCCGGCGGCGGCCGGCCCGGCCGGCTCGGCGACGCCGACGACGGAGGTCGAGCAGCCGGCCGCGAGGACGGCGGAGGCGAGCAGCGCGGCGGCGCCGGGACGGGACGAGCGCATGGGGGAGTGCTCCTGAGGTGCGTGGGTTGGTGCCCGCACCCTCGGCCGCCGCGCTTGCGGCGCCCTTGCGTCTCGCCAACGCGGGTGACGCGCGCCGCGCGCCGACGCCGTTCCGGTACCAGGACGCGTCAGGGTGTCGGTGAACCGAGCACCTGAGGAGCACCGTGCGCATCGGAACGTGGAACCTGCGGCTCTGCCCGAGCCCGTCGTCGGTGAAGGGACAGGCCATCTCGGCCTGGCTCAACGGCCAGAAGGCCGACCTCTGGCTGCTGACCGAGGTGCACCAGGACTGGGACCCGCGCGGTGGCTCCTTCACCGTCTCGCCGCCCCGGAGCTTCGACGGCGACAAGCCGAAGCGGTGGGCCGGCATCGAGACGAAGCTGCCCCTGACCCCGGTGCCGGCGGGCGGTGAGCACCCGGGGGAGGAGGGGCTCGTCCTCGCCCGCGTCGAGGTCGACGGGACGACGGTCCTGGTCGCCTGCTCGGTCCTGCCGTGGAAGGGGGCCCACGAGTACTGGCACGGGCTCCCGACCGGTCAGTTCGCGCAGTTCGACCTCGTGCTGCAGCACCACCTCGAGCGGATCCGCGGTGAGCGCCGTGAGGGTGAGCCGCTCGTCTGGGGCGGGGACTTCAACCAGCCGCTCCAGCGCCCGCTCGACGGGACCACGGTCGCCGGGATGGCCGCGCTCCAGTCGGCGTTCGACTCGCTCGGGCTGGTGGCGCTGACCGCGGAGGCCGAGCACCTCAACGGCCGGATGCGCTCGATCGACCACCTGGCCGTCAGCGAGCACTTCGCCGGCAGCGCTGCACAGACGCACCGGCCGACGTGGCCCGACGGCAGGAACGTCAGCGACCACGCCGCCTACACGGCCGACGTCGACCTGCCCCGGACGTGACGGAGGCCGTCCCACCGCGGTCAACCGTGGCGGGACGGCCTCATCACGAGTGCGTCAGAGGGTGACGCGCTCGATGTCGTACCACGCGTCGTCGCCGACGGTCGCCTTCAGCCAGTCGAGGAAGGGCTGCTGGTCGACCCGGTAGCCGAAGCCGGTGCCGGCGCAGGCGCCGTTCATGACGAACGAGTTGACCGCGGTCACCGTGTCACCCACGAGGACCGGGCCGCCGGAGTCACCGAAGCAGGTACCGCCGCGGCCGCTGCCCGGGTTGGTCGACAGCTTCACGTTGTAGCCGCCGGCGTTGGTGCCGTTCAGCCCGATGATGAAGCTCTCGGCGGTCAGCCGCTCCCGGTAGGCGACCTGCTTGGTCTGGCTGCCGTTGCTCTCCTGCACGCCGTAGCCCGAGCTCGTCGTGGTCGCCGAGTTGCCCGGGTGGTTCGCCTTGTACTCGTCGAGGTAACCGGCGCCGGCCAGGGAGGCGTACTCGTTGATGTCGTAGGTGTCCTCCACCGACTGGTCGAGGATCAGCACGCCGGCGTCCTTGGTCTCCGGGATGTTGCCGAGACCCTCGTAGCCGTACGAGTAGAGCTCGTGCGACTCGACGCCACCGCTGGTCGGGTAGCCCGGCACCTTCGCCTGGACGTCCTGCTCGAAGTACACCCGCGCGCTGGCCGCCAGGGTGCCCTCGTCGTCCGAGGTCACGCAGTGCCCGGCCGTCAGGAAGACGGTGTCGGTCAGCAGGGTGCCGGAGCAGCGGTGGGAGGGGGTGCCGTCGGCGTTGTAGAAGACGGCGAGGCCGACGTAGTCGTGCACGGTGTCGTCGGTGAAGTTGCCCGTGATCGCCTGCGCGGCGGTCCCTCCGGCCAGCAGCATCGCCGACGCCAGTGCCACCGTGGTCACGGTCTTCCGCATCCGGTTCCTCCCTCGGTTCCGAGCCGGTCCAGCACCGGCCGCCGAGAGGTCAGACAGGGTGACTAACGGCACGCCAGAGCGGAGCCGGACCATTCCGTTCGGTCACGTGGGGCTCGTGTGACGACGGTGTCCCGCCTCGCGCGCCGACTGCCGATGGGGCAGGGGAGCGGCGGACGAACCACGACCCCCGGCGCTCGGGGAGTGCACTCCATGGCTGGACGACGACGGCTCCAGGACCGCCTCGCGGTCCTCGGCGGCGCGCGGCCCGACCTGCTCGAGGCCGCGCCCGGCGCGCGTCCGCGGTTCGCCGCGCTCGGCGGGGTCCTGCTCAGCACCGGCGGGCTCGCCGTCGCCTCGGCGTCGTTCGCGCTGCACATGGCCCTCGGCGTCTGGTGGCCGTTCGCGCTGGTGCTCGGCCTCGGCTGGGGCGCCGTCGTGGTCAACCTCGACCGGATGCTTCTCGTCGGCATGGCGCACGACGCCTCGCTCAAGCGCAACCTCGCCCTCGCCGTCCCGCGCGTGGGGCTGGCGCTGATCCTGGGCGTCGTCGTCGCGACGCCCCTGACACTGCAGGTGTTCCACAAGGAGATCGACGCCGAGATCACCGTCATGCAGGCCGAGGCCGCGGACGCGTACCGGCAGTCGCTGGAGTCCGACGCGCGCTTCGCCGGCCTCGACGAGCTGCAGGAGCGGGTGACGCAGGGGCAGGACGTCGTCGCCACTGGCGGGCAGAGCGACCCGGCGCTAGCCGCCGTGCAGGCCGACGTCGCCGCCAAGCAGTCCGCCTACGACGCCGCCCTCGCCACCCAGCGCGACCTCGAGGCGCGCGCCCAGTGCGAGCTCGACGGCACCTGTGGCACCGGCGACCCGGGCACCGGCGACGCCTACGTGCAGGCGCGCGCCGCGGCCGACGCGCAGGCCGGCGTCGTCGCCTCGGCCCGCGCGGCCCTGGACGACGCGCAGGAGGCGGCCTCCGATGCCGAGTCGCGCAGCGCCGACCTCGCCGCCGCCGCCCTGACCACGGACCAGGCGGAGCTCGCCCGGCTGACCGCCGAGCTGGACCGGCTGCAGGTCGCGTTCGACGCCACCAACGAGGGCTCCGGCGGCATCCTGCTGCGGCTGGAGGCGCTCGACCGGCTCAGCGACCGCAACGCCACGCTCGCCGCGGCGAAGTTCATGCTGTCGCTGCTGTTCATGTGCGTCGAGATCCTGCCGGTGCTCATGAAGGTGCTGCTCAACTTCGGTCCGCCGACCGCCTACGACAAGCTCGCGGCGCTGCGCGACACCGGCGACGTGGACATCGAGGAGATGCAGCAGCAGTCGCGGCGCACGGTGGCCGAGGCCAAGGAGGAGATGCTGGTCATGGCCGAGCAGGAGCGGCTGGACCGGCAGAAGGCCGCCATCCGCGCCCGCCACCTCGCCGCGCTCGCCCAGGCGCAGGTCGAGGCCGAGGAGGCCGCCCGACCGGTGCCGCAGCCGGCGCCGCCGGTCGACGAGCCCGTCCAGAAGATCTGGGACACCGGCCCCATCCGTCTGGCCCGCTCCGCCGCGCGCACCATCCGCCCGACCCGCCGCCCGGGTGGCCGGGTGACCTCCGGTGTCTGACGCCGGGACGACGGCCTGGGGCCCGCTGCCGCCGGCGCGCATCCTCAGCGGGGACGAGCCGATCGACGGCGCCGGGGCGAGGCTGCGCGACTTCTGGGCGTGGGCCTACTCGGACCTGCGCACCAACACCGTGCGCCCGATGCTCGCCGAGTACCTGGTCGCCCGGGCGGTGGGGGCGGACCTGCGGCCGCGCGTCGAGTGGGACCCCTACGACGTGCTGACGCCAGACGGGCTGCGGCTGGAGGTGAAGTCCGGCGCCTACCTGCAGGCATGGGAGCAGTCGAAGCTGTCGTCGATCACCTTCGGTGGCCTGCGCGCTCGCCTCTGGACCGACGGGGGTCCCGTGGGGGAGCCGACGTACAACGCCGACGGCTACGTCTTCGCCGTCCTCACCACCACCGAGCACGCACTGTACGACGCGCTCGACCTCGGCCAGTGGTCGTTCTGGGTGCTGCCGCGCTCGGTGGTCGAGGCGACCGGGCAGTCGAGCGTGGGACTGGCGCGGGTCGAGGCGCTGGCCGGCCCGCCGGTGGGCTACGCCGAGCTGGCCGGCCGCATCCGCGAGGTGGTCGTCCCCACGGCCTGACCGCGCCCGGTCACCAGGAGCTGGTCGGCTGCAGCACGGCCTCGGTCAGCGCCTGGGTGCGCAGGTGCGTGACCTGCTGGTACTCGGGGTCGGCGACCATGCGGCTGAAGGCCTCGCGCGAGGGATAGCGGACCAGCAGCACCGCGTCCCAGTCCTGGCCCTGCTCGGCCACCAGTGGGGTGCCGCCGTCGCCGGCATAGAGGACCTCGCCGCCGTAGCGGGGGAGGAATGTCTCCGACAGCGCCTGCGCGTACCGGTCGTACGACTCCCGGCCGCCCTCGGCGAACCGGAGCAGGTTGAGCATCACCACCGGCCCGCCCGGGTCCTCCTGCAGGTAGCGCTTGAGGTCGGCTCCGCGCGGGTCGATCGCCATGTCCGGACGCTAACAAGGGACGTCGCCGGTGCACTTCCGCGGATGTGCACACCGGATCCCGTGGGGGGGTGCCCTCGCCGCGTGGCGCGGCGGCACACTGGAGACGTGCTCGAGCTCGACCACGTGCTCTGCATGGCCAGTCCGGAGGAGGCCTGGGCCGAGCGGCTCACCGCGGCCGGCTGGGAGCTCGACGCCGGGACGGCGCACCCCGGGCAGGGCACCCGCAACCGACGGCTCCTCCTCGCCGGGCACTACCTGGAGCTGGTGTGGGTCGAGGACCGCGCCGAGGCCCGCGGCAACCCGCTGAGGCTGGACCGCCGGGCCGACTGGGCCACCACGGGTGCCAGCCCGTTCGGCATCGGGCTGCGCGGCCGGCTCCCACCCGAGCAGGAGCCCGCCTTCTGGCCGTACGCCGACCTCGGCTTCCCGATCTGGGTGCACCGCGACGACGAGCGCCACCCTGCACGCCCGCTGGTCTTCGTGCTCGACGTCCCGCTCCGCCGCCGCGCCGGCACGGCCCCGGCTGCCGGGGCGCTGCAGTGTGTCCACCACGTCGGGCCCGCCGGGGCGGACGTCCCGCGCTACGCCGGTCCGCGGCTCGTGCACCGCCGTGGCCGGCACCGGCTGGAGCTGGTCGTCGACGCCGGCCGTCCTGTCCAGGTGTCCGACCTGCTGGCCATCCGGATCACCGACGTCTGACGTCGGTCGACCGAGTGGTCCGCGCGAAGTGAGGACGGCGGCGAGGGCGTCCAGTCGTACGCGTTCCATGCCCTGGAATGCTCAGCCGGCTGGCGTCGACCGCTCGAACTCCTGCTCGATCGACCGAATCGTCCGCGCGTCGGAGATTGCTGCCCATGAGCGGGTGACCCAGCCGTTCTCGATACCGAGACGGTTGGCAGCATTGGCCGGGAAAGGGTCGAAGACAGGCTGAGTGAACTCGTGGGTGACGCGGATCGGGATCGTGCACCCGTAGCGGTCGTTGTCCACCCACGGTTCTGTGCCGCGCATCGGGGCAGCGGGTCCAACGGCTTCAGCTCTTGCCAGCAGTCCTCCGTTGTGTCGGAGGCCGCCCGCCTTCCAGATGTAGATGACGTCGTTGCTCACCACGGCTCGTCGGGCTTCGAGTGCCACAGCGTCGGGGATTCCGAGGAGGCCATTGTCCTTGCAGGCGTCCCAGTTCGCAGAGCGGTCGCCCTGCAGGTTGATGCTGGCGATGAAGTGAGACATTCACTCTCTATTTCTCGGTCGGAGACATCACATGCGCTGGGATCTCAGGCGGTATGGCTGCGTTCCAGCCGCTCCAGCGCTGCGGTGAACGAGTCGTTCCACAGGCCGAGGTGCGGCCAGCGCTCGGCGACGTGCGCCGTCGCCTGGTCCGGCGTCATGCCCTCCTCGCGGACCAGCCAGGCGCGCAGCACCAGGCCGGTGCGCGAGGCCCCGCCGTGGCAGTGCACGAGCACCCGGTGGCCCTCGGCGCGCAGCGCGGCGAGGTCGTCGAGGACGTCGGCCAGCACGACGTCGACGTCGACGTTGTGGCTGTTGTCGGCGATGTAGGCCATCCGGTGCAGCGTGTGCGGGAACGGCTCCGCCAGCCGGCACAGGCTGATGACGGCGAAGTCCTCGTCGCTGGCGCGGGCGCCGTCGAGGTTCCCCGCCCAGATGCCGGGCAGCACCTCCGCCGGACCGATCCGCGGGATCACGCCCGTCTCGGCCTGGAAGAACTCCTTGCCGTCCAGAGCGGCGGCCAGCGGCAGCAGGTCGGGCAGCCGCCACACGCGGTCCCCGTATCCGGGCACCCGGCCGTGCACCACGGACGCCCACCGCATCGGGATGCCGCCCATCCCGTACACCGCGCCGGCCAGCCCGCCGGCCACGCAGGCGACCGTGTCGGTGTCGCCGCCGAGGTCGACCACCAGGCGCAGCACCTCCGCGAAGTCGCGCCCGTGCCGCAGCGCCCACAGCGCCTGGCCGAGCGTCGGCCACACCGCGCCGTTGGACTCGGTCGCCATCGAGGGCTCCCAGTCCGGCGCCAGGACGGCCGCCCACCGGGGACGGTGCTCCTCCGCGACCAGCGCGAGCGCCGCGGGGACGGCGGCCAGCGGGTCCCCGCCGTCCAGCGCCACCCGCACGAGCTCGTGGAAGACGGCGCAGCCCTCACCGGCCGCCGGGTCGCCGTGCGTGAGCGCCGAGATGCGCCGGGCGGCGTCGACGGTGGCCTCGGTGCCGGACCGGGAGAACCAGATCGCCGCCGGCGTCGTCCGCATCAGCGAGCCGTTGCCGGCCGCGCGTCCGGTGCGGGCGAAGTGCTCGGCCGCCGCGCGGTCCCACGGCAGGCCGGAGTCGAACACCGCCCGCGTCTGCACGCCGATGTCCGGCGGGCCGGCCGCCGCCCAGGTCGCGAACCGGTCGTAGACGTCGGCCTCGTCGAGCCCGTCCCGCTCGACCAGTGACTGCGCCACCAGCAGCGCCATCTGCGTGTCGTCGGTGAACTCGCCCGGCTCCCACCCCAGCGACCCGCCGCCGCACATCTCGGTCGCCGATCCGCGCGCGGCCACGGGGAAGCGAGCGGAGAACGCCCCGGCCGGGCCGAACTCGAACGGCGCCCCGAGCGCGTCGCCCACCACCGACCCGACGAGCGCACCCGCCACCCGGTGCGAGCGGTGCAGTCCTGCGGTCACGTACTCAGTCTCCGTGACGGGCTGACGGCGCCGCCTTACGCGCGGGGCTGCGTGTGTTCCGTCCACCGCATCCCGTCGAACCACCGCACGAGCCGGGGGTCCTGCTGATCCGGATACCAACCCGCCGGCGGAGCCGGGGGAACGGGCCGCGGAGGCGGGGGCGTCGGTAGGGCGTGCGGGAGTGCCGGCGGACGAGGGTGCAAGGGCTGCGGCGGGACAGGTGGCTGCCCCGGCCGGGACATTTGTGTGAGGGCCTGCAACTGCTGGAAGTGCATCTGCTGCTGACCCCCGGCCTGGACCTGCTGTTGGACTGCCGCGTACTCGCCTTGAGTGATCAGCTGGCGTTGGTGCTCGAGTGCCACAGCCTGTTGCGCCACCTGGGCGCGCGCTGCGTTCCGTGTCTGCCTGGCATAGCGCGTCATGCGGTCTTCCTGGCTGCGGAAGGACACCGCTCCCACGGTGAAGATCGAAGCCGTCTTGCGCAGCAGTCCCACGGGCTCGTTCCTGTCTTCGGGGTGGTCAGCGCTCCGCATCGTCACTCGCCGGCAACCCCAGCGCAGTCACCCGGACGGGTGCCTCGTGCGCGGTCGGTGTCACTGCGCGTCTTCTGATGGTGTGGGACAGGGGCACGCACGCCTCCGGCGCGGAAGACCCCGATCACGGCCGCCGCATGAGACCGTCCCGTCTCGATGTACCGCACCGACGGCTCCCTGGTCCTGAGCCCCACCGACCTGACCCGCCACCAGGCCTGCGCGCACCTCACGACGCTCGACCTCGCCGTCGCCGACGGCCGGCTCAAGCCGCTCGCCGAGGGCCCGGGCGACCACGCCGCGCTCATCGCCGACCTCGGCACCGAGCACGAGCTGCGCTACCTCGACGCGCTCGAGGCCGAGGGCCGCAGCGTCGTCCGCATCCCGGCCCGGTTCGACGCCGCGGGCCGCCGCGAGGCCGAGGCGATGACCCTGCAGGCCATGCGCGACGGCGTCGACGTCATCTGGCAGGCCGCGTTCTTCGACGGCGTCTGGGGCGGCGCGGCCGACTTCCTCCTGAAGGTGCCCACCCCCTCGGCGCTGGGGGACTGGTCGTACGAGGTCGCCGACGCCAAGCTCGCCCGCCGCGTCAAGGTGCCCGCGCTGCTGCAGATGGCCACCTACGCCGAGCGGCTCGCCGTCCTCCAGGGCAGGCAGCCCGACCGCGTCTGCGTCGTCACCGGCGACGGCGTCACCAACCCGTGGCGGCTGGTCGACGTCGCCGCCTACGCCCGCCGCGCCCGCGCCCGGCTGACCGCCTTCGTCGCCGACCCGCCGGCCACCGAGCCGGTCCCCGGCCCCTACTGCAGCCAGTGCACGTGGAAGCCCAAGTGCGACGCCGAGCTGCAGGACGCCGACGACCTCAGCCTCGTCGCCGGCATGCGCCGCGACACCCGCGACGCCCTGCGCGCCGCCGGCATCACCACCCTCGAGCAGCTGGCCGACGCCTCGCCCGAGACGCTCAAGGCGACCCGCATCGGCGCGGCCACCCGCACCCGGGTGCAGGAGCAGGCGCGCCAGCAGCTCGACGAGCGCCGCACCGGCGTCCCCAGCCGCACCCTGCTCCCGCCGGTCAAGGACCTTGGCCTGCTGCGGCTGCCCGCGCCCAGTCCCGGCGACCTCTACCTCGACTTCGAGGGCGACCCGCACTCCGCCGACGGCGCAGGCCTGGAGTACCTGGCCGGCGTCGGACGGCGGGACGGCAGCTTCACCGCGCTGTGGGCGCACGACCCCGCCGCCGAGAAGCAGATGGTCGCCGACCTCATCGGCCTGATCATCGCGGCCTGGGACGCCGACCCCGGCATGCACGTCTACCACTACGCCGCCTACGAGGTCAGCGCGCTGAAGCGGCTGACCGGGCGGTACGGCGTCCGCGAGGCGGAGCTCGACGAGCTGCTGCGCAACGAGCGGTTCGTCGACCTCTATCCGGTCGTCAAGCAGTCGATGCGGATCAGCAAGGGCTCGTACTCGATCAAGAAGGTCGAGGCGTTCTACGGCCGGCAGCACACCGGCGACGTCGCCGACGCGATGAGCAGCGTCATCGCCTACGAGCAGTGGCTCGCCGACCGCGACGACGCCCGCCTGAAGGCGATCGAGGACTACAACAAGGACGACGTCGACTCGACCCGCGAGCTGCACGACTGGCTGGAGACCCAGCGCGAGGAGCTCGAGCGGGAGTTCGGCGGCCAGGACCGCCCACTGGTGTCGGAGGCCACCGGCCCGACCGAGCGGACCGAGTCCGACCTCGCCGAGCTGGCACTGGTCGATCGGCTCAAGGACGCGGGGCACGGCCTGCTCGGCGACCTCGTGCAGTGGCATCGCCGCGAGGCCCGCCCCGGCTGGTGGGAGTACTTCGCCCGCAAGGAGCTCGACGACGACGCGCTCGTCGAGGACGGCACCGCGCTCGGCCGGCTGACCGCGCCCGTCGAGGTCGGCCAGGAGAAGCGCTCGAAGCTCTACGAGTACCGCTTCCCGCCGCAGGACACGAAGCTCGCGGTCGGGTCGACGGCGGTCGACGTCGACCAGCGGGTGAGCGTCGGGACCGTCGTCGCGCTGGACGCCGTCGCCGGGCGGGTCGTCGTCAAGACGGCCAAGGTCCCGGCGACCCCGCGCGGGCTCGGGCCCAGCGGCCCGCTCGACGACAAGGGCATGCGCGCGGCCATCGCCGCGACCGCGTCCGACGTCCTCGAGGGGCGCGACTGCCTCGGGCAGGCGCTGCTCGAGCGGCGGGTGCCGGCCGACTGCCGCCGCCTGCCGGACGAGGAGGCCGGCGACGCCGTCGTCCGGCTCGGGCTGCGGCTCGACGGCGAGGTGCTCGCGGTGCAGGGCCCGCCGGGCAGCGGCAAGACGCGGGCGGCGTCGCGGCTGATCCGGGCGCTGCTGGACGCCGGCAAGAAGGTCGGCGTCACGGCGACGTCCCACGCGGTGATCGGCAACGTGCTGTCCGCCGTCGGCCGGCCGGCGCTGCAGAAGTGCGAGGAGAAGCAGGCCTGCGGCGCGCCGGGCGTGGAGTGGTCGAAGGACGGCAGGGAGGTCGCCTCCCGGCTGCTGGACGGCGACGTGTCGCTGGTCGGCGGGACGGCGTGGTTCTGGACGCAGCCCGACCTCGCCGAGGCCGTCGACGTGCTCGTCGTCGACGAGGCGGGGCAGTTCTCGCTGGCCAACGCGGTGGCGGTGGCGCGCTCGGCCCGGTCGCTGGTGCTGCTCGGTGACCCGCAGCAGCTGGCCCAGCCCACGCAGGGCGTGCACCCCGGCGAGTCCGGGCTCTCGGCGCTGGAGCACCTGCTGGAGGGGCACCCGACCGTGCCGGTCGGCCGGGGCGTCTTCCTCGACACGACCTACCGGATGCACCCGGCGCTGACCGCGTTCGTGTCCGACCTCGCGTACGAAGGCCGGCTGGAGTCGGCGCCGCTGCGGGAGCGGATCACGGTGCGGCCGGGCGGGCTGGTGTCCGGGGCCGGGCTGGCGGTGCGGTACGTGGAGCACACGGTGGCCGCGTCGGCGTCCTCGATGGAGGAGGCGGCCGAGGTGGCCGCGGTCTGGGAGTCGCTGCAGGGCGTCGGCTGGGTGGACGCCGAGGGCGCCGAGCGGCCGATCGGCCCGGACGACGTGCTCGTCGTCGCGCCGTACAACAACCAGGTGGCGCTGATCCGCTCGCTGCTGCCCGACGGGGCGCGCGTCGGGACGGTCGACCGGTTCCAGGGGCAGGAGGCGCCGGTCGTCGTCTACTCGACGACGTCGACGTCGGCCGACGAGGCGCCGCGCGGGGTGTCGTTCCTCTACGACCTCAACCGGCTCAACGTGGCGGTGTCGCGGGCGAAGGCGCTGGCGGTGGTGGTGATGAGCCCGCTGCTGCTCGACGCCGCGGTCCGGACGCCGGAGCAACTGCGCCAGGTCAACGCCATGTGCCGCCTGGCCGAGATGGCGCGGTGAGCGCCGACCTGCCGGACGACCGGGAGCCCGAGCCGTCCACGTCCGACGACGCCGCACTGGCCTCGCTGCTCGGCGTGCCGGTCAGCGCTCTGGTGCGGGCGCTGGGTGCCGGCTGGCAGGAGGTCGACACGTCGAGTCCCGTGGGGCCCGAACTCCTCGGGTACCAGCGCTGGTTCGTCTCCGGGCGGCCGGCGCAGGTGGCGGTCGGCTGGGACGGCTTCGTCTTCACTCTCGCTCGTCCCGAACCCCGGTGGCACGGGGTGTGGCCGTTGGTGTGGGAGTTCGTCGCCGACCGGAGTTTCCAGGCGGAGGAGGTCCTCTTCGAGCCAGAGGTCCTCGCCGCGGCAGCCGAGGAGATCGCCCGTCGGCGCCGTCGGACGTTCCGCTGGTGCCCGATGTGCCGCGAGGTCAACGCCCGCGAGCACGTCCACGACAACACCGGCCTGTGCATGAGCTGCGCCGAGCGGTTCCTCGGCGTCAAGTACTGATCCACAGCAGGGAGAGGAATGACATCCCAACGACCCGGTGGCGTCCGGGCCTGGCGCGGGCCCGGCAGCTGGTACCTCCTCGTCACCGTGTTCTCGGCCGGCGTCTTCGCGGCCATCCCGTTCTGGCATGCAGCGGGTCGACTGCGCGATGCATCTGCACGTCTCTGGGCCATCGCTTACAGCGGCTGGGGCGTCGCTTTCATCCTGGCAGGGAACCTGCTGTCCGACGATCGTCCCGGGAGGACCGCGGGGGCCGGGCCCGAGTGGCTGAACGATGCGCTCGCGTTCGTCGTCCTGGTTCTGCTGGTCGTCGCGTGCTTCCGTCTGCAGCGGTTGCGCAGTCACGTCTACGAACGCGAGCTCGCACTGATCGGGGCGGACCCTGCGATGACGCGCGCGCTCGAAGCACGACGTCGGAGGGACGAGGCGCGCTCGCTGTTCATGCGGGACCCGGCCTTGGCGCGCGAACTGGGGATCGGTCGTCCCGATCTCGGGCGGGGATACGACGACGGCGGCCTCGTCGACATCAACACCGCCCCTGCGGCCGTCATCGCGTCCCGGCTGGAGCTGGACACAGCCACGGCTCACGCCATCGTTGATGCTCGCTCGGTCCGCGGTGGCTACTACGCATTGAGTGAGCTGTTCATCGACGTCGCCTTGCCGGTGCATGCGCAGGAACGACTGAACGAGAGGACGGTCCTCTGATTCGGTCGGAGCCTGGACCCCGCGTAGTCCGGACGCGTCAAGCGACAGGGGCGAGGAGTGGGGTCGGGACGGTGATCGCCGACCCGTCGGGTCGGTAGGTGCGCCAGGTGCCGGTCGGTTGTCGTTCGACGCGGAAGCCGTGGTGGACCTTCGTGTGGTGGCGCTCGCACAGCAGCGCCGAGTTCTCCAGGCTGGTGTCGCCGCCGTCGATCCAGTGCACCAGGTGGTGCACGTCGCACCACCAGGTCGGGGCGCCGCAGCCGGCGAACACGCATCCGCCGTCGCGGAGTTCGGCGGCGCGGCGGATGTGCGGGCTGGCCAGCCGCTGCTCCCGGCCCAGGTCCAGCGGTACCCCGTCGGGACCGAACACCACCCGGGAGATCGTGCCGTCGCAGGCCAGCCAGCGGGCGCGGGCGGCGGAGATGGTCACTCCCGAGCCCAGCGTGGCGGCGTTGCGACCGGTGCCCGGAGCGGCCAGGTCAGCGAGGTCGATCCGCGCCACCACGTGCGGCTTGTGCCCGCGCAGCAGCGGCAGGCTCCCGGCCGCCAGCACGTTGTCGGCGACCTGGACCAGCGCATCCCCGAGGCGCTGGGCGCGGGTGCGGTCGTCCCCGGCGGGGCGGTCGGCCTGCACGTGCGCCTCCAGCGCGGTCTGCAGCTTCTCCCCGCCCACCGCGTCCAGGTGCCCGCGGATGGAGAGCGAGCCGTCGGCGTGCCTGGCCAGCGTCAGCGACCGGCCCTCGGTCGGGTCGGGCTCGGGCCCGTCGGGATCGAGGTCGTTGCAGTAGTGCTGCACCACCTGGACCAGATCGGAGTGCTGCCGCTCGACCGCCACGCCGGTGAGCACCGCGTCGATCACCGCCAGGTCCACGCCCTGCTCGAGCGCCGAGGCCAGCCGCTCGGGGGTCACCGCCCGCGCCGCGACCGCGACCTGCTCGGCCGACACCAGCCCCGTCTCGTGCGCCTCGGCCAGCGCCGGCAGGTGCTCCAGCGCCCGGCCGTTGCGCACCAGCCGGGAGGCCTCCACCGTCGACAGCCGGCAGTGCCCGCGCAGCCACGAGGCCATCGACCTCAGCCCGTCCCGCTCGGGCGCCTGGGACAGCTCCGCGGCCCGCACCGCCCGCGCCAGGCGGGCGTCGATCCGGTGGCGCTCGGCGACCAGCGCAGCGACGTCGTCGAGGACGTCACCGCCGCCCGGCTCCTCCGAACACATGATCGAAGTCTAGCCGATCCGACACTCGCACGCAGCATGAATCCGCAGGTCAGCGGCCCGATTGCGGCGGCTGAGCGCCGATCACTCCGGCCACCACGGCGGCCGCCGCATGACCGGCCCGGACGGCGTCCAGCACGGACGCACCCGCGCGCCAGCCGGTCAACAGCCCCGCCGTGAACGCATCGCCGCAGCCCGTCGTGTCGCGGAGCCCACCTGCGGGCAGCGGCTCGACCGGCACCTCCACCGTGCCCGCCACCGTGACGACCCGAGTCGGGGCAGCGCCGGCGTGAACCAGCACCAGCGGCGGCGCGCAGGCGGGCCGGTCGCCGTCCAGACCCAGGGCGCTGGCCTCGGCGGCGTTGCAGCAGAGCACGTCCGGACGCAGCCCGGTGAGCAGGTCGGCGTAGGCACCCACGCCGTGGGCAGAGATCCGGGCGGCAGCGGCGACGTCCACGCTCACCGGCACCCCGAGGTCGTGCGCCGTGTCGGCGGCGGCCCGCACCGCGTCGGGGTAGCGCAGCAGGTCGTAGCCGTCGAGGTGGACGACGGCCGCGCCGGCGAACCACTCCCGGCGGACGTCGGCCGGCTCCAGGCCGCCCTCCCCGCGGTCGGTCAGCACCGTGCGCTCGCCGTCGGGGTGCACGAGCACCGTCGCCAGCGGCGCGCGGCCGCGGCGGACCACCGCGATCTCGACGCCGCGCCCGGCGAGACCGGCCAGCAGCCCGTCGGCGAGCGGGTCGGCGCCGGCCCAGCCCGCGAGCCGCGCGGGCGCACCCAGGCGGGCCACGCCGGCGGTGACGTTGGCGGGCGCGCCGCCGGCCGTCGTCGTCCGCCCGACGCGCTGCTGGCCGCCGATCACCAGGGGTGCGGAGAGCACGAGCAGCTGGTCGGCGACGAGCTTGCCGACCGCCACCACCGGACCGGAGCCGGCCGGCCGCGGCCAGGGGGGATCGGCGGCGGTCACCACCCGAGGATGGGTCGGTGCCCCCGGCCGGGCGAGCCGGCCGGGGGCACCGTTCCGTGCGTCAGGCGACGCGGCGCGCGCCCGCGTACTCCGGCATCGAGTCCAGGTCGACCACGGCCACCGGCTTGCCGGCGGTCGAGGCGTGGACCATCTGGCCGTTGCCGATGTACATGCCCACGTGCGACACGGGGCTGTAGAAGAACACCAGGTCACCCGGCTGGAGGTCGGCCTTCGCCACCGGGGTGCCGAACGTCGACTGGGCCTTCGAGGTGCGCGGGATCGAGACGCCCGCCGCCTGGTAGGAGTAGCTGGTCAGGCCCGAGCAGTCGAAGCTGTCGGGGCCGGTCGCGCCGTAGACGTAGCGGTCACCGACCTGCGCGAGGGCGGTGTCGACGGCCGTCTGGGCCGCCCCGTTGGGAGCGGGCGCCGGTGCGGCGGCGACCGTCCCGGTACCGCCACCGCCCGTGGAGGCCGACGCCGGCAGGGGGGACAGGGCGATGCCGGCTCCGGCGATGGCCGCGACGGCGATGCCGCGGAACGAGCGACGGGCGGTGGACGTGCGTGCAGTCGTCATCGACGACGGTTCTCCTGTTCTCCGCGATCGCCTACCGGGTTAGCTGACGGGTTCGGACGGAGGAGTCGCCCGGCGCGACGGAGCGCGCTTCACCCCAGTGCTCACGTGGGTCCCCGGCCCGGTGCCGGCTGAGTTGCCGGCGTCCGGTTCGGCGTGTCCGGCGGGTGTCACACAGGGGGCGTGACGGTGGGTCCCGGCCGGACCGCGACGACGGTAGGGACGGGGGTTGCAGCACTCAACCGGACCGGAGTCGCGCCACGCCCGGACGCCGGTCGCGGACTTGACGCGGGCAGCGGATCCGAATCGCCCGCCTCACCAGGACCGGAGCCGGCGCCCCCGCCGTGCGAGATCCGGAGGGACGGCGCCGACACGCCGCGGCGGAGGAGAAAGGAGCCGGCGGTGTGCCCGTACAGCCCGTCAACGACCCGCCACGACCGGATCGGGGGACACAGCCGGGATCGCGACGGTTGCGCCGCCCGTTGTCGGGGCACCCGATGCAGTAACCGAGAGGAGGGAGCCCCCCATGGGGATGATGAGGAACCTGATCGCCTCGGGCGTCGCCGCCAAGGTCGTCCAGGAGCTCCGGAAGCCGCAGAACCAGGCCAAGATCAAGCAGTTCGTCCGCGACTTCCAGGCCAAGAACGCGAAGGGCGGCAAGGGCCAGTCCGGTCGCGGCTACTGACCCGCGGTCCCGATCGATCGCGGCCCCCGTCCCGGCCCGGGACGGGGGCCGCGGCGTGTCCGGGGAGACCGGCGGGGCGACGGGGGCGTCCCGTGACCGTTCCGCGACGACGCCGTCCCGGATGTCCCGGGGACCGGTGTCCCCCCGTGGCACGCTCCCGCGGTTCCTCCCGCGACAGCGGTGCCGCCGCGCCCGCCGCGGGTCCCTCCAGCACGACGGGGTGTCCCGATGACCCGACCGCCGCCCGGCCAGCCCTGGCAGCCGCCGCAGGGCCCGCTGCCCGGATTCCTCCCCCCGCCTCCGGAGGAGAAGGAGACGCCGGTCTACCTGCGTCCCTGGTTCGCCGTCCTCGCGCTGGTCCTCGTCGTGGGCACCATCGGCGCCGCGCTCGGTGGCGGCGACGACGACGAGCCGGCGACCGCGGCCGCGAGCACCACCGCGGTCACCGAGACCGTGACCGCCACGCCGAGCCCGCAGCCGGCCGTCCCGCCCGTCTCCAGCGCCCCGCCGCCGGCCGTCGTGCCGAGCACCACCGCGACCCCGACCACGTCGGCCGCGCCGGTGGTCGACTTCGCCATGCCGTCGGTGGTCGGGATGACCCTGCAGGACGCCCAGGACCTGATCCAGACCCACGGCGTCTTCCTCAGCCTGTCCCATGACCTGCTCGGCACGCGCAACCAGGTGCTCGACGCCAACTGGAAGGTCTGCACGCAGAACGTCCCGGCCGGCCAGCGGGTCACCGGCGACGTCGAGGGCGCCATCGACCTCGGCGTCGTGAAGCTCGAGGAGAGCTGCCCCTGACCACCCGTCCCCGAGCGGACGGCGACCGCCCGAGCCGTGTCCGGGGCGGCGGGACGGGTACCCCGTGCTCCGACCGGGGCGAGCCCAGCCGTCCGGTCGGAGCACGGCTGAGGAGGTCCGCGATGACCCAGGGTCCGCCGAACGGCGGCTCCGACGGCCGCACCGACGACCACGTGCTGCCGGGTGAGCACCCCGACGAGAACGGCGTCGCCGACGACGCACCCGAGCAGGGACCCCGCGCTGCCCAGGGGCCCATGGGGAGCGGAGACCGCCCCGGCTTCCCCGGCGCCGCCGAAGGCACCGGGATGGGCCGGGCGGAGGACTGAACCGGCGCGTGTCCGCGCTCCGGGGTCACAGTGGCCCCGGAGCGCGGGCAGGCTCCGCCCTAGGCCCGCGCGGCCGCCGCGGGACCCAGCGGGACCAGGTCGGGGCCGGCGACGATCGGTGCGGTCACCGTGCCGATCCGCTCGACGGTCACCGCGACCTCCACGCCCGGCCGCAGCCACGGGTGCCGCTCCTCGCCGTGCAGCGACCGCAGCTCCAGCAGGCACCCGGTCCCGACCGTGCCGCTGCCGACGACGTCACCGGGCCGCAGCTCGGTGCCGCGCGAGGCGTAGGCGAGCATCTGCCCGAACGACCAGCGGATGTCGGCCCAGTTGCCGCCGCCCTGCTCGACGCCGTCGACCGCGGCCGCCATCCGCAGCGCGTAGCCGGCGCCCGAGCGGTACGGCTCGAGCTCGTCGGGGGTCACCAGGACGGGGCCGAGCGTCGTCGCGCCGTCCTTGCCCTTGGCCGGGCCGAGGCCGACCTGTGACTCCACGCCCTGCACGTCGCGGGCGCTCCAGTCGACGAACACCGTGTAGCCGGCGATCGCGGCCTCGGCCTGCTCCGGCGTGAGGTCCGACCCGGCCCGGCCGACGACCGCGGCGACCTCCACCTCGTAGTCGAACGCCGCCGAGCCGGGGGAGACCGGCACCGGCTGGCCGGTCCCGCGCACCGCCGCCGGGTTGGTGAAGTAGAAGACCGGCTGCCGGAACCAGACCGGCGAGACCTCCCGGCCGAACGCGGCCGCGGCGTTGCGCGCGTGCTGTTCGAAGGACAGGAAGTCGCGGACCGACGGGGGCCGCGGCACCGGTGCGCGCAGTACCAGCCCGTCCTCGGGCACCACCTCGGCCGGGGTGCGCTCCGCCGCCGCGGCGAGGTCGGGCAGCAGGTCGGCCAGCGCGGCGTCGAACCCGTGCACCTGCCCGTCGCGCAGCAGCCCGGCCCGCTCCGCGCCGTCGGACGGCGACACGTAGGTGACCCAGCGCATCAGCTCTCCTCCCTCACGCCCGGCAGCCGATGGGGCCGCCGTGGAACGCCACCATGTCCGGCCAGATCTCGGCCAGCGGCAGCCGCTCGCCCGGCGGCCGGCCGTCGAGCTCGGCGTAGGCCCGGTGCAGGTTGCCGACCAGCCGCTCGGACTCCTGCCACCCGGCGTAGGGGTTGTCGGCGTGCCGGCGGGCGGTCTCCAGCGGCGACCACCCGGCCGCGTGCCCCTCGCGCGCGGTCGCGGCGACGAAGGCGGCGTAGCCGGCGAGCTCGTCGAGCAGCCGGGGGACCTCCTCGCCGCGGCACACCGGGCCGTGCCCGGGCACGAGCACGTGGGGTTGCAGCGCGCGCAGCGCCTCGACCGCCCGCGGGTAGCCGGCCACGCTGCCCTCGGCGAGGAACGGCTGACCCCCGGCGAACGCGACGTCGCCGGCGAAGGCCACCCGCTGCGCCGGCAGCCAGACGACGACGTCGCCGCGGGTGTGCGCCGGCCCGACCGCGTGCAGCTCCACCGCCCGCTCGCCGAGGTGCAACGTCAGCCCGCCGGTGAACGTCAGGTCGGGCGGGCGCACCTCCAGGTGCCCGTAGTCCGGGCCGGTGAGCACCTGCGCGGCCAGCAGCCCGGCGGCGAGCTGGTCCTCCCGCGCGTGCACGTGCCCGACGACCGGGGTCTCGGCGGGCACCAGCCAGTTGCCGAAGGTGTGGTCGCCGTGGTGGTGGGTGTTCACCAGCGCCCGCAGCCGGCCCGGCGCCACCGACCCGACGGCGGCCAGCAGCGCGCGGTTGCGGGCCTCGGTCGAGGTGGTGTCCACCATCAGCCCCGTGCCGTCGTCGCCGGTGACGACGCCGGTGTTGTTGATCATCCAGCTGCCGTCGGGCTGCACGTAGGCGAAGACCCCCGGCGCCACCTGCTCGAGCGCCGCGGCCTCGATCGACGTCGTCACGCCGTCACTCTGCTGGAGCCCAGGTGGCACGGAAAGTCGGCGGGCTCCTCGGGTGGGTGCTCCGGCGTGCTCGTGCTCTGCCCACACCGGCGGGGCAGAGCACGAGCACGCGGCAGGGGACTCAGTCGCCCTTGACGTTCACCACCTGGCGCAGCGTGTGCCGGACCTCGACCAGGTCGGCGGCGTCGGCCATGACGACGTCGATGTCCTTGTACGCCTCGGGGTGCTCGTCGAGGAAGGCGTCCGAGCGGCCCCAGGCGATGCCCGCCATCCGCCGGTCGAGGTCGGCCCGGTTGAACCGCTTGCGCGCGGCCGACCGGGAGAACGCCCGCCCGGCGCCGTGCGGCGCCGAGGTCAGCGACGCGGCGTCGCCCCTCCCGACGACGACGTAGGACGCCGCGCCCATCGAGCCGGGGATGAGCCCCCACTGCCCCCGGCGCGCGGCGATCGCGCCCTTGCGGGACAGCCACACCTCGCGGCCGTAGTGGGTCTCCCGCTCGGTGTAGTTGTGGTGGCACTGGACCACCTGCTCGCGCCGGACCTCCTCGGTGAGGAACCGCGACACCTGGTCGGCGACGCGGTCCATCATCTCCTCGCGGTTGAGCGCGGCGAACCGCTGCGCCCAGTGCAGCGCCTCGATGTACGCGTCGAACTCCGGCTCGCCCTCCTCCAGGTAGGCGAGGTCGCGGTCGGGGACGGCGACGCCGCGGGCCCGCGTGCGCTCCTGCGCCACCCGGATGTGCGTGGACGCCAGCTTGTTGCCGACGCCGCGCGAGCCCGAGTGCAGGAACAGCCACACCCGGTCGGCCTCGTCGAGGGACACCTCGATGAAGTGGTTGCCCGAGCCGAGCGAGCCGAGCTGCAGCGGCCAGTCGCGCACGACGCCGTCGGCCTGGTCCGCGCCCGGCAGTGCGCGGAGCTCCTCGATCCGCGGCGCGGCCGTCTCGCGCACCTTCCGGTTGGCGCGGCCGGCCGACAGGGGCACGGCGCGGGCGATCTGCTCGTGCAGCACGGCGAGGTTGCGGCCGCGGACGTCGTCGCCGGTGAACTGGGTGCGCACGGCCATCATCCCGCAGCCGATGTCCACCCCGACCGCCGCCGGGATGATCGCGCCGTCGGTCGGGATGACCGAGCCGACGGTCGCGCCCAGCCCCAGGTGGGCGTCGGGCATCAGCGCCACGTGCGGGTGGATGAACGGGAGCGAGGCGGTGCGCTCGGCCTGCTCGCGGGTCGCGTCCTCGAGGATCGACGCCCAGCTGAGCAGGCGCTCGCTGATCTCCTCCATGGTCCTTTCCGTCTCCAGGGATGGCGGCAGAAATGGCCGTCTCTGCCGTTCGGGCCGGGGCAGTCAACGCGCTCGGCTCGCGCGGCGCGACCGGATTACCCGTGGACCCCACGGCGGGGAACTCCCTCGGCTTCCGAGCCGCGCGGCACTAGCCTCGGCACCCTCGCGCGACCACCCGCCGTGGCGCGCGGCGGCCCCCGTCCGCGCCGCGGTGCCCGTCCACCGACCGAGGGGAGACCGGGATGACCACGACACTCGGCGCCGCCGAGCTGGCCGAGCGGTACCTGCGCGGCTGGCAGGACCACGACGGGGACGCCGTCGCCGCGACCTTCGCCGACGACGGCGTCTACACCGACCCCTCGTTGCCGGAGCCCCTCCCGAAGGGCGCGGTCGCCGGGTTCGTCTCCGGCTTCCTCGCGGCCTTCCCGGACCTGAGGCTGACCGTCGAGGACGTCATCGGCGAAGGTTCCCGGGCGTACGTCCGCTGGCGCCTGCAGGGCACCAACAGCGGCGTGCTGCCGGGCCTGCCGGCGCCGACCGAGCGCCGGGTCGACCTGACCGGGGTCGACCTGATCGAGACCGGGCCGGCGGGCATCACGCGCGTGGTCGGTTACTTCGACCAGCTCACCCTCCTGCAGCAGCTCGGCCTGCGGCTCGACGTCGTCCCGGGCTGAGCCGGGGAGGCACCTCCCGGGCCGCCGGCACCGGCGGTCCGGGAATCCGGCGTGCCGTTTCCGTTCCGCGGGGCCCGGGCAGCCCTCGTGCGACCGCTGGACCCGACAGTGAGGACGCGCGCGATGCAGGTCGGACTGAAGCTCGCCACCGAGGCCTTCCCGCCCGAGGAGATCGTCCGCCAGACGGTGCGGGCCGAGGAGGCGGGCTTCGACTTCGTCGAGATGAGCGACCACTACCACCCGTGGCTCGACGTCCAGGGGCACAGCGGCTTCACCTGGTCGATGCTCGGCGCGATGGCCGCGAAGACCGAGCGGATCGGCCTGGTCACCGGCGTGACGTGCCCGATCATCCGGTACCACCCCGCGGTCATCGCCCAGGCCGCGGCGACGGTGCAGATCCTCGCCGAGGGCCGGTTCACCCTCGGCATCGGCGCCGGTGAGCGGCTCAACGAGCACGTCGTCGGCACCGGCTGGCCGGCGGTGCACGTGCGGCACGAGATGCTCCGCGAGGCGCTGCAGATCATCCGGCAGCTGTGGCAGGGCGGCTACCAGACCTTCGAGGGCAAGTACCTGCAGCTCGAGGACGCCCAGGTCTTCGACCTGCCCGACGAGCTCCCGGTGATCGCGGTGGCCAGCGGCGGGCCCAACGCCTCGCAGCTGGCCGCCGAGTACGGCGACGGGCTGTTCGCCACCGAGCCGCGCGAGGACCTGGTCGGTGCCTTCCGCGACGCCGGCGGGAAGGGCCCGCTCTACGCCGAGGTGCCGATGGCGTGGGCGCAGGACGAGGAGTCCGCCGTCCAGGAGGCGCTGAGGACCAGCCGCTGGGCGCTCACCGGCTGGAAGGTCATGAGCGAGCTCCCCAACCCGGTCAACTTCGACGCCGCCAGCCAGACGGTGAAGGAGGACGACATCCGGGGGCAGTTCTCCGTCGGGCCGGACCTCGAGAAGCACCTGCAGCAGGCGCAGCCCTACGTCGACGCCGGCTTCGACCACCTCGTCCTGCAGAACGTCGGCCCGGACCCCGACGGGTTCATCGACGCCTGCGCCGGCGGGCTCGTCGAGCGGGTGAGGGAGCTGACGCCCTCGGCGTGACAGCCCTCGTCAGGACACCGTCCCTGCCGGGTTCCGCAACGGACCTGCCAGGGTGCGCGGCGGGCGGGGGAGCAGGGCCCGACGGCGGTCCCGGCGGCGGCACACTCGCCGACCGTGACCGCCTCCCTCCCCGCCCTGCCCGACACCGCCGCCTGCCTCCTCGCGCGGGAGGTGGTGCAGGAGTTCAGCTCACCGGCGCTGGTGAACCACTGCCTGCGCTCCTACCTCTGGGCCGCCGACCACGCCCACCGGCACGGCATCGCCTTCGACGAGGAGCTGCTGTTCGTCGCCGCGATGGTCCACGACCTCGGTCTGGTGCCGGTCTTCGACAGCGCGACCCTGCCGTTCGAGGAGGCCGGCGGGGCGGTCGGCTGGGTGTTCGCCGCGGGCGCGGGCTGGCCGGCCGCGCGGCGGCGCCGGGTCGCGGAGATCGTCGTCGCGCACATGGCGCCGGAGGTCGACGTCGCCGCCGACCCCGAGGGGCACCTGCTGGAGCTGGCCACCGGCCTCGACATCTCCGGCCGCGACCCGGACGCCTGGCCCGCGGACCTGCGCGCCGCCGTCCTCGCCGAGTACCCGCGGCTGGGCCTCATCGGCGAGTTCGTCGCCTGCTTCGAGGACCAGGCCCGCCGCAAGCCGGACTCGCTCGCCGGGCGGTTCTCCGCGAACGGCTTCGCCGCCCGGGCGCGGGCCAACCCCCTCGACGCGTAGTCGTGCTCTGCACACGGGTGTGTGCAGAGCACGAGCGTCCGCGGGAGAGGACGGCCTAGGGCCGGTTGCGGTCGAGCAGGCGCAGCGACGGGCGGGTGGTCAGCCGTTTCTCCAGGCTGACGCAGTGCCGGCCGTCGGGGTCGCGGCGGAAGTCCAGCCGGTCGACCAGCGCCTGCATGAGCGTGAGCCCCGCACCGCGCTCGCCGTCGAGACCGGCCCGGGCGACCGCCTCCTCGGGGTCGAAGCCGGTGCCGTCGTCGACCACGGTGATCCGGCACAGCGCCCGGTCGATCTCCACCGACACCTGGTACTCGGCGTGGTCCCCGGCGTGCTGGACGACGTTCGCGCAGGCCTCGGTGAGCGCGAGCGTCGTCTCCTCCACGACGGCCCGCTCGATCCGCAGGTGGTCGAGCGCCTGCCGGCACAGGCCGCGGACGAAGGGCACGCTGTCGACGTCGACGGGCAGCCGGACGGTGAACGCGATGTCCATGCCGAGCCCCCTCCCGTGACGGCGCGTACGCTCCTCGGGTCCGTTCCGAGTACCGAGGGAGCCATCGTGCTGTTCGCCGTCGACCGCGTGGCGGTGCACGGGCGGCCCGCGCTGAGGGTACGCGGTGAACTGGACATCGCGACGGTGGATCGGCTGGCGCAGTGCGTCGAGGCCGAGCTGTCCCGCTCGCCGCGGGCGCTGGTGGTCGACCTGACCGACACGACCTTCCTGGACTCCTCCGGCGCCCGCCAGCTCGCCCGCACCGCCCGGGCCGCCGCCGCGGCCGGCACCGCGCTGCAGGTGGTCTGCCCGCGGGAGAACACGCCGGTCCGGCTGGTCATCGACCTGCTGGAGCTGTCCCGCCTGGTGCCGGTGGTCGAGGCGGCGAGCCTGACCGACGGGGAGGTCGGGTCGTAGGGTCGGCCGCGATGACCGCGACCGAGAGCCCCGCCGCGCACCCGCCGTCCCCGGCTCCCGACCCGCTCCGCCGCACGGTCGACGACGAGGCGCTCGCCCGCTGCGCGGAGGAGCCGATCGCGGTCCCCGGGGCGATCCAGCCGCACGGCGCGCTTCTCGCCGTCACCGAGCCCGACCTCGCCGTCGTCGTCGCCTCGGCCAACGCCGCCGACGTCCTCGGCACCGACCCCACCGGCCGCACGCTGGCCGACCTGCTCACCCCCGCCGAGCTCGACCGGCTGCGGGCGGCGCTGGCCGGGGACCTCGCCGAGGCCGACCCGCTGCGGGTGGCGCCGGGCGGCAGTGAGCTGGACCTGGTCCTGTCCCGCAGCGGCGACCTGCTGGTCACCGAGTGGGAGCCGGTCGCCGGCGCCGAGCAGGCCGGCGCGGCCTGGCACCGGCGGCTGCCGACGGTGCTGCAGCGGCTGTCCGCGCCGACGTCGCTGGAGGGGCTGACCGCGGTCCTGGCCCGCGAGGTGCGGGCGCTGACCGGCTTCGACCGGGTGATGGTCTACCGCTTCGACGCCGAGTGGAACGGCGAGGTGGTCGCCGAGGACCGGCGGGCGGACCTCGAGCCCTTCCTCGGCCTGCACTACCCGGCGAGTGACATCCCCGCCCAGGCCCGCGCCCTCTACGCGACCAACTGGATGCGGCTGATCCCCGACGCCACCTACACGCCGGTGCCGCTGGAGCCGCCGCTGGTGCCGGGGACGGGGCGGCCGCTGGACCTGTCCGGCGCGATGCTGCGCAGCGTCTCGCCGGTGCACCTGGAGTACCTGGCCAACATGGGCGTCACCGCGTCGATGTCGGTGTCGCTCGTCGACCGCGGGAAGCTCTGGGGTCTGATCTCCTGCCACGGCTACAGCGGCGCGCACCGCCCCTCCTACGCCGACCGCACCGCCGCGGAGTTCCTCGGCCGCACCGCCTCGCTGCTGCTGCACACCACCGTCGAGGCCGGCGAGCGCGACCGGGTGGTCGCCGTCGCGCAGCGGGAGGCGGAGCTGGTGTCGGCGATCGGCCGCACGCCGCGCACCCCCGCCGCCGCGCTCGTCGACGGCGACCTCACCGCGCTCGACCTGCTGCCCGTCGCCGGCGCCGCGGTCCGCCTCGACGGGCGGCTGCACCTGCTCGGGCGCACCCCGCCGGCCGACCGGGTCGCCGCCGTCGTCCCCGCGGTGCTGCGGGCCGGCGGCGCGACCGACCGGCTCACCCTCGCGCTGCCCGGCTTCGCCGACCTCGCCGAGGACGCCAGCGGCGTGCTCGCCGTCGAGGTCGGCGGCGGGCGCGGCGACTTCCTCGCCTGGTTCCGCCCCGAGACCCCGCGCGAGGTCAGCTGGGGCGGCGACCCGCACACGTCGAAGGTCACCGACGGGCGGCTGTCCCCGCGCCGGTCGTTCACCCGCTGGACCGAGACCGTGCGCGGCACCGCCCGCCCGTGGCACGAGCACGAGGTCGCCGCCGCCCGCGCACTGGCCGGCCACCTCGGCGCGGCTGTGCTCGCCCGCGCCGGCGAGGACGACCGGCTGTCGGCCGCGCTGCAGCGCACCCTGCTGCTCGAGGAGCTGCCCAAGGTGCCCGGCGTCGCTCTCGGCGCGCGGTACCGGCCCAGCGAGGCCGACGTCGTCGGCGGCGACTGGTACGACCTGGTGCCGCTGCCCAGCGGCCGGCTGGCCGTGGTGCTCGGCGACGTCGCCGGGCACGGCCTGACCGCCGCGTCGGTGACCGCCCAGCTGCGGCACGCGTTGCGCGCCGCGCTGCTGCGCGACGAGGGCCCCGCCGCGGCGCTGGCCGAGCTCAACCGCCTGGTCGCCGCGCTGCTGCCAGGGGAGATGGCGACCGCCCTGGTCGTGCAGCTGGACCCGGTCAGCGGCGCGCTGGCGCTGGCCAACGCCGGGCACCTGCCCGCCGTGCACGCCCACGACGGCGCCGCGCGGCTGGTCGCCGACGGCCGCGGGCCGGCGCTCGGCCTGCTCGACGACGCCGACTACCCCGAGGTGGGGTTGCGGCTGGACGCCGGCGACCGGTTGCTGCTCTACAGCGACGGGCTGGTCGAGCGGCGCGACCGCCCGCTGCCCGAGGGCCTGGAGGCGGTGCGCGCGGCGGTGGCCACGCTGGCCGGGGAGCCGCAGGAGGTCGTGGACGGCGTCGTCGCGGCACTGGACCCGGCGGGCACCGACGACGTCACCGTGGTGGGGCTGGCCCGGGTCTAGCCCAGCCCTCCGCCGCGCACGAGGTAGCGGTAGGCCGGGGAGTCCGGCGCCAGGTGCTGGATGCGCAGCGGGCTGGCGGCGATCCGGTCGAGCAGGCCGGGCAGTGCGGCGGCGGTGCCCAGCTCGATGCCGGTGAGCGCGGCGCCGGTCTCCCGGTTGTCCCGCTTGACGTACTCGAACAGCACGATGTCGTCGTCGGGGCCGAGCACGTCGTCGAGGAAGCGGCGCAGCGCGCCGGGCTCCTGCGGGAACTCGACGAGGAAGTAGTGCTTGAGCCCCTGGTGGACCAGGGAGCGCTCGATGACCTCGGCGTACCGGCTGACGTCGTTGTTGCCGCCCGACAGCACGCAGACCACCGTCTGCCCCGGCTCGACCGGCACGGTGCCGCCGGTGAGCGCGGCGGGGGCCAGGGCGCCCGCGGGCTCGGCGATGATCCCGTCGACCTGGTAGAGGTCGAGCATCTCGGTGCAGACCTGCCCCTCGGGGACGGCGACCAGCTCGGCGCCGCAGTCGCGCACCAGGGGATGGGTGACCCTGCCGGCCCGCCGGACCGCGGCGCCGTCGACGAAGGTGTCGATCTCCGGCAGCTCGACCGGCCGCCCGGCGGCCAGGGCCGCGGCCATGCTCGCCGCGCCCGCCGGCTCCACCCCGACCAGCCGGGTGCCGGGACTCGCCTGGGCGAGCCAGGTGCCGCAGCCGGCCAGCAGCCCGCCGCCGCCGAGCGGCAGGACGACGACGTCGGGCGCGTGGCCGCCGAGCTGGTCGAGCACCTCCACCGCGACGGTCGCCTGCCCGACGACGACCGGCCAGGCGTCGAAGGCCGGGACCAGCGTGGCGCCGCTGGTGCGGGCGTGCGCCGCGGCGGCGGCCGCGGCGTCGTCGTAGGTGTCGCCGGTGACGACCAGCTCGACCGTGTCCCCGCCGAGGGCCCGGATGCGGGCGCGCTTCTGCCGCGGCGTCGTGCCGGGCACGAAGACGGCGCCGCGCACGCCGAGCGCCCGGCAGGCGTACGCGACGCCCTGGCCGTGGTTGCCGGCGCTCGCGCACACCACGCCGGCGGCGCGGGCGGCGTCGTCGAGCCGGCTGATCGTGTTGTACGCGCCGCGCACCTTGTACGAGCGGCCGACCTGCAGGTCCTCGCGCTTGAGCCACACGTCGGCGCCGGTGAGCGCGGACAGCCGCTCGTTGCGCTGCAGCGGCGTGCGCTCGGCGACCCCGGCGAGCCGGCCGACGGCGTCCCGCACGTCGGCGGCGAAGTCCCGGATCGCGGTCGCCTCGGTCGTCCCGGCGGTGCTCACGGTGCCCCATCCTGCCCGCGGCCGGGGGTGCTCCTGCGGACGGTCGTGCTCTGCCCCGCCCGTGGGGGCAGAGCACGAGGACCCGCAGAACAGGTCGGCTAGGCGGTGAGGCGGCCGTCGTCGCCGGTGGTGACGCGGCCGGCGGCGGTGACCCGGGCCAGCGCCTCGGCGAGCAGCGGTGCCAGCGACGGCGTGCGGCGGCGGTAGCCGAACACCTCGGCGGTGCGCAGGAACAGCTCGTCCTGGGTCAGCCCGCCGGACGTGCGGCACAGGGCGACCATCGCGTTGCCGACCTCCTGCACCGGCACCTGCTCGAGCGGGCGCGCGGTGCTGGTGGCCTGGCGACGGAACGCGGTCCAGGTCTCCCGGTCCAGCGTGTCCGGCCAGACGACCTCGCCGTCGAGGGCGCCCGCGGGCAGCAGGGCCAGCAGCGCGTCGCGGCGGGCCTCGCTCACCCGGGTCAGCCCGAACGCGCCGGCGGCCAGCCGGACGAGGCGGTCGCGGTGCACCGGCCCCTCGGCCTTGACCCCGGCGGTCAGGACCCGCTTCACGAGGCGGGCGTTGCGCGGGTCGGCCAGGTTGTCGAGGACCTTGCGGTCGCCCGCGGGCTTGGGCGCCCACGCGCGGAACCGCTGCTCCGGCGAGGGAGCGGGCTCCTCGACGGGGTCGGGGACGACGGTCAGCGGCACCGGCGTCACCGGCGTCGTCACCACCGGCGCCTCGACCGGCGCGTGCCGCGGCACCGGCAGCGCGGTCACCGCGGCCGACACCATCGAGCGCAGCGTCGGCAGTCCGCGGCCCTCCGGCTCGGCGGCGGGCTCCGGCTCGGGCTCGAGATCCGGCTCCGCCTCGGCGGCGGGGTGCTCGGCGACGCGGAGCTCGACGACGGGGGCCGGGACGTCGTCCACCACGGCCGGCGCGGCGGCCGGGGCAGCGGGCGCCGGCCCGGGGACCGCGGCCACCGCGGCGACGATGCGGTCGAGGACGGCGTCGCGGTCGCGCAGCCACGAGGGCAGCCACACCCGCTCGACCACGGGCCAGCCGAGCATCCCCGACAGCACCTCGACCGGGAGGCCGTCGCGGTCGCCGACGGTGCGCCGGCGCGCCCACTCGGGGCCGTCGAGCAGCACCGCCACGACCGGGCTCTCCGGCGCCGAAGCCCGGGCCACGGACAGGTCGACGCGGAACTCCGACAGGCCGACGTCGGTGCGCACCGCCAGCCCCCGCTCGCGCAGCGCCGCGGCGATCTCCTCGCGGTGCCGGTCGGGCACCGACGGCCGCCGCGCCTCACGGGGCAGCGCGTCGGTGCCGAGCGCGGCCAGGTCGAGGTAGGCGCGCAGGTGCTTGATGCCCAGCGACGAGGTCTGCTCCGCGCGCAGCGCCGACGGGTCGAAGGAGGAGAACACGACGACCTGCCGCCGGGCGCGGGTGATCGCCACGTTGAGCCGGCGCTCGCCGCCCACCCGGTTGAGCGGGCCGAAGTTCAGCGGCAGCACGCCGCGGTCGTCGGGGCTGAAGCCGGTGGAGAACAGCACGACGTCGCGCTCGTCGCCCTGCACGTTCTCCAGGTTCTTGACGAACAGGCCCTCGCCGTCGGTGCGGTCCAGCGCCTCGGTCAGCCGCTCGTCGCCGGCGTCGCGCAGCAGCGACTCGATGTAGGCGCGCTGCTGGGCGTTGAAGGTCACCACGCCGATCGACGGCACCGCTGTGGCATCTCCGCCCGTACCCGCGTCGAAGCGGCGGCGGACCTCGGCGACGACGGCCTTGGCCTCCATCGGGTTGGTCCGCAGCAGCCGGCCGGCGCCGGAGCGGTGGAAGGTGCCCTGCACCCGGACCAGCGAGATGCCGCGGCCGTCGACGTCGGGCGAGGGGCGCCCATGGGTGGGCGCCGGGAACGACGACAGCCGGTTCTCGTAGTAGTGCGCGTTGCTGAACGCGATCAGCGACTCGTCCTGGCTGCGGTAGTGCCAGGACAGCCAGTGCCGCGGCACCCGCGCCTGCACGCACTCGGAGAGGATCGACTCCTCGTCCTCGACGGCGGTGCCGAGCAGCTCGGCGAGCTCGTCGTCGAGGACCGACACCGGCTCGGCGAACGACGTCGGCGGCATCTGCTCGCTGTCCCCGACGACCACGGCGGCCCTGGCCCGGCCCAGCGCGCCGACGGCGTCGGCGACGCGGATCTGCGAGGCCTCGTCGAAGACCACCAGGTCGAACAGCCCGGCCTTGGCGGGGAAGAACCGCGCCACCGAGTCGGGGCTGACCAGCACGCACGGCATGACCGCGGTGACCAGGTCGCCGTACTCGGCCAGCAGCGCGCGCACGCCCGGCCCGCGGCGGGAGCGGCCGAGCTCGCGCTGCAGCGCGCCGAGCCGGTCGCCGGCGTCGCGGAGGTCCCGGCCGGCCAGCACCTCGGCCGGCAGCGCGGCGGCCAGGTGCCGGCGCACCGCCCGGGAGGCGGCGGTGAACCGGGTGATCGCCTTGCCGTGCGCGGCCTCGTCGAAGCCGTCCAGCCCGGTGGCGGCGCGGCGCTCGGCCGTCGACGCGGCGGCCAGGCCGTGCTCGAAGGCGCGCGGGGCGTCCTCGGCGGGCAGCCGGCCGGACACCAGCGCGGCGCGGGCCTCGGTCAGCCCGGCGGCGCGCAGCGGCTCGAGGGTGTCGAGGAACTCCGCCCACCGGCGCAGCGAGATCAGCCCGCTGTGCTCGACGCCGCGCTCGGGGCGGGTCATCGCCCAGCGCAGCACCACGCCGTCGTCCCCGCACCAGGCGGCCAGCGCGGCCGGGGTGCTGGAGCAGACCCGCAGCAGGGCGTCGAGCCCGTCGCGCAGCCGGACGACGGCGGCGGCCGCGGCGGCGTCCGGCCCGGGCCCGGCGACGACGTAGCGGCGCAGCGCGACGGCGAACTCGCGGGCGCTGTCGACGACCGCGCCGGCGCGGCGCAGCCAGGCGACCTGCCCGTCGAGCAGCGTGGGTTCCAGCAGCGGGTTCCAGCCGGCCGGCACCGACAGCCCCGGGATCACCGAGGCGCGGGCGGCGATGCCGGCGGCGGCGGTCTGCAGCCGCCACAGCGACGCGGTGAGCTCGGCGACGTCGCGCAGCTTGACCGTCACGCCCGGGCGCAGCACCGGCGCGAGCTGCGCCCGCACCGCGCGCAGCCCCTGCCGGCGGGCCCACCAGCGGGCGGCCTGCGCGGTCTGGGCGGCGACGTAGAGGTCGGCCAGCGGCAGCGCCAGCGCCTCGGAGGTCGCCAGCTCCAGCCCCGGGTGGACCGCGGAGGTGAACGCGGCGACCTCGCCGAGCACCGTCGTCGTCGCGGTCGTCCAGCGCTCGGTCGGCACCTCGTCGAGGACGTCGAGACCCACCGCGGGACCGGACAGCAGGTGGGCGAGGTCGTCGAGGTCGCCGGGGGTGCGCACCTCGCGCAGCGCCCGCGCCAGGTGCTCCTCGGCCGGCAGCGCGCGCATGGCGGCGTCGACCTCGGCGGCGGCGGCCTGGGCGGCGCGCAGGTCGACCCGCGCGGTGTCGACGAACGCCCACGGGTGCCGCGGGGAGGGGCGGACCAGGTCGGCGACGTCGGGCAGCAGCGCCAGCGCGCGGCGCACCTCGGCCAGCGTCGCGGCGGACGCGGCGGCGGCGAAGGTCTGCGGCACCGGCAGCTGCGGGACGTCGTCGCCGAGCGCGAGCTGCGCCGTCCGCGCGGAGTAGTAGGACAGCCCGGCGGCGTTCGGCGCGTGCAGCCGGTGGGCGTAGCGGGCCAGGGTGCGGCGGGCGGCGCGCAGGTCGTCGCCGTCGGCGGCCAGGCCCTGCTCGTCGACGGCGACGGCGTGGTCCAGCGCCGCGCGCACCCGGGCGCGGACCTCCGCGGCGCGGGCGCCCCGGTCGTGCAGGTCGAGGGCGAACGGGCCCATGCCGACCGCCTCGAGCCGCCGGGCGACGACGTCGAGCGCGGCCCGCTTCTCGGCCACGAACAGCACCCGCTTGCCGTCGGCGACCGCGCGGGTGAGCAGGTTGGTGATGGTCTGCGACTTGCCGGTGCCGGGCGGGCCCTCGAGCACGAACGTGCGCCCGGCGACGCCCTCGGCCACCGCGCGCAGCTGCGAGGCGTCGGCGGGGACGGGGCAGCGGGCGGCCAGCTCGTCGAGGTCGACGTCGGCGGCCGCGGCCGGCACCGGGTCGGTGAACGCCTCGGTCGGGGCGTGCACGAGGTGGTGCACCAGCGGGTTGGCGGTGAGCTCGGCCCAGTGCTCGTCGAGGTCGCGCCACAGCCGGTACTTGGCGAACTGCAGGACGGCGAGGTCGGCGGTGGCCTCGACGCGGAACGGCAGCCCGGCGTCGGCCAGCGCCTGGCGGACGGCGGTCAGCGCGGTGTCGACGTCGACGCCCTCGCCGTCCAGCCCCGGCACGGTCAGCCCGTGCACCTGGCGCAGCTTCTCCAGCAGGCACCAGTTGGGGCTGGCGGCGGAGGACTCGTCGGCGGTGAGCCGGTAGACGCCGGTGCGGCCGGCGGGGGAGAGGACCACCGGCAGCAGCACCAGCGGCGAGCGCAGCGAGCGGCCGTCGAGCTCCCAGGCCAGGCTGCCGATGGCGACGTGGAGGTTGTTGGCGCCGGTCTCCTCGCGGACGGTCCGCGCCCGGTGCGCCAGCCCGCGCAGCCGCGGCAGGTAGCCGCCCTCGGTGACGTCGGCGTGCACGGTGCGGCGGTCGACCAGCGCCTCGCCGAGCAGGCCGACCGGCAGCTCGCGGGCCGAGCGCACGCCGCGCTCGACGTGCACGGCGGCCAGCCGGTCGCCCGGCAGCAGGGTAAGGGCGTCGTCGCCGGTGAGCAGGTCCGCCAGGCCCGCGAGGTAGGCGTCCGGGACGACCAGCGGCAGGCCGGCGCCCTCGGTGTAGTTGATCAGCCGGTTGCGCAGGCTGAGGTCGAGCAGGCTGTTCTTCCACTGCTGCACCCGCGGCGGCACGCCCGGGCGGCCGCCGGCGACCGGGGCGGCGTGCCGGCCGGACGGGCGGGCGGTGGGGTCGTGCTCGGCGGCGCGGTACTCGATGACCTGCACCGAGCCGTCCGGGCCGCGGGTGCGGGCGGGCAGCGGCAGGATGCCGTCGCGGCGGGCGCGGTGGACGTCGGTGACGCCGACGACGCGGTCGAGGGTGCCGGGCAGCCAGGCGTCGTAGGCGGCGCGGTGCAGCCGGTCGGCGTCGGGCTCCTCGGCGCTGCGGCTGGTCAGCAGCGTCGTCTCCACCAGCCGCACCAGGCCGAGGTCGACCAGGTTGACCAGCGGCGCGACGTCGGTGGTGGCCGCGCTCTCGGCGGTGCGCTCCTCGCGCCAGTAGCCGAGGAAGGCGTGCCCCTCGGCCACCCACAGCAGCGGCCGGACGCCGGCGGCCTCGAGGGCGGCGGCGAGCACGACGACGGTGTCCAGGCAGGTGCCCACCCGGCCGTCGAGGACGTCGCCGGGGGTGCGCACCTTCTGGCCGATGTCGGCCCAGCTGGCCGGGGGCTCGCTGTAGCGGATGCCGCGGGCCCGCACGGCGGCGGCGATCGCGGCGACGATCGCGTCGACCCGCTCGGGGCCGGCCTGGTAGCCCTGCACCGACGGGTCGCCGGTGCGCTCCTCGAGCACCGCGGCGGCCTCGGCCAGCAGCGCGGTGACCGCGGGGTGGTTGGGCAGCACGTGCGCGGCGAGCATCTCCAGCGCCAGCGGCACGGGGGTGGCCAGCCACTGGCTGGCGGCGAGCACCTGCACCGGGACGGCGGTGCCGGCGACGTCCACGCCGTCCACGGCGACGTCGATCTCGATCGACCCGGGCCGCTGCTCCTCGATCTGCAGCATCGCGGCGGGGTCCATGACCAGGCCGACGTCACTGAGCACGGTGGTGGTGCCGGCGTCGAGGTCGACCAGCAGCTCGACCGGGCTGCCGATGGGGCCCTCGGCGTCCTGGACGCCCAGGCGCACGGTGGCGCCGCGGACCGCCGCGCCGTGGTTGGTGAACGCCAGCCGCGACACGACCGGGACGCGGTTGTGCGCGAGGGCGTAGGAGAGCACCGGCGTGCTGGTGGCCGAGATCGCCACGGCAGTCCGGACCCCGTCGTGCGGATGCGGGCGGGTGTCCGTGGTGCTCATGGCGTCCTGTCTACCGGCCCGGACGGACCGGTCCGGTCATCCGCGTGGAGCGTCTGGGGCGGGTGTGACGGGAGGGCCGAGACGTTGCCGGGCGGGCACGGGGGAGCGGGTCGGTGGCCGGATCAGGGGTGTCGCGTCCGTACGTTCAGCCGGGTGCGCAGCGCCTCCGAGCCCCTGCCCGACGTGCCCTCCGACGGCCTCTCCGACGGCCTGTTCGACGACCTCTCCGACGGGCTCGACACGGACCGGCTGCCCACCTCCTCGCGGCACCGGGCGGCGCGGTCGGCGTTCCGGCGGCGGTGGCTCGCGGTCCTCGGCGCGCTCGCGGTGCTGCTCGCCGTCGGCGGCCTGGCGGTGCTGGTCGCGCCGGCCGTGACGGGGACGGCGGTGGACGCGGCGCCGCCCGTCGTGCGGACCGCCGCCCCGACCGACCCCGTCGCGCGCCCGGCGTCGCCGCACCCGTCGTCGGCCGCGCCCACGACGCCCGCGCCCTCCCCGGCCGCCGTCCCGGAGGTGGTCGCCGAGGTGCCGGTCGCCGTCCCATCGGCGACGCCCGCTCCGACGACGGCCGCGCCCCTCCCGCCGCCCGCCGAGCTGCCGGTCGCCTGCGCCGACCCGCCCGGCCGCGGCCAGGACGGCCGCGGCAACGGCCGGGGCAACGGCGACCGGGGCCCGCGCTGCCCGTGACAGGCTGAGCCGGTGCCGAGACGGAGCGCGGGGGTCCTGCTGTACCGGCGCGCGCCCGACGTGCAGGTGCTGCTCGGCCACATGGGCGGGCCGTTCTGGGCGAGGAAGGACGACGGCGCCTGGTCGTTCCCCAAGGGTGAGTACGCCGACGGCGAGGACCCGCTCGCGGTCGCGCACCGCGAGTTCGAGGAGGAGCTCGGCAGCCCGGTGCCGGCGACGACGCTGGTGCCGCTCGGCGAGCTGCGGACCAGCGGCAAGGTGCTCACCGTGTGGGCCGGCGAAGGCGACCTCGACGCGGACGCCGCGGTCAGCAACACGTTCACCGTCGAGTGGCCGCCGCGGTCGGGGCGGGTGCAGGAGTTCCCGGAGATCGACCGCGCCGCCTGGTTCGGCGTCGACGAGGCCCGGGCCAAGCTGGTGAAGGGGCAAGTGCCCTACCTCGACCGGCTGCTGGACCTGCTCGCCGGCTGACGCCCTGCCCGTTGTCGACGTGCTGCTGTCCCGGCCGTCCGGAGACGGCCGCGGGTCGACACCCGGCGGCGAGTGGTCGCTCGCCGGGGTCGTCGAGTCGCGGTGACCCCGGCAGGGGACCACTCGCCGGCCGCCGGCGTCAGCGCCTCGAGACGACGTCGGGTCGACATCCGGCGGATGCGCGCTCCCCGGCGGCCGGGGGATGCCGGACGGGGGAACGGGGTGGGTCGATCGTGTGACGTCTCGTCCCACCGGTGCGCCGGGCCTCGCGCCGCCGACGGGGTGCCGCCATCCTCGGCGGCCACCGTCCCGGGAGGTCCCCGTGAGCACCTCGCACCGCTGTGCCGGCCAGGTATGCACCTGCACGCCCGTCGCCCGACCCGTCGCGACCGCCGTCGTGCGCCGCCGCCCGGGGTGGGGGACCGCCCCCGCGGCGCCGCCGTCGATGACGGATCGCTGACGAGACGTCACACCCGTCCCACGGGTGGGCGCGACGTCGGAGGCGGGTGGCATGTTCTGGCTCCCGAGTCCCCACGGACTCCCGAGCGAGGAGACCCGCGTGCTGTGTGACACCTGCGCCGCCGAGACCCACCCCGGCCCGGTCTGCGCCCGCTGTGCCGCGCTGGCGCAGCTGACCCAGCCGGTGCTGCGGCTGGAGACCCGCCGCCGGCCCCCGGTCCCCCCGGCGCCGGCGCGCTGAGGCGCCGCACCGGCTCCGCGGCGGCCCGCGGAGCCGGTGCGAGTGGAGCGGTCAGGCCATGCCGGCCGGCTCCAGCGGCCGGGGCGTCGGCGCCGGGGGCACCTCGCCGTCGGACTCGCGGATCCCGTACCGGGCGTACACCCGGCCCAGCGGCCCCGGCGCCCACCAGTTGGCCCGCCCCAGCAGCCGCATCGTCGCCGGCACCAGCAGGGTCCGGACGACGGTCGCGTCCACCACGATCGCGATCGCCATCGCGACGCCGATCATCTTGATGAACGTGATCCCCGAGGTGGAGAACGCCCCGATCACCACGAGCAGCAGCAGCGCCGCGCTGGTGATGATCCCGCCGGTGCGCTGCAGCCCGGTGGCGACGGCGGCGGTGTTGTCGCCGGTCAGGTCGTACTGCTCGCGGATGCGGGACATGAGGAAGACCTCGTAGTCCATCGACAGCCCGAACACGATGGCCAGCACGAGGATCGGCTGGGTCGCCTCGATGAACCCGGTCGGCGTGAAGTCCAGGAACCCGGACAGGTTGCCGTCCTGGAAGATCCACACCAGCGCGCCGAACGAGGCACCCAGCGACAGCACGTTCACCAGCACCGCCTTGACCGGCAGCACCACCGAGCCGAAGGCCAGGAACAGCAGCACGAACGTCGTCGAGACCACGATCAGCGCCATCCACGGCAACAGCGAGCCGAGGCTGTCCAGCAGGTCGGTCATCACGGCGCTCTCGCCACCGACGAGCACCTCGCCGCCCGGCGGCGCGGGCACGTCGCGGACGTCGGCGACCAGCGCGCGGGCGTCGGCGTCGACCGGGTCGCCGTCGTAGGCCACCGACACCCGCGCGGTGGTGCCGGCCGCCCCGGTCACCGACGCGCCGTCCACCTCCGGCAGCGCGGCGACGTCGGCCACGAAGCCCTCGAGCGCGGCGGCGCCGGCGGGGGAGTCGACCGGGTCGGGCAGGCTGACGACGGCGGTCACGGGGCCCGACGGCGAGGGCGGGAAGTCCCGGTCGATCGTCTCGGCCACCACCCGGCTCTCCGTGCCGGCGGGCAGCGCCCGGACGTCGATCGCGCCGAACTGCACGCGCAGGAAGGGCAGTGCGAGCACCAGCAGCAGCCCGACGACGGCGACGGTCACCAGCACCGGCCGGCGCATGACGCCGCGGGCGATCCGCTCCCACGCGCCGCGGCCGGGCTCCGCGTCCCGCGTCCGCCGGCGCCACGGCACCGACAGCGCGTCCACCCGCCTGCCGAGCACCGCCAGCAGCGCGGGCAGCAGGGTCAGCGCGGCGAGCATCGCGACCAGCACCGCGCTCACCCCGCCGAAGCCCATCGAGCGGAGGAACACCTGCGGGAACACCACCAGCCCGGCCAGCGACAGCGCCACGGTGATCCCGGAGACGGCGACCGTGCGGCCCGCCGTCGCCATCGTGCGGGCCAGCGCGTCCTCGACGGTGGCCTGCCGGCGCACCTCCTCGCGGAACCGGCTGACCACGAACAGGCCGTAGTCGATCGCCAGCCCGAGACCGAGGATCGTGACGATGTTGACCGCGAACACCGACACCTCGGTGAACAGGCTGACCACCCGCAGCGCGGTGAACGCCCCGAGGATCGCGGTGACGCCGATCGCCAGCGGCAGGCTCGCGGCGGCCAGGCTCCCGAAGACGACCACGAGCAGCACCGCCAGCACCGGCAGCGAGATCATCTCGGCGCGGGCGATGTCGGCGCTGACCCGCTCGTTGATGTCGCGCTCGACCGTGGCGGTGCCGCCGATCGACGTCTCCAGGCCCGGCGCGGCCAGCTCGTCCTCGACCACCCCGACGGCGTCGGTGCGGGCGTCGGCGTCCCCGGCCAGCGTCAGCACGGCGTAGGTGGACCGGCGGTCCTCGCTCACCAGCGGCGCCGCCCCGGTGTCGAACCAGGTCGTGGCCCGCTCGACGACGCCGTCGGGGAGCCCGGCCAGCGACGCACCGACCGCGTCCCGGTAGGCCGGGTCGTCGACGGTCAGGTCGTCGCTGCGGTACAGGACGACGACGTCGGAGGCGTCGCGGCCCAGCTCCCGGACGGCCAGCTCGGCGGCCCGGGCGCTCTCGCTGGCGGGGTCCTCGAAGCCGCCGCTGGTGAGCCGGCCGAAGACGCCCGTGCCCCACACGCCGGCGACGACGACGGCCACGGCGCTCAGCGCCAGCACCCACCGTCGCCGTCGGTACACCACTCGTCCGAGGGCCTCGAACACGGCGATCCCTCCCTCTCCCCGGTAGGCTGGGTGAACAGTGTTAGCGAACGGCGATAACTCTGCATACACCGTTCACTCGCGTCAACCCGGGGAGGTGGTCGGCCGTGGCGGAGCCGATCGGCAGGCGCGAGCGGCTGCGCGCCGAGACCCTGCGTGACATCCGCGGTGCGGCCCGTCGTGTGCTGGTCGAGCACGGGCCGGACGGGCTGGCGCTGCGGGCCATCGCGCGCGAGGTGGGGCTGACCGCACCGGCGCTCTACCGCTACTACGCCAGCCGCGAGGACCTCGTGGAGCAGGTGGTGGCCGACCTCTACGACGAGCTGTGCGACCGGCTGGAGGCCGCGCGCGACGCCGTCGACCCGCCCCGGCCCGGCACGCAGCTGCTGGTCACCGCGCGCGCCTTCCGCACCTGGGCGGTCGGCCACCCGGCCGAGTTCGGGCTGCTGTTCGGCTCGGCGGCCGACGGCGTGGTGCCCGACGAGACCGGCGACGGGCCGGCCGCGGCCGCCGGCCGCCGCTTCGGCGGCGTGTTCGCCGCGCTCCTCGCGGCCGTGTACTTCCGGCGGCCGTTCCCGGTCCCGGCCGACGCCGACCTCGCCCCCGACTTCCAGGAGCAGCTGCGCGCCTGGTGCACCACGCTGCCGGTCGAGCTGCCGCTCGGCGTGATGGCGGTGTTCCTCTCCTGCTGGGTGCGCCTGTACGGGCTGGTCTGCATGGAGGTCTTCGGCCACCTGAAGTTCGCCCTGGCCGACGCCGCCCCGCTGTTCGAGGCGGAGATGCGGGCGATCGGGGAGCAGCTGGGCATCTCGGCCGACTGGGTGCCGCCGGAGGTGTGACCGCCCTCACTGCTAGCAATCCGCTTGCTGTTGTTAGCGGCGCCCGACGGCGGGGCAGGAAGAGGGCGTCAGGTCGTCCCCGATCGCTGGAGTCCCCGCCGTGACCGACAACGACAACGCCCAGATCGTCAACCAGCTCCGCGCGCTCGTCCTGCTCAGCCAGACCGAGGAGCAGGTCGCCCGGACGCGGGTGCTGCAGGCCCGGACCGACGCCGTCCGCCGCGAGCTGACCCAGAACGCCGACAACGCCGCCGAGCGCACCCGGCTGATCACCGCGGAGCTGCGCGAGCTCGGTGGCGTGCCCGACGTCGTCACCCCGGCGCTCGGCCGGCTGGCCGCCGTGCTCAAGGCCACCTTCGAGCAGGCCGCGCCCATCGAGGAGGCCCTGCTGCAGGACCTCTCGCTCGAGCACCAGCTGCACGACCGCGCCCTCTACCTGAAGGTGCTCGGCCAGAAGGCCGGCCTGGAGAAGGTCGTCCGGCTCGCCGAGGGCCTGGTCACCGCCCACGAGGCCACCGTCGAGTGGCTCCAGGTGGTGCTGGCCGAGGAGGCGCTGGGCGGCCCCGCCGCGCTGCGGCCCACCCCGTTCCAGCAGGTCGCCGGCGCCGCGAGCCGGGCCGTCGTCGCGCCGTACCGCTTCGTCGCCAACCGGGTGAACCAGGCGGTCGACAGCGCCGAGCAGCGGCGGCAGAAGGTCGGCGAGGGGCTGGGGCAGGCCGCGAGCACGGCCGGCGGCCTGGCCGGCGCCGTCCGCGAGACCCTGGGGGCCGGCCGGAGCGCCGCGCTGCGCCGGGCCGAGCGGGTCGCCGACCGCGAGGGCAACCGGGAGGCCGCCGACGCCGCCCGGGCGGCCCGCGAGGAGCTCGGCGACGTCTCCGCCGACGAGCTGCCGGTGAAGGGCTTCGACTCGATGTCCACCCCGGACGCCGCCGAGGCCGCCAAGGCGCTGCGCGACCCGCACCAGATCAGCGTGCTGATCCGCTACGAGGAGACGCACAAGAACCGGTCGGACGTGATCAGCGCCGCGCAGGTGGCGCTGGCCGCGGTGGCCAAGGAGGCCGTGGGCGTCAAGGAGAAGTGACGCCCGGCCGCACGCTCCGGAGGGCCCGCACCCACCCTGGGTGCGGGCCCTCCGCCGACCGGGGGAGATCCGCGTCGCAGCAGGTCGCGACCGTCCGGCTCCTCGGGGAAGGTGGGGACATGCAGATCACTCCCGAGGCCCTGGAGCAGGAGTTCTCGCTCCAGACGGCCGCCACCCGCCTCGACTTCCTCAGCCGGCGGGACTCCGGGGCGACGACTCTCAACACCGTCCGTGACCGCGACGACGACGACTGGACCTCGCTGCTGAGCCAGCAGACCTCCCTCGACGTGCCGGAGTCCCTGGAGATCCTCGCGCTCGGCGAGGTCATCGCCCGCAAGGCCCACGACAGCCAGCTGACCGGCTTCCGCGCCGCGCTGCGCGGCGGGGCGAGCTGGGAGCAGATCGCCGGCGCGCTCGGCGTCACCCCCGACCAGGCCTGGGAGACCTACCACCGGGCCATCGAGCGCCAGGAGCGCACCGCCGCCCTCGCGCCCGACGAGGCCGCCTCCGCCCGCGAGCTCGCCGGTGGCCGCCCCGGCTCCTGAGGAAGGACCCCTCTGCCCCCCGCCACTCGCAGGCTCGCGGCGGGCCCCTGCAGAGGGGCCGCGAGGGCCCGGCCGCCGCGGCGGCCGGGCCCTCGTCGTTCAGCGCACCTCGACGCCCCGCCAGAAGGCCACCCGGCCGGTGATCTGCTCCGCCGCCTCCTTCGGGTCGGGGTAGTACCAGGCCGCGTCCCGGTTGGTCTGCCCGTCGACCTCGAGCGTGAAGTACGACGCCTGCCCCTTCCACGGGCAGGTCGTGTGCGTCGACGACGGGCGCAGCACGTCCTCGCGCACCGACTCGCGGGGGAAGTAGGCGTTGCCCTCGACGGTCACGATGTCATCGGACTCCGCGATGACGGTCCCGTTCCACGTGGCTGTGGTCATGGGGTGATCGTGCCGTCCGCCGCCACGCCCCGCAGGCGTACCGGCGGGCGGGCTGGGCATGTGTCCGGGGGAGAGGGCGCAGCAGATGCCGCCCCGCCGGTCCCGCACGAGGAGCCCGCCCATGTCCCAGGCCGCCCGTCCGCCCGACCCCGACGACCCGCGGCGGGGCATGCAGCCGCGGCCCAAACGCGGCCGGGCGGTGCTCCTCGGGACCTTCCTCGGCCTGATCGTCCTGGTGTTCGCCTTCATCCTCCTGGTCAGCCAGTGCGGCACCGGGGACGACGACGAGGTGTACGAGGACGACCCGGCCGGCGCCCCGGCGAGCGTCAGCGTGGTGCTCGACGACCCGGTCCCGGCCTGACCCGCGTGGGGGAGGCTGCGGCGCGTCCTCCTGACCAGCGCGTTCGCCGTGTGTGAAGGTGCCCGCCGGACCGCGTGCCACTCCCGGCGCCGGTCGGAGCACCGAGGAGCACGACATGACGAACCCGGGACAGCCCGGCACCCCGCCGGCCGGGGGCCCGCAGCCCGGTCAGCCCGTCCCGCCGCAGGGCGCTCCGCAGCCGGGGGGATGGCAGCCGCCCGCCGGCGGCCCGCCCCAGCCCGGTCAGCCCGGCGCGTGGGGTCAGCCCCAGCCCGGCCAGCCGGCCTACGGCCAGCCCCAGCCCGGCCAGCCCGCGTTCGGCCAGCCCGGTGCGCCGGGTCCGTTCGGTCCCGGCCAGCCCGGGCAGCCGGGGCCCTTCGGCGGCCCGGCGCCGGCCGGCAAGCCCGGCAAGGGCAAGAAGATCGGCAGCGCGGTGGCCGCGGTCGCCATCGCCGGCGGCATCGCGGCGTTCCGGTTCATCGACTTCGGCGCCCCCGAGGTCGGCGACTGCGTCCAGCGCACCAGCGGCACGGACGTCGACGTCGTCGACTGCGACGACTCCGCGGCCGAGCTGCGGGTGGTCGGCATCGAGGAGGAGGAGCAGACGGAGAGCGAGTACCTCGCCGACCCCGACACCTGCATCGACTTCGCCTCGGCCACCGACGCCCTCTGGTACGGCAGCACCGGTGACGAGGGCAGGGTCTACTGCCTCGAGCCGGTCGCCTGAGCCCGACCTCCGCACGACGAGCGCCCCGCCGGCCCGGCCGGCGGGGCGCTCGCGTCCTCAGCGCCGGAGCAGCGCGAAGGTCGCGACGGCGTGCGCGAGCGCCTCGCCCTCCTGCTCGACGTCGGCCTCGCAGATGGTCAGGTGCTCGCCGCGGGTGCGCACCCGGCCGCGCACCTCGAGCGGGCCGGGCCTCCCCGGGCGCAGGTAGGTGACGGTGAGCTGGCTGGTCGCGGGCACCTCGCCGTCGCCGGTGGTGCTGCGCACCGCCTGGCCCATCACCGTGTCCACCAGCGTCGCGACGACGCCGCCGTGCAGCGTGCCCGCCGGGTTCAGGTGCTCGTCGCGGACCTCGAACGCCAGGGTCGCGGCGCCGTCGCCGGCGTCCTCCACCGTCACTCCGAGCCGGCCGGCGAATCCGCCGGGGGTCGCGTCGTCTGCCATGGGGCGCGCGGTACCCGCCCGCCGGGGAGCCACGCCCGCGGAACCCCACGGGCGGCGGGGCCGCGGCTAGGGTCCGCCGCCGTGGCAGCGCGGCGGAGGACCTGGATCTGGCTGGCGGCGGCGGTCGTGGTGGTGGCGCTGGCCGCCGTCACGCTCGTCTGGTTCCAGCCGCAGAAGCTCTTCTACGACGAGCGGGTGGACGAGAGCCTGCCGCCGGCGGCCGCGGAGGAGACCGCGGGGACCGGCGACGGCGGGGGAGCGGTGATCACCGTGGCACCGCCCGGGCCGGTCGACCTCGCCACCGGCACGTTCGTCTCCCGCGAGCACGAGACCGTCGGCACCGCCCGGGTGGTGCGGCTCCCCGACGGGCAGGTCGTCGTCCGGCTGGAGGGCTTCGAGACCTCCAACGGCCCGGCGCTGTACGTGTACCTGTCGCAGAACCCGGCCACCGGCGAGGAGGCCGCCTTCGACGAGGAGTTCGTCGACCTCGGGCCGCTCAAGGGCAACGTCGGCGACCAGAACTACGCCGTGCCCGCGGGTGTGGACGCGACCGGGTACACGAGCGTCGTCATCTGGTGCGACCGGTTCGACGCCGCCTTCGGCGCCGCCGACCTCGGGCCGGCGACGGCGGCCTGAGCAGGGGTCAGGCGGGCTCGCGGCGCATCGGCACGTGCGGGATGCCGTCCTCCACGTAGCCGGGGCCGCTGAGCCGGAAGCCGAAGCGCTCGTACCAGCCCTGCAGGTGCGCCTGGGCGCCCAGCGTGATCGGGGCGCCGTCGCACAGCCCGATCCCGGCCTCGATCAGCCGCGCGGCCAGCCCCCGCCCGCGCGCGGACGCGGCGGTGGCGACCCGGCCGATCGCCCGGCTCGCGCCGTCGTCGAGGACGCGGATGGTGGCCAGGACCTCGCCGTCCTGCTCGAACCACAGGTGCCGCGTGGCCGGCTCGGTGTCCCGGCCGTCGAGCTCGGGGTACGGGCACTCCTGCTCGACGACGAAGACGTCGACCCGCAACCGGCAGAGGGCGTAGACCTCGAAGGGGGTGAGCTCGGCGAAGGACGCGGTGCGGAGGGTCGGCTGCGAGGCGGGCACCCTCCCGTTGTAGCCGACGTCAGTTACGGGTGCGGTAGCGGCGCATCGTCAGCGGGCCGAGGACGGCGACCAGCGCGGCCGCCCACACCAGCACGAGGACGACGTCGGAGCCGGCGACCTCGCCGTGCACCAGCCCGCGCACCGCGCTGACCAGGTGGCTGACCGGGTTCACCTCGACGGCGGCCTGCAGCCAGCCGGGCATCGTGGCGGGGTCGACGAAGATGTTGCTGCCGAACGTCAGCGGCGTGATGACCAGCATGCTCCAGCCCATCACCGCGTTCGGCGTGCGCACGACCAGTGCCAGGTAGGTCCAGATCCAGCCGAGCGCGAAGGCGAAGACCAGCAGCAGCGCCACGGCCGCGAGCACGCCGACCGCCCCGCCCTGCGGCCGGAACCCGAGCCCGAGGCCCAGCCCGATGACCACCGCCGAGGCCAGCGTGAACCGGACGACGTCGCCGAGCAGCGCGCCGACCAGCGCGCTGGGCCGCCAGACCGGCAGCGAGCGGATGCGGTCGAAGACGCCCTTCTCGATGTCGGTGTTGAGCGCCACCCCGGTGTACATCGTGATCATGAGGATGCTCTGCACGAGGATGCCCGGCAGGAAGAACTGCAGGTAGCGGTCGACCGAGCCGGCCAGGGCGCCGCCGAACAGGTACGTGAAGATCAGCGTGAGCATCACCGGGAAGACGGTGACGTCGAACAGCTGCTCCGGGACGTACTTGATCCGCAGCAGGGTGCGCCGGCCGAACGTCGCCGACGCCGCCAGCGCGCCCTGCGGCCGCGGGTGCTCCCCGGAGCCCAGGGCGGCGAGGACCGCGTCGGTGTCCGGGGCCGCGACCTCGGCGGGGGCGGTCGCGGCCGGCGGGCTGTCGAGGGTCGTCATCGCGGGTCCTCCGGGTCGGGGGCGGACGGAGCGGCGGTCTCGGCGGGCCGGCCGGTCAGGGCGAGGAAGACCTCGTCGAGGCTCGGCTGCCCGAGGGCGAACTGGGCCAGCGGGATGCCGGCGGCCTCCAGCTCGGTGAGCGCCCGGGCGGCCGGCCCGGCGTCGGGCACCGAGGCGGTGAGGGCCGCCGGGTCGCCGTCCTCGGTCACCGGCACGGCCAGCACCCGCTCGAGCAGCTCGCGGGCGGCGCCCCGGCGGGCCGGGTCGCCGACCCGCACGTGCAGCGTGCCCGACCCCACCGACGCTTTCAGCGCACCCGGCGTGCCCTCGGCGATGACGCGGCCGGCGTCGATGACGGAGATGCGGTCGGCGAGCTGGTCGGCCTCGTCGAGGTACTGGGTGGTCAGCAGCACCGTCGTCCCGCCGCGGACCAGCGCCCGCACGACGTCCCACACCTGGTTGCGGCTGCGCGGGTCCAGGCCGGTGGTCGGCTCGTCGAGGAAGACCAGGTCGGGCCGGACGACGATGCTCGCGGCGATGTCGATCCGCCGCCGCATGCCGCCGGAGTAGTTCTTCACCTGCTTGCCGGCCGCCTCGGTGAGGCCGAACGCCGACAGCAGCTGGTCGGTGCGCTGGCGGGCGGCGGCCCGGGAGTAGCCCAGCAGCCGGGCGAGCAGCAGCAGGTTCTCCGCGCCGCTGAGCACCTCGTCCAGGGAGGCGAACTGACCGGTCAGGCTCACCCGCGCGCGGACGGCGTCGGCGTCGGTGACGACGTCGTGGCCGAACACCCGGGCGGTGCCGCCGTCGGGCGGGAGCAGGGTGGCCAGCATCCGGATCGTGGTCGTCTTGCCGGCTCCGTTGGGGCCGAGGAAGCCGTGCACGCCGCCCTGCGGGATCAGCAGGTCGACCCCGGCGACCGCCGTCGTGGTGCCGAAGCGCTTGACCAGGCCGACGGCCTCGATGGCCGGGACCCCGTCGCTCCCGGACACCTGTCCACCGGCCGGCGCCGCATCACCGACGTACGCCGTCACGTGCCCCACCCCCTGCTCCCCGAGTCGGGTGCCCGCACGGTCCCGCGCGGGTCTGACGCTTCTGACCGGGGAGGGGGGCGGGACTCATCGGTTCCCGGCCCCGTCGGCACCTCTGGTTAGGTGTGCCTACCCTGGCTGTCGAGATCAGCCGTGCACGTCCCCTTGGAGGACCCGTGACCACGCCCGGGCGGGCGACCGCCGCCGTCCTGACCGCCGTCTGCCTCTCCGGCGCGCTGGCCGCCTGCGGGAGCGCCGGGGCGTCGGACGCGGAGACGCTCACGGTGTACAGCGCCCAGCACGAGAGCCTGGTGCGCACGATGCTCGAGGGCTTCACCGAGGAGACGGGCATCGAGGTGGAGTTCCGCGACGGCAACGACGCGGAGCTGGCCAACCAGATCGTGCAGGAGGGCGACGCCTCGCCCGCCGACGTCTTCCTCACCGAGAACAGCCCGTCGATCGCCGTCCTCGACCGCGAGGGCCTGCTGGCGCCGCTCGAGCAGGAGACGCTCGACCAGGTCGGTGCGCAGTTCCGCCCGTCGTCGGGGACCTGGACCGGCTTCGCCGCCCGCTCGACCGTGCTGGTGTACGACCCCGCCGCGCTGCCGGAGGACCAGCTGCCGGCGTCGATCCTGGACCTGGCCGACCCGGCCTGGGAGGGCCGCATCGGGATCGCCGCCGGGGGCGCGGACTTCCAGGCGATCGTCGCCGCGGTGCTGGCCCTGCGCGGCGAGGAGGCCACCCGGGCGTGGCTGGAGGGGCTCGAGCGCAACGCCGGCGTCTACCAGAGCAACACCGCCGTGATGGTGGCCGCCGACGAGGGCGAGATCGACGCCGGCGTCATGTACCACTACTACTGGTACCGCGACCAGGCCGAGGGCGGCCTCAAGGGCGACGACGCGCGGCTGCACCTCTTCGGCGGCCAGGACCCGGGCGCCTTCCTCAGCGTCTCCGGGGCCGGCGTCCTCGCCTCGTCGGACCAGCCCGAGGACGCGCAGCGGCTGGTCGCCTGGCTGACCGGCCGGGAGGCGCAGGAGCGGCTGGCCGAGAGCACCGCCCTGGAGTACGCGGTCGGCACCGGGGTGCCCTCCGCCGAGGCACTGCCGCCGCTGGACACGCTCGGGGCGCCGGCGGTCGACCCCGGCTCGCTGGACCAGGAGCGGGTCACCGAGCTCATGCAGGAGGTGGGCCTGCTCTGAACACCTCCCCGGCCCCCGCCCGTCCGCGCTCCGCGGCGCCCGCCCTGCCGGCGTCGCGGAGCCGGCGCGCGTCCCGGGCCCGGCGCGCGCCGGTGACGGTGGCGCTGGCCACGGCCGTGGCGGCGCTCGCGCTGCTCCCCCTGGTGCACATCGGGGTGGCCGTCGCCGAGGTCGGGTGGAGCGGCGTGGCGGAGCTGGTCTTCCGGCCACGGGTCGCGGAGCTGCTGGGCAACACCGTCCGGCTGGTCGCCGGCTCGGTCGCGGTGTGCGTCGTGCTCGGCGTGGGCGCGGCCTGGCTGGTCGAGCGCGCCGCCCTGCCCGGCCGCCGGGTCTGGCACGTGCTGATGGTCGCGCCGCTGGCACTGCCCGCCTTCGTCACCGGCTCGGCGTGGATCTCCCTGCTGCCCGGCCTGGACACCTACGGCGGCGCGCTGCTGGTCGTCTCGCTGGCCTACTTCCCGTTCGTGTACCTGCCCGCGGTCGCCGCCCTCCGCGGCACCGACCCGGCGCTGGAGGAGACCGCGCGGGGCCTGGGCCTGTCGGGCTGGGCGGTGTTCCGGCGGGTGCAGCTGCCCCAGCTGCGGGTGGCGGTGCTCGGCGGGGCGCTGCTGGTCGCCCTGCACGTGCTGGCCGAGTTCGGCGCCCTGGCGATGCTGCGCTACCCGACCTTCACCACGGCGGTCTACGACCAGTACCGCGCCACCTTCAACGGCCCCGCGGCCACCATGCTCGCCGGCGTCCTCGTGCTGCTGTGCCTGGTGCTGCTGGTGGCCGAGATCCGGCTGCGCGGCGCCCGCGGGTACGCCCGCACCGGGGCCGGCGCCGCCCGGCAGCCGCGCCCGGTCCGGCTCGGCTCGCTCACCGGGCCGGCGCTGCTGGCCCTCGCCGCGGTGGCGGGGCTCGCGCTGCTCGTCCCGGTCGCCGCGCTGGCGTCCTGGTTCCTGACCGGCGCCTCCGCGCGGGTCGACTGGGCGACCCTGGCCGCCACCACCGGGACGACGCTCGCGCTGGCCGCCGCGGCCGCGGCCGTCACCACCGCGCTGGCCCTGCCGACCGGCTGGCTGGCCGTGCGCCGCCGCGGGCCGCTGGCCACCCTCCTCGAGCGCACCACCTACCTGGGCAGCGCCGTGCCGGCGATCGTCGTCGCCCTGGCGCTGGTCGCGGTGAGCATCCGGGCGCTGCCGGCGCTCTACCAGACCGTCCCGGTGCTGCTGGCCGCCTACGCGATCCTCTTCCTGCCGCGCGCGATCGTCACGGTGCGCGCGGCGGTCGAGCAGTCACCGCCGGTGCACGACGAGGTCGCGTCCTCCCTCGGCGTCCCCGCACCCGCCCGGCTGTGGCGGGTGACCCTGCCGCTGCTGGCCCCGGGGATCGGCGCGGGCGCGGCGCTGGTGTTCCTCGCGGTGGTCACCGAGCTCACCGCGACCCTGCTGCTGGCCCCGACCGGCACCGAGACGCTCGCGACGGCGTTCTGGTCGGCCAGCAGCGCGCTGGAGTACGGCGCCGCCGCGCCCTACGCCGTCGTCATGGTCCTGCTCTCGGCACCGGCCACGGTGCTGCTCTCCCGCGATGCCCTCTCCCGCGATGCCCTCTCCCGCGATGCCCTTCCCCGCGATGCCCTCTCCCGCGATGTCCGACGAGGTCTGACCCCATGAGCGCGCTCACCGTCACCGGCCTGGCGAAGTCCTACGGCCGCACCCCCGTGCTCACCGGGGTGGACCTGCACGTCCCCGCCGGGACGACCACCGCCCTGCTGGGGTCCTCCGGCTGCGGCAAGACGACGCTGCTGCGCATCGTCGCCGGGTTCGACGACCCCGACGCCGGCACCGTCGAGCTGGGCGGCCGGGTGGTGGCCGGCGCCGGCCGCGGGGTGCCCGCCCGCCGGCGCGGCATCGGCTTCGTGCCGCAGGAGGGCGGGCTGTTCCCGCACCTGAGCGTGGCCGGCAACGTCGCCTTCGGCCTGCCCCGCCGGCTGCGCCGCGACCGGGCCCGGATCGCCGGGCTGCTGGCCCTCGTCGGCCTCGACGCCGCGCTCGCCGACCGGGCGCCGCACCAGCTCTCCGGCGGCCAGCAGCAGCGGGTGGCGCTGGCCCGGGCCCTGGCGCCCGAGCCGTCGCTGGTGCTGCTCGACGAGCCGTTCTCCTCCCTCGACGCCGCGCTGCGGGAGGACACCCGGCGGGCCGTCGTCGAGGCGCTACGGGCCACCGGCGCGACCGCCGTGCTGGTCACCCACGACCAGGCCGAGGCGCTGTCGACCGCCGACCAGGTGGCGGTCGTGCGCGGCGGGACGCTCGCCCAGCTGGCCGACCCGCGCACGCTCTACCGGGAGCCCCGCGACCTGGACGTGGCCGCCTTCGTCGGGGAGGCCGTGGTGCTCGACGGCGTCGCCGCCGGGGGCCGGGTGGCCTCCGAGCTGGGTGAGCTGACGCTGGGCCGGCCCTGCCCCGACGGGCCGGTCCGGGTGCTGCTCCGCCCCGAGCAGCTGCGGCTGGCCGCCGGCCCGGGCGCCCGGGTGCGCGACGTCGACTTCTACGGGCACGACGCCCGCGTCGAACTGGAGCTGCCGTCGGGCCGGCGGGTGAGCGCGCGCACCGAGGGCGCGGACCTGCCGCTGCCCGGCGCGGAGGTCACCGTCACCGTGCAGGGCCCCGCGGTCCCGTTCCCGGCGCCCCCGGTCGCGCCGTCGCAGGTGGTCGGGCAGGCCCCGGCACCGGCCTGACCCTGGGCGCCGGCTGTGGGTTAGGTGTGCCTAAGCTCACCGCGTGGACCTGTTCCTCTTCACCGTGGACGCCGCCTGGGGGCGCGACGTCGTCGCGGCCGGTGCGGCCGGGATCGTCGTCGACTGGGAGCGCCGGGGGAAGCACCGCCGGCAGGCCGGCGAGGGCACCCAGATCAACGCCGACACCCTCGCGGACCTCGTGCGCGTGCGCGCGGCCACCGACGGGCGGCTGCTGTGCCGGATCAACGCCGCGGGCCCGTGGACGGCGCGCGAGGTGGCCGACGCGGTGGCGGCGGGCGCCGACGAGGTCCTGCTGCCCATGGTCCGCACGCCCGAGGAGGTCGACCGCACGCTGGACGTGGTCGCCGGCCGCTGCGGGCTGGGCATCCTGGTCGAGACGCAGGACGCCGTCGACCGGGTCGCCGAGCTGGCCCGGCGGCCGCTGTCGCGGATCTACGTCGGTCTGAACGACCTGCGCATCGACCGGCGGTCGCGGGAGCTGTTCCGGCCGCTGGTCGACGGGACCGTCGAGGCCGTGCGCGCCGCCGTCCCGGTGCCCTTCGGGGTCGGCGGGCTGACCCTGCCCGGCGGGGGGTTCCCGGTGCCCGGGGACCTGCTGGCCGCCGAGCTGGTGCGCCTGCGCACCGACTTCACCTTCCTGCGGCGCTCGTTCACCGCGGACATGGCCGGGCGCGACCCCTTCGTGGAGGTGCCGCGCCTGCTCGCCGCGCTGGCCGGGCTGTCCGCCGCGGACCCGCCCGCCGTCGTCGAGCGGCGGGCGGGGTTCGTGGCGGCGGTGGAGGCCGCCGCGGCCGACCTCCCGGTCGCCCTGCCCGCGTGAGCGGCCGGGCGCTGGTCACCGGCGCCGGCGGCTTCGTCGGCCGGCACCTGGTGGCGCGGCTGCGCGCCGACGGCTGGGACGTCACCGCGCTGACCCGCGCGCACGTCGACCTCGCCGACCCGGTCGCCGCCGCGGCCGCGGTCCGCGCCGCCGACCCGGACGTCGTCTTCTCCCTGGCCGCCGGGCGGGCGAAGGCGACCCCGGCCGAGCGCGCGGCCACGGTCGCCGTGAACACCAGCCCGTGGCTGGTCGACGCCCTGCCCGACCGGTGCCGCGCCGTCGTGCGGCTCGGCTCGTCGACCGAGTACGCGGCCGCACCGGTGCCGTTGGCCGAGGACGCCCCGCTGCGGCCGCGCGGCTTCTTCGGCGCCACGAAGGCGGCCGGGTCGCTGCTGCTGCAGGGGGCCGCCGCCGAGCGCGGCGTGCGGGCGGCGGTGCTGCGCGCCTTCCAGGTCTACGGGCCCGGGGACCACCCGACCCGGCTGGTGCCGGTGGTGCTCGCCGCCGCCCGCACCGGCGCGACCGTGCCGCTGCCGGCCGGGGTGAGCCGGCGGGACTGGGTGTGGGTGGGCGACGTCGTCGACGCCTGCGTGCGGGCCGCGGTCGACGACACGCTCCCGCCGGGCGCGGTGGTCAACGTCGGCACCGGCGTGCAGACCGACGTCGCGGAGCTGGTCGCGACCGCGGAGCGGGTGACGGGCCGGCCGATCGCGATCGCGCCGGGCGCCCACCCCGGCCGGCACTGGGACGCCGCCGACTGGGTGTGCGACCCGAGCGCCGCGCGCGAGCTGCTCGGCTGGACGCCGACGGTCGGCCTCGCCGACGGGCTGGCGCGCACGTGGGCGGCGGGATGACCGCGCCCCGCGTCGCGGTGGTGGTCCCGGTGTACGGCAACGAGGCGACCCTGCGGCCGCTGGCGGAGCGGCTGGCCGCGGCGCTCGCCGGCCGGGACTGGCGGCTGCGCCTGGTCGTCGACGCCTCGCCCGACGGCAGCGTGGCGGTCGCGCGCGGGCTGGCGACCGACCCGCGGGTCGCCGTCACGGCGCTGGAGGTCAACGTGGGCCAGCACCGGGCCCTGGCCACCGGGCTGGCCGCCGAGGACGCCGACGTGTGGGTGTGCCTCGACGCCGACCTGCAGGACCCGCCGGAGGCCGTGCCGGTCCTGCTCGACCGGCTGGCCCGGGGCGACGTCGGCGCGGTGTTCGCCGGCCGCCGCGGGCACTACCAGTCGCCGGTGCGCCGGCTGACCGGGGAGCTGCACCGGCGGGTCGCCGCCCGGCTCACCGGCCTGCCGCCGGACGCCGGCGCGTTCCTCGCGCTCGGGCCCGCGGTGCGCGACGCCGTCGTCGACGCCGTGCTGGCCGGGGACGCGCCCAGCGTCGTGCTCGCCGCCGGGCTGGCCGGCGCCCCGCTGGCCAGCGTGCCGGTCGCCCGGGACCGCCGGCCGGTGGGGACGTCGGCGTGGAGCGCCCGCGCCCGGCTGCGGCAGTCGCTGCGCTCGCTGGCGTGGGCCGCGTCGCGCGGGGTCAGCGCTCCCAGAGCTGGACGACCAGGTCGGTCTTCGCGGCCGGGAACTCCTCGGTCCGGCTCGGGGACAGGCCGGCGTCGCTGAGGATCGCGTCGTCGTCGGTGGGCACCGGCTCGCCGTCGATGAGGCGCCGCACCAGCCAGACCCGGCCGGCACCGGCGGGGGCGTCCTCGGGCGGCAGGACGACGTCGGGGCGCAGCCGCGGGCCCAGCGTCCGCACGAAGTGGTCGAGCCCGAGCGCCGCGCGCTGGTCGGCGGCCACCACCGGCTCACCCGCCCGCTGCTCGCGCAGCAGGAACGCGACGACGTCGTCCGACCGCTCCCGCGGTTCCCGCGTGGCGAGCGGCGCGCTCGCCACCAGCGACAGGCCCACCAGGACCGCGGCCACCGGCGCCCGCGCGCCCCGGGGGAGGGCGGTGACCCCGGCCGCGGCGAGCACGCCGAGCCCGATCAGCCCGGCCAGCAGGTAGCGGGGCAGGTAGACCGGCCGGACGGTCTCGGCGGCCAGCAGGAGCAGCAGCGGCACCAGCACCCAGCAGACGCCGACCACCCGGATCCCCGCCCTGCGCAGCGCGCCCACCACGGCCAGCCCGACGGTGAGGTACAGCAGTGGCGTGCGCCCGCCGGCCCACGCCTCGACGGCCAGGTTCGCCAGCGTGCCGCCGGTGTCGCGCAGGTGCTCGGCGTTGCGCGCGCCGGTGCCGTTGAGCAGGTTGACGCCGACCAGCCCGGCGGCCGGCAGGGCGGCGAGGGTCCCGACGACGGCGACCGGCACGGCCGCGCGGCCGCGGAGCAGCAGCGCCGCGGCGACGAACGCGGCCAGGACGGTGACGGCGTACCAGTGCATGAGGCCCATGCCGGCGCCGGCGAGGCCGAACAGCAGCAGCCCGCGCCCGGTCTGCAGCCAGCGGGTCAGGCCGAGCAGCGCGCCGCCGGTGGCCAGGACGGCCAGCCCGTAGCTGCGCGCCTCCACGGCCTGCTCGAGCAGCAGCGGCGCGGCGGCGGGCACCAGGCCGGCCAGCACCCCGGCCGCCCGCCCGGCCAGCCGGGTGACCGCCCGGGTGACCAGCGCGAGCCCGCCGGCGGTGGCCAGCACGGACAGCACCCGCAGCGACGTGTCCCCGCCCAGCCCCGGCAGCGACACCCACAGGTGCACGACGAGGTAGTAGGGCGCGTTGTACGAGGGCGGGACGTCGGCGAGGTAACCGGTCACGCCCTCCCCGGTGACGACCGCGCGCAGGATGTCGGCCAGCGGGCGGCGGGCGACCTCGGCGGTGAACGCCTCGTCGAACCAGAGCCCGTGCCCGGGGGCCAGCAGCACGGCGCACAGCAGCGCGAGCACCGCCGAGGGGAGCAGCTCGACGGGGGACCAGCGGAGAGGCCCGCCGGCCGGCCGCGGCGCGGCCTCCGTCGTCACCGCCGTCTGCACGGGGCGCCAGCCTAGGCGAGCCGCGCCGCCGGACCGTCGGTGCCGCGGGTCAGGATGCGAGGGTGTCCCCGGCCGACCCCGACCCGACGGCCGGACCCGGGACCGCACCCGCGCCGTCGTCGGAGGTGGTGGCGGCGCGCTTCCGGCGGCAGGGCCGGCGCGACACCCGACCGGAGATGGCGGTGCGCCGGCGGCTGCACGCCCGCGGCGTCCGCTATCGGGTCGACGTCCGGCCCTGCCCGCAGACGCGGGCGCGCGGCGACATCGTCTGGAAGGGCCGGAAGCTGGTCGTCTTCCTCGACGGCTGCTTCTGGCACGGCTGCCCGCAGTGCGGCCACGTGCCCAAGGCCAACCGCGGCTGGTGGGCGGCGAAGCTCGCGGGCAACGCCGCGCGCGACCGCCGGACCGACGCCGTCCTCACCGGGCTCGGCTGGCGGGTGCTGCGCTTCTGGGAGCACGAGGACCCGGACGTCGTCGCCGACGCCGTCTGCGCGGTCCTCGGCCGCTGAGTCCGCGGCGGGTCAGTCGCCGGCGCGGCCGCGCACCCGCTGGACGGCCGGGCTGCCGATCCAGAGCCAGCCGAGCAGCAGCGCCACGACGCCGCCGGTGACCAGCGCCTGGGGGAGGGCGAAGAGGAAGTCGACCACCAGCACCACCGCCGACACGATCGCGACGGCGAGCACGCACAGGCCGAGGAACGCGTTGCGGTTGCTGCGCCGCAGCAGGTCCTCCTTGTCGTGCTGGCGGAACAGCGCCCGGTGCTGCGCGGCCGGGGCGATGAGCAGTGCGGTGGCCACGACGACCGCGACCAGCGTCACGAAGTACACGTCGCGCTGGAAGTCCGTCGCGCGCGACGTCGCCTGCTGGAACGGCACCACGAGCAGGAAGGCGAACAGGAACTGCACCCCGGGCAGCGCCACGCGCAGCTCGTTGAGCAGCTCCATCAGCTCGCGGTCGATCCGCTCGGGGCGGCTCTCCCGCCGCCCGTCGTCCGCGCCGTCGGCCCCGGGTTGGGCGGGGACCGGCCGGGCGTCCCGTCGTGCCCGCTGACCAGCGCCCGTCGTCGTCATCGTCGCGTGCTCCCTCCGTGACCGGCCGCCCCGCAGGTCCCCGTGACCCCGGCCGTTCACGTGCCGTGTACCCGCCGGACGCCGGGTGATCACCTGCTGGTCACCCGGACGGCCGACGGGAGGGACCGGCGCCGGGTAGGGGAGGGCCATGTCGATGTGGGAGCCGATGACGCCGAACCGCTACCGCCCGGACGACGAGGTCGCCGCCGCCGACCCGGGCGCCGGCGCACCGCCGCCGGCCGAGGGTCTCGGCGTCGGCGGCGAGGAGCCCGACCGTCCCGAGGAGGGCGGCGGGTCGGTCGCCGGTGCCGGGGACCACGACACGGTCTTCCGCACGCCCGACCCGGCCGACGTCCGGCGGGAGACCGACGCCGGCTAGAGCAGCGGGCTGGGCGCCGTCCCGGGGGCCTCGTCGGGCTGGTCGGGCTCGCGCAGGTCGTGCACGGCCCGCACCCGGTAGGCCGGGTAGACGTCGATGTCCCCGTCGGAGGTCTCCACGTAGCACCAGCCCTCGGTGAACAGGACGTGGCAGCGCTCGTGCACCTCGCGCGCCGTCGGGAGCCCGCCGGGCTCGGTGATCTCGATGCGGGCGGCCCGGTGCCACTGCCCGGGCCTGACCCTGCGGAAGTCCATGGCGGTCACCGTGGCACCGGCCGGGCGGCGCGGCCAGCCGTGCGCCGGGCGGCTCGTACCGTCGGAGGCGTGGACCTGACCGTGCTGCCTCCCCGGACCGCCGACGAACTCGACGCCATGCGCGCCGCCGGGCGCGCGGTGGCGCAGACGCTCGCGGCGGTCCGGGAGGCGGCGGTCCCCGGCGTGCGGCTGCGCGAGCTCGACGACCTCGCGAAGACGACGATGTACGAGGCGGGCGCGACGTCGTCGTTCCTGGGCTACAAGCCGGCGTGGGCGCCGACGGCCTACAACGGCGTGCTGTGCCTGTCGCCCAACGAGGTCGTCGTGCACGGCCGCCCCAGCGGCCAGCGGCTGAAGGAGGGTGACCTGCTCAGCGTCGACTGCGGCACCGTCGTCGACGGCTGGAACGGCGACGCCGCCATCTCGCTGCTGGTGGGGGAGCAGGCCTCCGACGACGACGCGCGGCTGGTCACCGCGACCGAGGAGGCGCTGGCCGCGGGCATCGCCGCCGCGGTGCCCGGCGCGACGCTGCAGGACGTCGCCCGCGCCGTCGACGACGTCGCCCGGCGGTACGGCTACGCGCACCTGCCCGACCACGGCGGGCACGGCATCGGCCGCTCCATGCACGAGCCGCCGTTCGTGCCCAACCGGCCCTCCGCCGGCCTGGACCGGGTGCGCCTGCACGCCGGCAGCACCCTGGCGATCGAGCCGATGCTCCTGGCCGGCGGCGACCGCTACAAGCACAAGAAGGACGGCTGGGCGGTGGTCACCGCCGACGGCCGGCGCGCCGCGCACGTCGAGCACACCGTCGCGGTCACCGACGACGGCCCGGTGGTGCTCACCGCCCCCTGAGCCGGGTCAGCGCCGCCGGCGCCGGGTCATCGCCGCCGGCGCCGGGTCATCGCCGCCGGCGCCGGGTCATCGCCCGGCGGACGGCGCGCCGCTGCGCCGCGGCCAGGGGCGGCGGCGCCCACGACGCCGTCGGCGGCTGCAGCGCGGTGCCCAGCTCCACGCGCAGCAGGTCCACGGCGTCGAGCAGGGCGCCGTGCTGGGACCAGGCGGCCGGGTCCGCCCGGGGGTCGACGAGCAGCGCCTCGGCCAGCCGGCCGCGCAGCGCCAGCAGCGTCTCCAGGCACGCCGGGTCGATCCCGGCGGCGGGACCGGTGCCGACCGCCACGGCCGCGGCGTCGCGCAGGGTGGCCGCGACGGCGAGCAGCACGTCGGCCAGCGCGTCCCGCGCCGGGCGCGACCAGGCGCGGTCGGCGTCGTCCCCGGGCACGAAGTAGGTGCGGTCCAGCAGCACGCGGGCGACGTTGCGCAGGGTGACGTGCACCCGCTCGAGGGCGGTCAGCGTGTTCCGCAGCCGCGGCTGGGCCTCCCGGGCCGCCCGCCCGCGCGGGTTGAGGCGGGCGCTCTCCTCGGTGCGGGCGAGCCGGCCGTCGGCGCGGGCCACCTCCGCGCTCACCGCGCGGGCGCGGGCCAGCAGGTCGTCGGTGAGGCGGCGCGACCACGGGCCGCGCAGCGCCGCCGCGAGGTCGTCGCAGAACCCGGCCATGCGCTCGGCCAGCTCGGCGATCGACTCGCCGGCCGGCTGGACGTAGAGCGGCGGCGCGACCACCAGGTTCACCAGCACCCCGACCGCCGCGCCGACCAGCGTCTCGGTGACGCGGTCCAGTGCCGCGCTCTCCGCCCCGCCCACGGCCAGCACGAGCATCGCGCTGATGGGCACCTCGGCCAGGTGCGGCCCCAGCCGCAGCAGCCGGCCGACGACCAGCGAGAGCCCGACGACCAGCCCGAGGCTCCACCAGGACAGGCCGACGACGGAGGCGAACAGCGCCGCGATCAGGACCCCGGCGGTGACGCTGGCGATCCGCTCCCAGCCGGTCGCCAGCGTCTCGTACAAGGTCAGCTGAACGACCAGCAGCGCGGTCAGCGGCGCGAGGACCGGCGAGCTGCTGGTGTCCAGCCAGGTCGCGACCTGGAAGGCCAGCACCGCGGCGAGCACGGTCTTGCCGGTGCGCAGGCCGGGGGTGCGCCCGCGCCGGACCAGCCGGGGCAGCCGGCGGGGCAGGGCCTGCGGTCCGGCCACGGGGCCTCCTGTTCCCGCGGAACGGGCCCGGACACGCGCCGGCCGCCGTCCGCCGGAGCGCGGACGGCGGCCGGGGCCGTACGGGGTCAGCCGAGGCCGAGCGCGGTCGTGGCCCGGTCGACCAGGGAGAAGTGCCCGACCGCCCAGAACGCCAGCGCGGCGGCCACGAGCCCGCCGACGGTCACCAGCGCCGAGCTCACCGGGTGCTGCCGCGCGTGCCGCCACGCCGCGACGGCCTTGCGGCGGAACGCCGCGAAGAACCGCCGCGCCCAGTCGAACTCCGTCGACCAGACCCACAGCCCGGCCAGGATCGGCGGGATCGTGAGTGGCCCGGGCAGCACCGTGAGCGCGACGCCGAGCAGCACGAACAGCAGCCCGGCGACGAACACCGCGATCCGGTACGCCAGGTGCAGCGGCGGGTTCTGCCGGATGCGGCCGCGCCACGAGTCCGGCGGCACCGGCCGCGGCCGGCCGAGGCCGTCGGTGCAGTGCGCGCAGACGGTGGCGCCGCGGCCGCCGGCGGGCCGGTCGGCCACGGTGTTGCCGGAGAACGTGGTCGTGCGGGTGTCGGTCCGGGACACGGGTCCCCTTCCGGTCGGAACGGCTCGGTCCGGGGTCGGTACCCCGGTCAGCGGCGGGCGACGCCCTTCGCGACCTCGCTCGGCCGCTGCTGCTCACCCGCGTAGGAGCTGACGGCGACGAGCGCGCCGGTCAGGGCCGGGATGACCCACTGCAACGAGTCGAGCTGCTGCTGCGCGTGGGCGATCTCGGCCTTGGTGCGCTTGGTCGGCTTGGTGCCGGACTTCGCCGACGGGTTGTCCTGGCTGTTGACGACCTGGCCCAGCGAGCGGCTGTAGGCGGTGACGCCGAGCGCGGCGGCGGTGAGCAGGGTCTTGACGGCGGACATGCCGGCCACGCCCTCCTGCTGGGCCACCCGGCCGCGGTTGCCGATGAGCTGGCCGACGCTGCCGACCAGGTGCGCGCCGATGGCCAGCGCGTTCACCGGCGTCCACCGGTTCCAGCCGGTGTTGGCGACCCGGCCGGCGTCCCCGCCGGCGTCCGCTGCAGCGGCGTTCAGGGCCACGGCGTTGGCCAGCGTGCCGCCGAACCAGGCGGACAGGCCGAGGTCGTGCAGGGCGCGGGACAGGGTGTTGCGGGCCATCGGGGTCTCCTGGAGGGGAAGGGGTCGGGAGACCGCCCCCTACCCGCTCCACCGGAGGCCATGCCCGGGGAGGGCAAGTGGATCGTGCACGACCCGTTGGGGTCTCAGGTCCCGTAGCGGACGGCGGCGCGGGCGCGCGCCTTGGCCGCCTCGACCTCCCGGTCCTTCGGCGGGGCCGTCGTCACCAGGGAGTCCAGCAGCCGGGCGGACGCCGCGGCCACCTCCTCGACGGCGCACTCGAAGGCCTCGGCGTTGGCCCGGGACGGGTGCGCGGACCCGCTGATCTTGCGGACGTACTGCAGCGCCGCGGCCCGGACCTCGTCCTCGGTGGCCGGCGGCTCGAAGTTCGACAGGGGGCGGATGTTGCGGCACATGGGCGCAGCGTATGGCCGGGGTACGACCGCGGGGCCCCGGTCGTCGACCGGGGCCCCGCGCTCTCAGACGCCGAAGCCGACGCGGTCCACCCGGCGGTGGTAGCGGGTGCCGAGCGTGCCGCCGAGCAGGGCGCCGATCAGCGTGGCGACCAGGACCGCCGCCAGCGTGACGATCCCGGCGGTGGTCGCGGTGCCCTCGTCGATCGGGATGCGCGGCAGGTTCAGCTGCTGCAGCACGTTGTACTGCGCGCCCAGCACCGTCCCGGCCACGGCCAGCAGCACGACGACCAGCAGCCCGACCAGCCACACCGCCAGCCCCTGCCGGGCGCCGTCGAAGCGGGCCATCCGGCCGGCCACGTAGCCGCCGGCGAGGTAGGCCAGGGACAGGACGACCAGCAGCGCGATCCCGCCGGCGACGCCCAGGGCGCTGGTCGGGTCGGCCGGGACGTCCTCGACGCCGTCGACCTCGGCGAGGCTGAGCCCCACGCCGGCGGCGGCCAGCAGCGCGATCAGGACGACCGCCAGCCCGTTGGCCGACAGCCAGCCGAAGAAGGCGGCGCCCCACTTGATCCCGCCGAAGCGGTCGCGCTGCGCGTCGATCGCGTCGCGGGCGGCGCCGCGGGTCGCGTGCGAGCCCTCGGTGGTCGCCGTCGCATCGTGGTCGTGGTGGGTACGGTCGGTGCTCGCCATCGGACCTCCTCGTCACGGGGGTGGACTGGCCCCCCGCTACCCGGCTCCGGACCTGCGCGAACGGGGTCACCCGCAGGGAGGACACGTGACCGTCCTGCTCGTCGACGCCGCGAACGTCGTCGGCGCCCGCCCCGACGGCTGGTGGCGCGACCGCGCCGGCGCGACCTCCCGGCTGCTGCGGCGGCTGGCCGGTGCGGCGCTCCCGGAGGACGACGGCGAGGTGGACGTCGGCGAGGTGGTGGTCGACGAGGTGGTGGTCGACGAGGTGGTGGTCGTCGTGGAGGGCGCCGCGCGGGACGTCCCGGCCCCCGACGGCGTCCGCCTGGTACGCGCGGCCGGCAGCGGCGACGACGCCCTGGCCGCGGAGGCCGCCGCGCTGGCCGGCGCCGGCCGGGCGGTGCTCGCCGTGACCGCCGACCGGGGCCTGCGCGCGCGGCTGCCCGAGGGCACCGACGTCCGCGGGCCCGGCTGGCTGCTCGACGTGCTCGATCGCATGGCGGGCAACCGACCGGGGTAGCCGGGGGACGACCCCGAACCGAGGAGACGTCCCCGCATGCCGCAGACCGTCCTGATCACCGGTGCCTCGAGCGGCATCGGCCGCGCCACCGCCCGCCTCTTCGCCCGGCGGGGCGCGTCACTGGTCCTGCTGGCCCGGGGCCGCCAGGCGCTGGAGGAGACCGCGGCCGAGGTCCGCGCGGAAGGCGCGGCCGACGTCGTCGTCTGCCCGGCCGACGTGCTCGACGAGGACGCGCTGCGCGACGTCGTCGAGGGCACCGTGGTCCGCTCCGGCGGTCTCGACGTCGTCGTCCACGCCGCACAGGTGATCGCCTACGGGCGGGTCGAGGACGTGCCGAAGGCGGTGTACGAGCGGGTCGTCGACACCGCGCTGCACGGCACGGCCAACCTCGCCCGCGTCGTCCTCCCGCAGTTCCGCCGGCAGGGCGCCGGGCACCTCGTCGTCGTGAGCTCGCTGCTCGCCTCGGTGACCACGCCGCTCATGGGCAGCTACATCACCGCCAAGTGGGGCCAGCTCGGGCTGATCCGCGTCCTGCAGCAGGAGACGCGCGACGCCGCGGGCATCCACGTGTCGGCGGTGGCGCCGGGCGGGGTGAACACCCCGATCTACTCGCAGGCCGGCAGCTACATCGGCCTCAAGGGCCGGCCGCCGATCCCCATCTACTCGCCGGAGCGGGTCGCCCGCTCGGTCGTCGCCCGGCTGGACCGGCCGCGGCGGCTGGTCCAGTCCGGCTTCGCCAACCCCGTCGTCATCCTCGGCTTCCGGCTCCTCCCGGCGGTCTACGACGCCCTCGTCGGCCCGCTGCTGCGCGTGTTCGCCCTCGCCGACGACCACCGGACGGAGCCGACGGAGGGCAACGTCTTCGAGTCCCGGCCGGCCGGCAACGCCGAGGAGGGGCGGTGGCACGGCATCCCGTGAACGGCGTGTTCCGTCCCGCCCCACCCCGTTGACCCGCCGGGCGGCGCCGCGCCACGCTGGCCGGGCCGCCGACCCGGGGAGCCGCCGTGACCGTCCGCCGCACGACCCTCGGCGGCCACACCCACGAGTTCCCCACGCTGGTCGAGCTCCTGGCGAAGGCCACCCCGCTGCGCTCCGGGGACGTGCTCGCCGGGTGCGCGGCGGAGTCGGCCGCCGAGCGGGTGGCCGCGCAGACCGTGCTCGCCGACCTGCCGCTGGCCACCTTCCTCGACGAGCAGGTGGTCGGCTACGACGAGGACGACGTCACCCGGCTCGTCCTCGACACCCACGACGCCGCGGCGTTCGCGCCGGTCGCCTCGCTGACGGTCGGGGAGTTCCGCGACCGGCTGCTGGCCTGGGCGGCGGCCGGCGACGAGGCGTCGATCGGCGCGCTCGCGCCCGGCCTCACCCCGGAGATGGTGGCCGCGACGTCGAAACTCATGCGCAACGCCGACCTGGTCGCCGTCGGCCGGCGGGCGCGGGTGGTGACCGGGCTGCGCAGCACCATCGGCCTGCCCGGCACGCTCGCCTCCCGGCTGCAGTCCAACCACCCCACCGACGACCCGGTGGGCGTCACCGCCTCGATCGTCGACGGGCTGCTGCACGGCTCCGGCGACGCGGTCATCGGCATCAACCCGGCCACCGACTCCCCGGCCCGCACCGTGGCGCTGCTGGAGCTGGTCGACGCGGTGATCGGCCGCTACGGCATCCCGACGCAGTCGTGCGTGCTCGCCCACGTGACGACGACGCTGCGCGCGCTGGAGCAGGGCGCGCCGGTCGACCTGGTGTTCCAGTCGGTGGCCGGCACGCAGGAGGCCAACCGCGGCTTCGGCGTCACCCTCGACCTGCTCGCCGAGGCCCGCGCCGGGGCGCTCGCGCTGGGCCGCGGCACCGTCGGGCAGAACGTCACCTACTTCGAGACGGGGCAGGGGTCGGCGCTGTCGGCCGGCGCGCACCTCGGCGTCGGCGGGCGGCCGGTGGACCAGCAGACGCTGGAGGCCCGCGCGTACGGCGTGGCCCGGCACTTCCGCCCGCTGCTGGTGAACACCGTCGTCGGGTTCATCGGCCCGGAGTACCTCTACGACGGCAAGCAGGTGCTGCGCGCCGGCCTGGAGGACCACTTCTGCGGCAAGCTGCTCGGCCTGCCGATGGGCGTCGACGTCTGCTACACGAACCACGCCGAGGTGGACGGCGACGACACCGACTCCCTCGTGCTGCTGCTCGGCGCGGCCGGCTGCTCGTTCGTCATCGCCGTCCCGGGCTCGGACGACGTGATGCTGCACTACCAGTCGCTGTCGTTCTCCGACGTCCTCACCACCCGGCAGGTGCTCGGCCTGCGCCCGGCGCCGGAGTTCGAGGCGTGGCTGGCCCGTATGGACCTGCTCGACGGCGCCGGCCGGGTGCGCGAGCTCGCCCCCGACGCCCCGGCGGCGCGGGCCCTCCTCGCGGCGGCGTCCGCGTGACCGGGGAAGCGGCAGAGACGGCCACTCCCGCCGTCGACCCGTGGGCGGTGCTGCGGTCGGCGACCCGGGCGCGGGTGGCGCTCGGCCGGGCCGGGGACGCGCTGCCCACGCACCGGGAGCTGGAGTTCCGTGCCGCGCACGCCGCCGCCCGCGACGCCGTCCACTCACCGCTCGACGTCGACGCGGTCCGCGCGGCGCTCGGCGGGGAGGTCCTGACCGTCGCCTCGGCCGCGCCCGACCGCGCCACCTACCTGCAGCGCCCCGACCTCGGCCGGCAGCTCGCCGCGGGGACGGCGCTGCCGCGGTCCGGCGCCGACCTCGCGGTCGTGCTGGCCGACGGGCTCTCCCCGCGCGCGGTGCACGCGCACGGGCCGGGGCTGGCCGCCGCGCTGCTCGAGCGGCTGCCCGGCTGGACCGTGGCACCCCTGGTGGTCGCCACGCAGGCGCGGGTGGCGCTGGGCGACGCGGTGGGGGAGGCCCTCGGCGTGCGCGCGGTCGTGGTGCTGATCGGCGAGCGGCCGGGGCTGTCGTCGGCGGACTCGCTCGGCGTCTACCTCACCTGGGACCCGCGGCCGGGGCGGGTGGACGCCGAGCGCAACTGCGTCTCCAACGTCCGCCCGCCGCACGGGCTGTCCTACGCCCGGGCCGCCGACACGGTGGCCGTGCTGCTCTCCTCCGCCCGCGAGCTGGGCGCCTCGGGCGTCGCGCTCAAGGACGAGGGCCCGGTCCTCCCGGCCGGCTAGCGGCTCTGCGCCCCGGTGGGGGTCGACTCCGGGATGTCGGGGGCGAGCTCGTCGTCGCGGGGCGGGCGCTTCCACTCGACGAGCAGCAGCGAGGCGTCGTCGCTGGTGCGGCCGGCGCGGGCGGCCATGAGCGCGTGCGAGAGCCGGCGCACGGTCTCGGCCGCGGCGAGCCCCTCGGCCGACGTCCGCTCCAGCAGCTCCCGCAGCCGGGCCTCGCCGAACTGCTCCCCGCCCTCCAGCCGCTCCTCGACGACGCCGTCGGTGAAGAACAGCACCCGGTCGCCCGGTTCCAGCCGGACCGTGTGCACCTCCGGGTCCTCGCTGCCGAAGCCGATGGGCCGGCTGGCCCGGCCCGCCAGCTCGCCGATCACCCGGCCACCGCGCAGCCACAGCGCGGGCGGGTGCCCGGCGTTGACCCAGCGCAGCTCGCCGGTCTCGGTGTCGAGCCGGCCGATCTGGCCGGTGGCGAACCGGCCGGGGAAGACCTCGCCGACCACCCGGTCCATCTCGGTGTACGTCTCGGTCAGCGGGACGTCGCGCAGCCGGCCGTGCCGGTAGGCGGCGAGGACCGTGCTCGCCATCGTGGCCGCCGTGAGCCCGTGCCCCATGGCGTCGAAGACGGCGAGGTGCAGGACGTGCTCGTCCAGCGCGTAGTCGAAGCTGTCGCCGCCGACCTCGTAGGCCGGCTCGAGGATCCCCGAGAGGTCGACGTCCGGGGTGGTCATCGACAGCGGCGGCAGGTTCTTCCACTGCAGCTGCGCGGCCAGCGTCATCGGCTTCCGCGTCCGGACGCGCGCGAACGTGTCGGTGTAGAGGTCCTTGGTGACGACGAGGTCGGCAACCAGGCCGGCGACCCGCTGCGCGAGCACCCGGTCGGCGTCGGTGATCCCGCGCAGCACCAGCGTCAGGACGCCGACCCGGTCCGAGCCGTCGAGCATCGGCAGGTGCAGCCGGACCTGGCCGCCGGGCAGCCGTTCCTCCACGAGCCGGTCCCCGGCGAAGGCGGCGCCGGCGGCGCTGCCCTCGATCGCCACCGGCTCGCCGGACAGCAGCGGCCCGGTCAGCGGCCGCAGCTCGACCTGGTCGACGTCCTGCAGCAGGACGGCGACCTCCTCGACGCCGGCGCCGTGCAGCTCCTGGGCGACGAGCGGGCCGACCAGGCGCGGCGGGATGAGGTGGGCGCGGTCGAGCAGCGAGCCGAGCAGCCGCTCGCCGACGCTCTCGACCGCCGGGCGCTCCCCGGACCCGTCCCGGAAGCCGCGGTGGCCCGACCCCCCGCCGTCCGCCTGGTCCTCCCGCACCGTCCTCCCGTGCGCGGAACCCGCGCCCGTCAAACGCCGGGACCCGGCTCAGCCGAAGAACGCGTCCACCGCGGCCTGGTCGGTGTGCGCGTCCCAGAACTCGGCGATCCGGCCGTCCTCGAAGCGGACCAGGTGGGCGGCGAGGACGTCGAGGTCCCGGTCGCCGCGACGGGCGGTCATGCGGACGACCGCCACGCCGTCGGTGTCGTCGGCGAAGGCGGATCTCACGTCCACCCGGAAGCTGCCCCCGGTGACCTCGTACGCCAGGCCGAAGAGGCCGACGAGCTCCTGCGGACCGGTGTAGTCGCCGGCGAGCGGGTGCGTCCCGGGCTCGTGCCACCGGACGTCGTCGGTCCAGAGCTCGGGGAGGCGGTCGAGGTCGCCCTCGGCGAAGGCCTCGTAGCCCTCCAGCAGCACGGTGACGTGGGGGTGGGGAGAGCTGGTCACGGTCGCCTCCTCGTCGGTCGGTCAGGCGGAGACGCGTCCACCGCGGCCTGGTCGGTGTGCGCCTGGCAGAACTCGGCGACCGCCGTCCTCGAAGCGGACCAGGTGGGCGGCGAGCACGTCGAGCTGCCGGTCGCCGCGGGAGGCGGTGATCCGGACGACCGCCGCGCCGTCGGTGTCGTCGGCGGAGGCCGCCCGCAGGTCGACGCGGAACGTGCCGTCGCTGAGGACGAACACCCGGCCGAAGAGCTCGAAGACCCCGTCGGTGCCGGTGTGGTCGCCGCTGAGCCGGTTCCTGCCGGGTTCGTGCCGGCGGACGTCCGGGCGCCACAGCTCCTGCAGGTGGTCGAGGTCGCCCCTGCCGCACGCCGCGTACGCCTCGTGGTGGCGGGCGACGTCCGGGGGCGCCACGCCCGTCACACGGGGTGCTCGCCGAAGAAGGCGTCGAGGACGCCCGGCTCGGTGGGGCAGTTCCAGAACTCGGCCAGCTTCCCGTCCCCGTCGAAGCGGGCGACCTGGGCGCTGAGCGTCTCCAGGTGGGCGGTCCCGCGGCGGGCCGTGAACCGGACCAGGGCGATGCCGTACTCGTCGTCGGCGCACATCTGCACCGGCTCGACGCGGAGGCTGTTCTCGGTCAGCTCCATGAGCCGGGCGAACATGCCGAAGACGGCCTGCGGTCCCTCGTAGTCGCCGGCCAGCTCGGTGGAGCCCTGCTCGTGCCAGCGGACGTCCTCGCGCCACTGCTCGGTCAGGAAGGCCAGGTCGCCCTTGGCGAACGCCTCGTAGCCCTCGCGGCTGCGGATGAGGTTGGGGTGCTCGGTCACGGTGCTCTCCCTCCCGAGGACGGGTCCCCCGTGGACGGCTCCGTCAGTGTCGACCCGGCGGGGGCGCGGGAGGAGGGCCGTGCGACCCGGTGTGGCGGTCGCCGTCCGTCCGTGCGGGGGTGACCTGGGTCAGCGACGACGCCGCAGCGGCAGGTGGTTGTGCCAGCTGGTCGGCCCGGCCGACGACGGCGGGGTGACCCGCGCGATGGAGGACGCCGTCCTGCGCACGGTCGCCCGCCTCGACGGCCGGCCGTTCCCGGCCACCCGCGGGCTGGTCCGCGGTTGGCCCGGCGGCCGGCTGCGCCGGGGCACCGCGGCCGAGACGGTGTCCTGCGCCGAGCCGGTGGCCGTCACCCGCGCGGCCATGGGGCTGCTGCCGGCCGATCGCCCGCGCAACCGGTACGACCCGGGCGGCTCCCGGTCCGGCGACGACCTGCCCCTGTTGCAGGGGCCCGGCCGGGCCCGGAGGCCCCGGTCGACGTGCCCGCCGGGAACTGATCCCGCCGGCGCCGGTTCCCGGCGGCCCGGCCGGGTAGCAGGGGGGAACTGTCAGACCTCGGCGGTAGGCATGACCTCGTCCACCCCGGTGTTGTACGGAGCACGGGGGGACCGCCCCTGGAGGCTCGTCATGGCCACCACGACCCTCACCCTCGCCCCCACCTCCGCCGGGCACGCCACCCGGTCCGACGTCGCCGGGGACCTCCTCGCCGTCGCCTGGATGCCGGGCACGGCGCCGCCCCGCGAGATCCGTCTCCGGCCGGAGCTCCTCCAGCGGCTCGGCGCCCAGCTCGGCTGGCACGGGACCGGCCCGCGCTCGCTCGGCGAGCCCGCCGCCGTGCCCCTCGTCGTCGACCCCCGGCTGCCCGCGTGCCCCGGCTTCGAGGTGCGCCGGGTGGGACCGGGTGGCCGCGGCTGGTCCGGCGCCGCGGCCGCCTGAGGCCCTCGCATGCTCGGGGCGGGCCCCGGGAGGGGGCCGGCGACGCCGGGACGTGCGCTGTCGGGTCACGTCCTCAGGCGGGGAGCGCCACCCGCCCGCCCAGGTCGAGGACGGTGTCGCCGGGCTGCTCGACGGCGTCGTCGTGGGTGACGCAGACGACGACCCGGCCGGCCAGCGCGTCGCGCAGGTCCCGCACCAGGGCGGCCGCCGTCGGCGGGTCCAGGTGCGCGGTCGGCTCGTCGAGCAGGACGACGTCGCGGGCGGCCAGCAGCGCCCGGGCCGCGGCGAGCCGCCGCCGCTCGCCGCCGGACAGCGCGGTGCCACCGGCGCCGACCGGGGTGTCCAGCCCGTCGGGCAGCCCGGCCAGCAGCGGGCCGAGCCCGGCGGCGGTGAGCGCGGCGGTCATCCGCGCCTCGCCGCCGGGGCCGGCCAGCTCACCGCGCGGGGCGGCGAGGGCCAGGTTGGCGCGGATCGTCGAGGCGAAGACGTGCGCGTCCTGCGGCAGCCAGGCGGTGCGCGCGCGGACGGCCGCGCCGGTCAGCCGGGCGGTGTCGGTGCCGCCGAGCGCGTAGCGCCCCGCCCGCGGGCGCAGCGCCGCGAGCAGCACGGCGAGGAACGTCGACTTGCCGGCGCCGGACGGGCCGCGGACCACCAGCCAGCCGCCGTCGGCAGCCGCCCGCGCGGTGAGGCCGCGCAGCACGTCCGGGCCGCCGGGCCAGCCGGCGACCAGGCCGGTGACGGCGAGGTCGCGCACCGGCGCGGGGGCGGGCACCGGATCGGCGGGGTCGGCGGGCACCGGGGCGGTGAGGACGGCGTCGAGGCGGGCGCGGGCGTCGGCGAGGGCGCCGCGGCGCTGCAGCGCGGACACCAGGCCGGCCAGCGGCTCGGCCAGCGCCAGCGGGGCCAGGCCGAGGACCGCGACCTCCGGGCCGCCGAGGCCCGCCGCCGCGCCGACCGCGGTGGCGGCGACGGCGGCCAGCCCGGTGCCGAGGACGACCAGGCCGGTGCCGAGCGCGCCGGCCCGGGCGCCCGTGGCGGCGACGGCGGACCGGCGGCCCGCCACCGCGGCGAGGTCGGCGGCGGTGGCGGCGGCGAGGCCGTGCGCGCGCAGGTCGGCCGCGCCGTCGAGGGCGGTGGTGACGTCGCGCAGGGCGGCCACCCGCAGCGCGCCCTCGGTGCGGGCGGCGCCGGCGTCGACCCGCCGGTGCACCAGCAGCACGCCGGCGGCGGTGAGCGCCAGGACGAGCGCCGCGGCGGCCGCGGCGCCCGGGGAGAGCAGCGCCAGGGCGGCCAGCGTGAGCACCGGGACGGTGGCGGCGACGACCGCGGGCGGCACCACCCGCACCGACAGGTCCTGCACCAGGCCGACGTCGCCGACCACGCGGGCCAGCGCGCTGCCCGGTGTCCGGTCGGCGGCCACGCCCTGCGCGGTCAGCGCCCGCCAGACCCGCACCCGCAGGTCGGCGGCCATCCGCAGGGCGGCGTCGTGCGCGGTGAGCCGCTCGACCCAGCGCAGCGCCGCGCGGCCGAGGCCGAAGGCGCGCACGCCGACGATGGCGACCATCAGCGTGAGGATCGGCGGCATCTCCGCGGCGCGGACGATCAGCCAGCCGCTCACCGCGGTGAGCGCGACGCCCGCGCCGGCCGAGGCGGTGCCGGCCGCGACCGCCCGGACCAGCGCCCGCCGCGGCCAGCCGAGCCCCGTGGGGGCGGGGACCGCGGTGCTCGCGGCCGGTGCCGGGGCGACGACGTCGGCGATCCCGTCGCCCCGGGCCGCCGCAGCCGCCGGGACCGGCGATCCCGGCGGGGAGGGCGGGGTGGCGGGGCTCGACAGCGTCACCGTGCGGTCGGCCAGCGCCGCCAGGGCCGGGTCGTGGGTGACCAGCAGGACCGTGACCGTGCCGCGCAGGCCGGCCAGGACGGCGGCGACGCGGGCGGCCGACGCCTCGTCGAGGTGGGCGGTGGGCTCGTCGAGTAGCAGCAGCCGGGCGCCGCGGCGCACACGCACCAGCGCCCGTGCGAGCGCCACCCGCTGCAGCTCGCCGGGGGAGAGGGTGGTGCAGTCCCGCCCGGCGAGCGCCTCGGCGCCGACCCGCTGCAGCGCCTCGACGACGAACGCCTCGGCCACCACCGCGTCCACGCCCGGGGAGGCGGCGGCGTGCCGGCGCAGCTCGTCGGCCACCGTCCGCGCCGTCGTCCGCGGGTGCTGCGGGACCAGCGCGACCGCGCCGGCCGGGACGCCGGTGACGGTGCCGCCGACCTCCGCGGCCGGGTCGACCGCGCCGGTGAGCGCGGCCAGGAGGGTGGACTTGCCCGAGCCGCTGGGCCCGCGCAGCACCACCAGCTCGCCGGGGCGCAGCGCGAGGTCGACCGGCGGGAGCGCGGGCAGCGCGCGGCCGGGGTGGCGCACGGTCAGTCCCGAGACGGCGACGTCGGCGCCGCGCGGGTCGTCGTCGTCCACCGCCGGGGGAGCGGTGGCGACCGGCGCGGCCAGCACGGCGCGCGCCTCGGCGGCGGCCAGCGTGGCGGCCTCGCCGGCGTGGTGGGCGGTGCCCAGCGCGCGCAGCGGTGCGAAGGCCTCGGGGGCGAGCAGCAGCGCGGTGAGCCCGACGGCGAGCGCGAGGTCGCCGTGCACCAGCCGCAGGCCCACGGTGACCGCGACCAGCGCCACCGACAGCGTGGCGATCAGCTCGAGCACCAGCGCGGAGAGGAACGCCAGGCGCAGGGTGGCCAGCGTGCGGCGGCGGGTGGCCTCGCCCAGCTCGGCGAGGGCGGTCACCTGCTCGGCGGCCCGCCCCAGGCCGACCAGCACCGGCAGCCCGCGGACGAGCTCGGCGACGTGCGCGGCCAGCCGGTCCAGGGCGCGGGCGGCGCCGGTGGTGCCGTCGCGGGTGGCCAGCCCGACCAGCGCCATGAACAGCGGCACCAGCGGCAGGGTGGCCGCGACCAGGCCGGCCGAGAGCAGGTCGGTGGCGGCCAGCACGACCAGCAGCACCGGCGGGACGACGGCGGTCTGCGCGAGCGCGGGCAGGTAGGTGGCCAGGGCGGGCGCGAGGTCGGCCAGCCGGGTGGTGGCCAGCACCGCGGCCGGGGCCGGCCCGCCCGCGGCGGCGACCGCGGCGGGCGAGGCGGCCAGCCGGTCGAGCAGCGTGCGGCGCACCGCGTCCTCGGCGCGGCGGGCGTCGCGGGGGGCGGCCCGCTCGCCGAGGGTGCCGGCCAGCGCGCGCAGCACGGCGCCGGCGGCCGCCAGCGCGAGCGGGGCGGTCAGGTCGCCGTCGGCGTACCCGGCGGCCCGGGCGACGGCGTGCGCGAGGCCGGCGGCGAGCAGCACCAGCCCCGCCGTCGAGCCGAGGGCGGCAGCCGCCGCCCGGGCCAGCGCGCCGGGCAGTCCCGGCACGCCGGCCAGTGGGGCCAGCGGCCCCCGCGCCCGGGCGGGGGCGGCAGAGATGGCCATTCCTGCCGCCCTCACGCGGCCACGTGCTGCGGCTCGGCGGTCAGGCGGCGGCGGAACACCCAGTACGTCCAGGCCTGGTAGGCGAGCACGACCGGCAGGCCGACCGCGGCCACCCAGGTCATCACGGTGAGCGTGTAGTCGCTGACCGAGGCCTCGGCGACGGTGACGTCGAAGGCCGGGTCGATCGTCGAGGGCACGACCACCGGGTAGGCCGAGCCGAACAGCGTGGCCGCCGAGGCCAGCAGCACGGTGGCCCAGCCGGCGAAGGCCTGCCCCTCGCGGTCCAGCCGCACCCGGGTCCACGTGACGACGACGGCCAGCGCGGCCACCAGCCACAGCGCGCCGGTGAGCGCCGTGCCCGAGCGCAGCTGCACCAGCCCCGACCACGCCAGCAGCGGCAGCGCGGCCACCGGCGACCAGCGCAGCGCGAACGCCCGCGCCCGCAGCCGCAGCGGGCCGTCGGTCTTGAGCGCGAGGAACAGCGCGCCGTGCACCAGCGAGTAGCCGACCACCGCGGCCGCGCCCAGCACCGCGGACCAGCCGAGCCCGGCGAACGGGCCGCCGACCCGGTCGCCCGCCGCGTCGATCGGCAGGCCGAGCGTGGTGGCGGCCAGCGCCGCGCCCACGCCCGCCGCGGCGACCAGCGAGCCGCCGGTGATGACGCGGGTCCAGGCGGCGTCCCAGCGCGGGTCGTGCGAGCTGTGCCGCCACTCGAAGGCCACCGCCCGCACGATCAGGCCGAGCAGCACCAGGACGAAGGGCAGGTACAGCGCCGGCAGCCAGGTGGCGTACCAGCCGGGGAAGGCGGCGAACACCGCGCCGGCGGCGGTGATCAGCCAGACCTCGTTGCCGTCCCACACCGGGCCGATCGTGCGGAGCATGAGGTGCCGGTCGGCACGTCCCTCGGCACCGCGCCGGCCGAGCACCGGCAGCAGCGCCGCGACGCCGAAGTCGAACCCCTCCAGCAGCAGGAAGCCGGTCCACAGCACCGCGACGGCGGCGAACCACAGGGTCTGCAGGTCCATGTCAGGCACTCCGGTCAGTACGCGAAGGAGAGGACGTCGTCGTCGGCCCGGTCGTCGCCCGGACGCGGGTCGTCGTCCTTCCGGGACGACCCGACCGCGGGCGGGGTCGGCGTCGTGTCGCCGGTGGTGACCCCACGGCGGACCAGCCGGACGAGGAGGAACAGCTCGACCACCGCGAGCGCGCCGTAGAGCAGGCCGAGGCTGATCAGCGAGGTCCAGACCTCGGCGGCGGTGATACCGGGGGAGACGGCCTGGGCGGTGAAGAACCACACCTGCTCGTCCACCGGCACGTCCGGGTTCGGGTAGACGACGAAGGGCTGGCGGCCCATCTCGGTGAACACCCAGCCGGTCGCGTTGGCCACGAACGGCGCGCCGACGGCGAGCAGCGAGCCGTGGACGCCGATCCGCGACGTCGGCACCCGGCCGCGGCGGGTGGCCCAGAGCGCGTAGGCCGCGACGCCGGCCGAGACCGCACCCATGCCGATCATGAGCCGGAAGCTCCAGTAGGTGACCGCCAGCACCGGCGTGTAGTCGATCGGCTGGCCGGCGCGGTCGCCGAAGGACGGGTCGTCGGGGTAGGTGGCGCCGTAGACCGCGGAGTACTCCTCCTGCAGCTCGTTCACGCCGGGGACGGCGGTCTCGAAGTCGCTGTGCGCGAGGAAGGAGAGCAGGCCGGGGACGGTCCAGCTGTGCACGTCGTCGCACTCGTTGGACCCGAGCTTGCCCCAGGCGAAGACCGAGAACGGTGCCGGCGCCTCGGTCTCGCACAGCGCCTCGGCCGAGCTCATCTTGAGCGGTTGCTGCTGGTACATGAGCTTGCCCTGCCAGTCGCCGGTGACGGCGACCAGGACGAAGGCGGCCAGCGACACGTACCCGCCGAGCCGCACCGAGCGGCGCCACACCGAGTGGTCGACGTCGGTGGTCGGGGCGCCGGCCAGCTTCCGCCTGCGCAGCTGGTAGAGGCCGATGCCGACCAGCAGGGCACCGGCGACCATGAGCGCCGCGACGATCGCGTGGGTGAAGGCGGCCAGGGCCGTGTTGTTGGTCAGGACGGCGAGGAAGTCGACCTGCTCGGGGCGCCCGTCCTCGCCGACGACGACGCCGACCGGGTGCTGCATCCAGGAGTTGGCCGCGATGATGAAGTACGCGCTGACGATGGAGCCGATCACCGCGGCCCACAGCGCCGCCAGGTGCAGCTTCTTGGGGATGCGGCCCCAGCCGAAGATCCACAGGCCGAGGAAGGTCGACTCGAGGAAGAAGGCGAGCAGCGCCTCCATCGCCAGCAGCGAGCCGAACACGTCGCCGACGAAGCGCGAGTACTCGCTCCACGCCAGGCCGAACTGGAACTCCTGGACCAGGCCGGTGGCCACGCCGAGCACGAAGTTGACCAGGTAGACGCGGCCCCAGAACCGGGTCATCCGCAGCCACTCCGGCTTGCCGGTGCGCACCCAGAGGGTGTGCATGACGGCCACCAGGATCCCGAGTCCGATGGTCAGCGGGACCATCAGGAAGTGGTAGACGGTGGTGATGCCGAACTGCCACCGGGCGATGTCGAGCACGTCCACGCGCGCTGCTCCTCGTCTGTGCCTCCGACCGACACCTCCTTTCTACGCCTCGTAGAACTACTTCTCTACGCCACGTAGAACGCGTCGGGGTGAGGTGCGCGACAGGGTGCGTGCGCTCGCCCGGGACCCCGTTCTACGCTGGGTAGAAACGAGGACGGGAGGGGCCGTGGCGTCGCTGGGAGACCTGGAGCGCACCGTCATGGACGTGCTGTGGGCGGCCGACGGGCCGGTGGCCGCGGCCGGGCTGCGCGACGCGCTGGCCGACCGCGAGCTGGCGCTCACCACCGTGCACACCGTGCTGTCCCGGCTGGAGGCCAAGGGCTTCGTCGAGCATGACGACGCCCGGCCGCGCCGCTTCCGCCCGCGGGCCAGCCGCGCCGACCACGCCGCCGAGCTCATGCACGAGGTCCTCGGCCAGGCCGGCGACCGGCAGGCGGTGCTCGCCCGGTTCGTCGGCGGCGTCGACCCGGAGGAGGCCCGCCTCCTGCGGCAGCTGCTCAGCGAGACGGCGCCGGACGCGCGCTGACGTGCTGCCCGCGACCGCCGCGGCGCTCGCGGTCCTCGCCGTCCTGCTGGCCTGGCCGGTGCCGGCGCTGCTCGGCCGCGCCCAGTGGCCCCGGCGCGACCCGCTGGTGGCGCTGGTCTGCTGGCAGGCGATCGGGCTGGCCGGCGGGCTGTCGATCATCGGCGCGCTGCTCGTGCACGGGCTCGCGCCGTGGGGCCACTCACTGCCCGAGGCCGGCTGGGCGGTGCTGACCGGGCACCCGGCCCGCGACCCGGTCCGCGGCGACCACTGGGTCACCCTCACGCTGGCCGGCGTCCTCGCCGCGGAGCTGCTCGGCGTCCTGGCGCTGTCGTGGGTGCGCACCGCGCGCACCCGGCGGCGGCACCGGGCGCTGCTGGAGCTGGTCGTGCAGCCGTCGGCGGCCGCCCCCGACGCCCGGCTGCTCGAGCACCCCGCGCCGGTGGCGTTCTGCATCCCCGGCGCCCGCCCGCTGCTGGTGCTGTCCTCGGGCATGGTCGCCGAGCTCGACGACGGGCAGCTGGCCGCCGTCGTCGCCCACGAGCGGGCGCACCTGGCCGAGCACCACCACCTCTACCTGCTGCCCTTCGTGGCGTGGGAGGCGGCGCTGCCGGTGCTGCCCGCCGCCGCCCGCGCGCACGCCGCGGTCCGCGGGCTGGTGGAGATGCGCGCCGACGACCGCGCGGTGACCTCGCTGGCCGGGCCCGACCCGCGGCGCACGCTGGCGCAGGCGATCGTCGTCACGGCCGGGGGAGCGGGCGGGGGCGTGCCGAGCGGCGCGCTGTCGGTGACCGGCAGCGCGGTCACCGCCCGGGTGCTCCGGCTGGTCGACCCGCCGGCCCCGCTGCCGGCCGCCGCCCGCGCCGCCGTCCTGCTCTGCGCCGGGCTGCTCCTCCTGGTCCCGACCGTCCTGCTCCTGCTCCCGGCCCTCTGAGGGGCCTTCACAGCGCTAGTGGCTCCTGTCGGAGGCGGGTCAGCGGGTGGGGAGGGTGGCCGGGAAGTCGACGCCGGTGAGCCGCGCGGACGCCGTCCAGAGCCGGGTCGCGAGGTCGGGGTCGCTGGCCGCGGCCGTCCGGCCGACCAGGGTCGGGTACCCGCGCAGCTCGCCCAGACCGTCCGGTCCGGCGTAGCTGCCGCCGGGGAGGTCGGTGGTCGCGGCGAAGAGCGTCGGCAGCGCGCCCTGCTCCGCGGACTGCGCGACCACCCGGTTGCCCAGCAGCGCGAACGCGTCCTTCAGCCGGTTCCCGGTGCGGCCCTGCAGGTTGGTGGCCGACCAGCCGGGGTGCGCGGCCAGCGCCCGCACCGGCGAGCCCGCGGCGGTCAGCCGGCGCTGCAGCTCCAGGGTGAACAGCAGGTTGGCCAGCTTCGACTGGCCGTAGGCGCGTTCGGCGGAGTACCGCCGCCGCTCCCAGTTGAGGTCGTCGAGGTCGATCGCGCCCATCCGGTGCGCCCCCGACGACAGGGTCACCACCCGGTCGGTGACGTGCGGCAGCAGCAGGTTGGTCAGCGCGAAGTGGCCGAGGTGGTTGGTGCCGAGCTGCAGCTCGAAGCCGTCGGCGGTGCGGCCCTCGGGCACCATCATGATCCCGGCGTTGTTCACCAGGACGTCGAGCGGACCGCTCCAGCCGTCGGCGAAGGCGCGCACCGAGGCCAGGTCGGCCAGGTCCAGCCGGCGCACCTCGACGTCGCCGGCCAGGCCGGCGGCGGCCGACTCGCCCCGGGCGGGGTCGCGGACGGCGAGCACCACGCGCGCGCCCCGCTCCGCGAGCGCCCGGGCGGTGGCCAGGCCCAGCCCGCTCGTGGCTCCGGTGACGACGGCGGTGCGCCCGGTCTGGTCGGGGACGTCGGCGGTGGTCCAGCGGCTCGTCATGCCGGGTCCAACGCGGGGGCGGGCGCCGGCGTGCCGGCGGGCGCGGCGGAGGTGTCGTTGCCCGGCAGCGGGCGGAACCGGCGCAGCCGCAGGCTGTTGGTGACGACGAAGACCGAGCTGAACGCCATCGCGGCCCCGGCGATCATCGGGTTGAGCAGCCCGGCCATCGCCAGCGGCAGCGCGGCGACGTTGTAGGCGAACGCCCAGAACAGGTTCCCCTTGATCACCGCGAGCGTGCGGCGGGCCAGCCGGACGGCGTCGGCGGCGGCGCGCAGGTCGCCGCGGACGAGGGTGAGGTCGCTGGCCTGGATGGCGACGTCGGTGCCGGTGCCCATCGCCAGCCCCAGGTCGGCCTGGGCCAGCGCCGCCGCGTCGTTGACGCCGTCGCCGACCATCGCCACCGTCGCGCCTCCGGCCTGCAGCCGCCGGACGGCGGCGACCTTGTCCTGCGGCAGCACCTCGGCGACGACGTCGTCGATGCCGACCTCCGCGGCGACCGCACGGGCGGTGGCGGCCGAGTCGCCGGTGAGCAGCACCGGCCGCAGCCCGAGGGCGCGGAACTGCCGCACGGCGGCCGCCGACGTCGGCTTGACGGTGTCGGCGACGACGAGCACGCCGCGCGCGGCGCCGTCCCAGCCGACCGCGACCGCGGTGCGCCCGGCGGCGTCGGCCTCGGCGACCGCCGCGGCGAGCTCCGGGGGCAGCGGGCCCACGAGCGCGGGCCGGCCGACGGCGACCGGCACGCCCTCGACGGTGCCGCGCACGCCGAGCCCGGCCTCGCTGCGGAACCCGGTGACGGCCGGCAGCGCGCCGGCCCGCTCACGGGCGGCGGAGGCCACGGCCGCGGCGATCGGGTGCTCGGAGGCGTCCTCCAGCGCGCCGGCCCGGCGCAGCACCTCGCCGGCGTCCTCGCCGTCGGCGGCGACGACGCCGGCCAGGCTCATCCGGCCGGTGGTGACGGTGCCGGTCTTGTCGAGCACGACGGTGTCGACCCGCCGCGTGGACTCCAGCACCTCCGGACCGCGCACGAGGATGCCGAGCTGCGCGCCGCGGCCGGTGCCGACCATGAGGGCGGTCGGCGTGGCCAGCCCAAGCGCGCAGGGGCAGGCGATGATCAGCACGGCGACGGCGGCGGGGAACGCCCCGGCCACGCCGGCGCCGGTGCCGATCCAGAAGCCCAGGGTGGCCAGCGCCAGCGCGAGCACGACCGGCACGAACACCCCGGACACCCGGTCGGCCAGCCGCTGCACCTGCGCCTTGCCGTTCTGCGCCTCCTCGACCAGCCGCGCCATCTGCGCGAGCTGGGTGTCCGCGCCGACCCGGGTGGCCCGCACGACCAGCCGGCCGCCGGCGTTGACCGTCGCCCCGACGACCGCGTCGCCCGGGCCGACCTCCACCGGCACCGACTCGCCGGTGAGCATCGAGGCGTCGACGGCGGAGGAGCCCTCGACGACCTCGCCGTCGGTGGCCACCCGCTCGCCGGGCCGGACGACGAACAGGTCACCCGCGTGCAGCTGCTCGACCGGCACGCGCACCTCGGTGCCACCGTCCCGGGTGTCACCGCGCAGGACCGACACCTCGCGGGCGCCCATCTCCAGCAGCGCCCGCAGCGCCGACCCGGCCCGCCGCTTGGCGCGCGCCTCGGCGTACCGGCCGGCCAGCAGGAAGGTGGTCACGCCCGCGGCGGCCTCGAGGTAGACGTCCCCGCTCCCGTCGCCGCGGGTCACGGCCAGCGAGAAGGGGTGGGTCATCCCCGGCTCCCCGGCGGTGCCGAGGAACAGCGCGTACAGCGACCAGCCGAACGCGGCGAGGGTGCCCAGCGAGACGAGGGTGTCCATGGTGGCCGCGCCGTGCCGGAGGTTGGTCCAGGCGGCGCGGTGGAACGGCCAGCCACCCCAGACGACCACCGGCGCGGCCAGCGTCAGCGAGGCCCACTGCCAGTACTCGAACTGCAGCGCGGGGACCATGCCGAGCAGCACGACCGGCAGGCTCAGGACGGCCGAGAGCACCAGCCGTTGCCGCAGCCCGGCGTCGGGGTCGGCCTCCGGGGCGTCCTCCTCGGCCGGCGCCGGGAGGGCTGCGGTGTAGCCGGCCTTCTCCACGGTCGCGACGAGGTCCTCGGGCGCGACGCCGTCGCCGAAGGTGACCCGCGCCTTCTCCGTCGCGTAGTTGACCGTGGCGGTGACGCCGTCGAGCCGGTTGAGCTTCTTCTCGATGCGGGCGGCGCACGACGCGCAGGTCATGCCGCCGATCGACAGCTCGATCTGCGTGGGGGTGGTCACGGGGCGCTCCGGGCGGTCAGGGTGAAGGCGGCGGTGCGGACGACGTCGCCGTGGCGGAAGTCGAGGAACAGCCGGTGGCCGCCGGCCGCGGGCACCTGCACGGCGAAGCGGACCTGCCCGCCGGAGTCGCCGGTGGGGTGGACGTGCAGGTAGCCGAGGTCGCCGGCGCGCAGCGCGACCAGGTGGCCGCGGGCGCCGAGGTACGGCTGCAGGTCCGTCACCGGCACGCCGTCGCGGCTGACGGTGAGCACGACCTCGGACTCCTCCCCGGCGACCAGGTCGCCGTCGAGGGTGACGGTGTAGCCGTCCACCTCCGCGGTCGCCGCGGGAGCGGGCAGCGGCGTGGGCTCCCACGCGCCGCCGACGGCGAGGTCGGCGCCGAGGACCACGTCGCGCCCGAGGGCGGTGGGCGTGGCGTCGGCCAGCACCCGCCAGGAGCCGGGCTCGAGCGCGACCGTCGTCGTCCAGGTGCCGTCGGGGGACAGCTCGGGGTGCACGTGCTGGTAGCCGGTGAGGTCCCGGCGGACGACGACCAGGTGCAGGTCCTGCTCGTGCACGGTCTCGTAGGCGGTCACCGGGGCGCCGTCGGGCCCCAGCAGCCGGAACGACAGTGGGACGGCGGCGCCGGCGGGCAGGGCGTCGTCGGCGAGGTCGAGGGTGTGGCCCTCGGCGGAGACGGCGAGCCCGGCGGGCAGGTCGTGCTCCCCGGCGGGAGCCGCCGCGTGCCCGCCGTCGCCGGCGTGCTCCTCGACCGCGGCCGGGGGCGCGCCCACCGGGCCGGCGAGGGCACCCGCGCCCCAGCCGGCGCCGAGGACGGCGGCCGCGGCGCCGAGCGTGGCGGCGACCCGGGTGGCGGTGCGCACGACAGCTCCCTCCCGACCGGCCGGCCGCGTCAGCGGCCGGCGACCTCGTAGCCGGCCTCCGCGACGGCGGCGCGAACGGCGGCGTCGTCGACGGGGGCGTCGCTGGTGACGGTCAGGCCGCCGCTGGCCAGGTCCACCTCGACGTCGGTGACGCCGGGGATCTCGCTGACCTCCTCGGTGACCGAGGCGACGCAGTGCTGGCAGGTCATGCCGGTGACGGTGTAGCTGGCGGTGCTCATGGCGGGGTCCTCCGGGGTGGGGTGGGGTGTCAGGAGCGGACGAGCCGGGCGATCGCGGCGGAGGCCTCGCGGACCTTCGCGTCGGCCTCCGGGCCGCCGGTGGCGACGGCCTCGGCGACGCAGTGCGACAGGTGCTCCTCGAGCAGGCTCAGCGCCACCGACTGCAGCGCGGAGGTCATCGCCGAGACCTGGGTGAGGATGTCGATGCAGTACTTCTCGTCCTCGACCATGCGCTGCAGCCCGCGGGCCTGGCCCTCGATGCGGCGCAGCCGCTTGAGGTGGTCGTCCTTGCGGTGGATGTAGCCGTGGACGTGGCCGGGGGCGCTCTCCGAGTCGGTCACGGCGGCAACGGTACCCCTACCCCCAGGGGGTATCAACCCAGGGGGCGACCCCGGGGTGTCAGGCGCGGTCCGGCTCCGGGTCCTCCGAGCGCCCGGCGCGCAGGCGGTCGACGGTCTCGCGCAGCCGCACGGTGTCGGCGCGGGCGTCGGCGAGCTCGTCCTGCAGGCCGAGGATGACCTCGGCGGAGGCGAGCGTGTGGCCGTCGTCGAGGAGGCCGCGTAGTCGCGCGGCGAGGACCAGCTGGTGGCGCGAGTAGCGCCGGTGGCCGCCGGGGGAGCGGTGCGGCTGCAGGACGCCGGAGCCGTCGAGGCTGCGCAGGAAGGCGGCCTGGACGCCGAGCAGCGCGGCGGCCTGGCTCATCGTCAGCGCCGGGAAGTCGGGGTCGTCGAGCCGGCGCACGGCGTCGGCCGCCGGGTCGGCCTGCTGCGGGTCGCCGTCAGCGGTCACGGGACCTCCTCCCTGCGGTGTCGAGGCCTCCGGCCCCGGACGGGACGAGGGGGCCGGGCCGCACCGGCCCGGCCCCCTCGGACGCGACGGCGGTCAGCCTTCGACGGCCCGCGTCTCGCCCTGGGCGGGCTCCTGCTCGCCCTCGATGGTCCGGCTCTCCACCGCGGCCGGCACGTCGGCGCGGGTCACGGTGATCTTGCGGGACCGGGCCTTCTCCGCGACCGGGATGCTCACGGTGAGCACACCGTCGTGGTAGCTGGCCTCGAGCCGGTCGGTGTCGAGGCTGCGGCCGAGGACCAGCTGCCGGGTGTAGGCGCCGTAGGGGCGCTCGGCGACGGCCCACTCCGCGCCCTCCAGCTGCGGGACCGAGCGCTCCGCGCTGACGGTGAGGGTCGTGCCCTCCAGCGACAGGTCGATCGAGCCCGGGTCGACGCCGGGCAGGTCGAAGTGGGCGACGAACTTGTCACCGACGCGGTAGGCGTCCATCGGCATGCCCGACAGGGCGCGGGCGGTGCCCGGGCGGCCGGTGAGCTGGTCCAGGGCGCGGAAGGCGGCGGACGCGCTGGGGAAGGGGTCGTACGCGGTCAGCACCATGGCTGGTGAACCTCCTCGGAGATCCGGATGGTGATCGCTGCCCGGGGATGAACCTCCAGTGGCAACTGAAGATTACCTCGACCAGACACTCGTGTAAACGTCTCTTGCCCACGTGTGTTCCCGCCCGCGCATGGACGGCGGGCAACGGGGGCAGACCCCGGGCATGGACGAGCACCGAGAAACCGGTGGACCCGCGGCCGAGGACACCACGCCCCACGAGGGCGAGCCCGAGGTCGACGCCCGGCTCGACGGCGACGTCAGCTGCATCACCGTGACCGGCGAGCTCACCGAGGCCGCCCGCCGGCCGCTGGTCCGCGTGGTCACCGACCAGCTGCTGTCGGTGCCCACGCTCTCGCGGGTGGAGCTGGAGCTCAGCGGCGTCTCCTACATGAACTCCGCCGGGATGGCCGTCCTCGTGCAGCTGCAGCGGATGACCCAGCCGCGGGCGGTCACCGTGGCGCTGGTCGAGCCGCCGGCCGCGGTCGCCCGGCCGCTGCAGCTGACCGGCCTGTGGCGGCGCTTCGAGGTGGTGGGCGAGGGCGCCGGGCCGGCCGACGCCGGCGGCGCACCACCGTCGGGGGGCCCGTCGCGGCGCCCGGACGGGCCGGACGGCCGCAGCGCCTGACCGGCGGCGCCCCACCGCGGTGTCGGGCGGTCCCGGGCCGGGGGCTGCTCCTAGCCTGGCCGGGTGCCGCCCCACACCCACAGCCACGGGCCCGACCCCGACGCGCCCCCGCCGAGCCCGGAGACGCTGACCCGGCGGCGCCGCGCGGTCACGCTGATGCTCCTGCTGCTCGTGCCGGTCGGGCTGGCCACCGTGGTCGGCCTGGTCGCGCTCTGGCCCGGCGGCGAGCCGACCCGCGCCGAGCAGGTCGCGGCCACCTTCCTCCCGGCGGGGACGACCTACGCCGACGCGCGGGTGGTCTCGCTGCAGACGCTGCCCTGCGGCGAGGCCGGGACCGGGCAGGCGACCTGCGCCACCGCCGTCGTCGAGGTGCTCGAGGGCGACGGCGGGGGGGAGTACCAGCAGGTCGACCTCTCGGCCGAGGTGGTCGCCAACGGGGTGGGCGAGGGCGACACCCTCGTGCTCACCCGCGACCCCGGCGCCGAGGGCGGCCCGGACTACCAGTTCGCCGACTTCGAGCGGACCACGCCGATCGTCGTCCTCGCGGTGGCCTTCGCCCTCGTCGTCGGGGCGGTCGCGCGGCTGCGCGGGCTCGCCGCGCTGGTCGGCCTGGCCTTCGCGTTCTTCGTGCTGCTGCAGTTCGTGCTGCCGGCGCTGCTCGAGGGGTCCTCGCCGACGCTGGTCAGCCTGGTCGGCTCGTCGGCGATCATGTTCGTCGTCCTGTACCTCGCGCACGGCTTCTCCGCCCGGACGACGACGGCGCTCGTGGGCACCCTGTTCGGCCTGGCGCTGGTGACCGTGCTCGGCTCGGTGGCCGTCGGCGTCGCGCGGCTGACCGGGCTCACCAGCGAGGAGACCATCCAGCTGCTGACGTTCGACCCGACGCTGGACTTCTCCGGCCTGGTGATCGCCGGGGTCGTGGTCGCCGGCCTCGGCGTGCTCAACGACGTCACGATCACCCAGGCCTCGGCGATCTGGCAGCTCAACGAGGTGGACCCGGCGATGGGGTGGCGGCAGCTGTACCGCCGCGGCATGGCCGTCGGCCGCGACCACATCGCCTCGACCGTCTACACGATCGTCTTCGCCTACGCGGGGGCCGCGCTGCCGCTGCTGCTGCTGTTCGAGGTCTACACCCAGCCCGCCGGCGTCACGCTCACCAGCGCCGCGGTGGCCGAGGAGGTCATCCGCACGCTGGTCGGCGCGATCGCGCTCGTGCTGGCGGTCCCGGTGACGACGGCGGTCGGCGCGTTCTTCGCCACCGCGGCCGGGACGGCGGCCGGCGCGGCCCCGGAGGCGCGGATGTCGGCCCTGCGTGCGAGGTTCGCCCGGTGAACACGCGCACTGACCGGCCCCAGCAAGGACCCCCTGCCCCCCACCGCTCGCCCGCCCGCAGTGGGCCCCTGCAGGCGGCCGAGCCCGGCGCTGAGCGTGCGAGGCGGGAGGAGGACGGGGTCCTCCGACTGCTGGCCGCCGCCGAGGCCGCCCCCGGTTTCATGCCCGCCGACGAGGGCCGCGCCCTCTACGAGGCCGCCCGCACGGTCGCCGTGCCCGGCCCGCTGCTGGAGATCGGCTCGTGGATGGGCAAGTCGGCGCTGTACCTCGCCGCCGCGGCGCGGGAGACCGGCCGGCAGGTGGTCACCGTCGACCACCACCGCGGCTCCGAGGAGCACCAGCCCGGCTGGGAGTACCACGACCCGTCGCTGGTCGACCCCGCCGTCGGGCGGGTCGACACGCTGCCGCGGTTCCGCCGCACGATCGCCGACGCCGGCGCGGAGGACGTCGTGGTCGCCGTCGTGGCGCGCTCGGAGGTGCTCGCGCCGCTGTGGTCGACCCCGCTGGCGCTGCTGTTCCTCGACGGCAGCCACACCGAGGAGTCTGCGCGCCGCGACCAGGACGCCTGGGTGGACAAGCTCGCCGTCGGCGGCACGCTGGCCATCCACGACGTCTTCCCCGACCCCGCCGACGGCGGCCAGGCGCCGTTCGGCGTCTACCGGCGGGTGCTGGGGTCCGGGGACTTCGAGGAGCTGCCGGGCACCGGCTCGCTGCGGCTGCTGCGCCGTGTCCGCTGACGCGCTGGGGGCGGAGCGGGCGGCCGCCCAGGCGCAGATCGAGGCGCTGACCCGGCAGTTCGACGAGATCGTCGCCGCGTCGCAGGCGTCCAACGCCGACGACGAGCACGACCCGGAGGGCGCCACGATCGCGTTCGAGCGGCAGCAGGTGGCGGCGCTGCTGGAGCAGGCGCGCCGCCGGCTGGCCGACGTCGACGCCGCGGTCACCGCCGTCGAGGCCGGCACCTACGGCCGGTGCGAGTCCTGCGGCCGGCCGATCGCGCCCGAGCGCCTGGCCGCCCGGCCCACCGCCCGCACCTGCATCAGCTGCGCGCGCTGACCTCCGGCCGCACCGACAGGCGGGGCAGCAGCAGCTGCGTGAGCGGGCCGATGGCCAGGGCGTAGGCGACGGTCGCGACGCCGAGGGTGCCGCCGAGCAGCCACCCGGTCGCGACGACGGCGACCTCGATCGTGGTGCGCACGAGCCGCACCGACCCGCCGGTGCGCCGGACCAGCCCGGTCATCAGCCCGTCCCGCGGGCCCGGTCCGAGGTGCACCCCGACGTAGGCGGCCGTGGCGACGGCGTTGAGGACGATGCCCGACGCCGCGAAGGCCGCCTGCGCCGCCAGGTGCGACGGGGCGGGCAGGACGGCGAGCGTGCCGTCGACGGCGACCCCGATGACGACGACGTTGCTCACCGTGCCGATGCCCGGCCGCTCCCTCAGCGGGATCCACGCGAGCAGGACCAGCGCGCCCACCACCACGGTGACCAGCCCGAGCGACCAGCCCAGCCGCTGCGCGAGCCCCTGGTGCAGCACGTCCCACGGCGTGACCCCGAGCGAGGACCGCACCAGCAGGGCCATCGACGCCCCGTAGAGCGCGAGACCGGCGTAGAGCTGGACGAGGCGACGCGGGAGACGGGCGGACACGGGAACCGGACGGTGCTGCAACACGCCCGCCACTCTGCTGCCCACCCGGCCCGGCTCCTACGGGCCAATCGGCCGGATTGGCCTGGTCCGCGCCGCCGGGCGGCAGAAACGGCCATCTCTGCCGCCCCGGCCGGGCGGACGCCGCCGCGTCAGCTCACGTAGCGGCGGGCGGTGGAGCGGCGCTGGGCCGCGTCGAGCGCGGCGAACCGGGCCTCGGCGTGCGGGGGCAGCACCCGCCGCTCCCGCACCAGCCAGGGGATCCCGCGGACGGCGGCCCACAGCGCCTGCGCGGTCACCCGGTCCCGGGGCAACGTGGCCAGCAGGTGCAGGGTGCGGCGCAGCGCGGGGCGCAGCGGGCGCCGCAGCCACGTCGTCCAGAGGGTGTTGCGGATGCCGTCGCGCCGACGGCGGTGCGAGTCGCGGGCCCTCGACGCCCGGTGGTGCACGGTCAGCTCGGGCAGGTGGCACAGCTCCCAGCCGGCGGCGGCGAGGTCGCCGGCCATGAGCTCCTCCTCCCCGCCCAGCCACAGCCGCTCGGAGAAGCCGCCGGCCTCGAGGAACGCCGCCCGCCGGACGACGCTCGCGCCGGCGAGGAACGAGCCGAGGGCCGGGCCGGGCAGCCAGCCGGCGCCGCGGACGGGGGAGTCGCGCAGCTCCGGCACGATCGGGTCCTCGCGGCCGCCGGGCTCGACCAGGATCCGCGCGGTCACCACGGCCAGCCGCGGGTGCGCGTCGAGGACGTCGGCCGCCCGCCGCAGCGACCCCGGCTCCCACCACGTGTCGTCGTCGCAGAAGGCCACGTACGGCGCGTCCACCCGGTCGACGCCGACGTTGCGGCCGGTCGCGCCCAGGTTCTCCGGGCTGGCGACGAGCTCCACGGTGGGGAAGCGCTCGCGCACGGCCCCGGCGGTGCCGTCGGTGGAGCCGTTGTCGACGACCACCACGTGCGGCCGCTCGGGCAGCGCCAGCAGCCGGGACAGCGCCCCGAGCACCTCGTCGCGGCGCTGGTGGGTGATCACGACGACGGCGACCCGCGCGTCCGGGCCGGGGTCCGCGGGCCGGGGCCGGGGCGCGGCAGCGGTCATCAGGCGCCCCCGGACAGCAGGCGCAGGTCGGCCAGGACGTGCGCGGGCAGCCGCCGGCGGCGGCGCACCGCGGCGGGCAGGTCCGGCAGCGCCCGGCGCAGCCCCCGCCGCTCCGGCGCACCGGTCCGCAGCGCGGTGACGACGGTGCGGACGACGTCGCGCAGCGGCAACCGCATCACCGCGGTGAGCAGCCTGGACCGCCAGATCGCCGTGCGCCGCCCCGCGGGGTCGGACCGCCGGGTCGAGGGGTGGTGGTGCACGGTCACCGAGTCGACGTAGGCGATGTCCCACCCGGCGGCGGCGAGGTCCAGGGACAGCCGCTCCTCCTCGCCGGGGAAGCGCACCACGGGGTCGAAACCGCCGACGGACAGGAACGCCTCGGTGCGCACCATCGCCGCGCACGCGATGAAGCCGAGCAGCCGCGGCCCGGGCAGGTGCGCCGGGGTGCCGAGCGGGCTGACGGCCAGCTCCTCGCACAGCGGGTCCAGCCGCTCCTCCGGGCCGACGAGGACCCGCGCGTTGAGCACCGCCAGCCGCGGGTGCGCCCGCATGACCTCCGCGGCGCGGGCCAGGTCTCCGGGCGCCCACCACGAGTCGTCGTCGGCGAAGGCCACGAACTCGCTGCCCGCGTGCCCGGCGCCGATCGTGCGGGCGTGCGCGCCGACGTTGTCCGCCAGCGGCAGCACGGTCACCTCCGGCAGCGCGGCGCGGACGGCGTCGACGGTGCCGTCGGTGGAGCCGTTGTCCACCAGGACGACCGGCGCCTCGTGGCGGGGCAGCGTGGCCAGCAGGTCCGCGCGCCGGTCGCGGCTCATGACCACGACGCTGACGCCGTCGCCGGCGGGGTTCGGGGGGGTGCGGGGGCGTGCCGACGTGCGCGTCACGCAGAGGCACTGCCCGGCAGCGGCGCTGCCGAACCGGCGTCCTCGGTGCCCGGTGCGGGCAGCGCCGCGGGGTCGGCGAACAGCCCGCAGGCGGGTGTGGCGCCGGCCAGCGCGTCGGCGGCGAGCACCACCGCCGCCGCCGTCCACGTCGTCCGCTCGACCGGCCAGCGGGCGTCGTCGGGGTAGACGAAGCCGGTCCAGTACGAGCCGTCGTCGTGGCGCAGGTGCTGCATGGCCGCCACCTGCTCCAGCGCGGCCTCCGGCTGCCCGGCGACGACGAGCGCCAGCGCCAGCTCGCAGGTCTCCGCGCCGGTCACCCACGGGCGGTCGGCCACGCAGCGGGCGCCCAGGCCCGGGACGACGAAGCGGTCCCACCCGTCGGCCAGCCGGGTGCGGGCGGGCCCGCCGGTGACCGCGCCGGCGAGCACCGGGTAGTACCAGTCCATCGACCAGCGGGAGCGGTCGGCGAAGGCGGCGGGGTCGGTGCGCAGCGCCGTGCCGAGGCCGGTGACCGCCAGCTCCCAGTCCGGCTGCGACTGCCCGGCCAGCCCGGCCAGCGCGATGCCGCAGCGCAGCGCCTGGAACAGGCTGGCGTTGCCGGTGAGCAGCGCGACGTCGTCCGGGGTGCCGTCGGGGCGCAGCGCCCAGCCGATCGCGCCGGAGGCCAACTGCATGTCCACGACGAGGTCCAGGCCGCGGCGCACGGCCGGCCACAGCTCGGTGACCAGCCGCTCGTCGCCGCTGGTCAGCCAGGTGTGCCACGCGCCGACGGCGAGGTAGCCGGCGTGGTTGCTCTCGACGGCGGGCTGGGTCTCGGCGCCGTCGCGGTACTCGGCGGCCCAGGAGCCGTCGGCGCGCTGCTGGGCGGCCAGCCAGCGGTAGGCCGCCGCCGCCCGGGCGTGCTCCCCGCCGACGTCGAGGGCCATCGCCGCCTCGACCGAGTCCCAGGGGTCCAGCTGCCCGCCGCGGAACCACGGCAGCGAACCGTCGCGGCCCTGCTCGGCGGCGATGGCGGCCACGGTGCGCCGCACGGCGGTCCCGTCGAGGACGCCGGGCAGCTCGGGCAGCTCAGCGGACGGCAGCGGTCTTCTCCCGCTCCGGGCGGGCGCCCGCCGCCGGCACCCGGGGCTTGTCCGCGTAGACGACGAGGCTCTTGCCGATCAGCGGGTCGAGCACCTTCTCGGCCAGTCGGGTGACCCACGGCCGCTTCGTCAGGTCCCACACCAGCAGCCGGTGGTAGGCGCGGACGACGGCGGCGTCCCGGTCCACGCCGACGGCGCACTTGAGCCACCAGTAGGGCGCGTGCAGCGCGTGCGCGTGGTGGCTGCGCCCGGGCACCAGGCCCGCCACCGACAGCCGGGCGCGCAGCACGTCCCCGCGGTAGATGCGGACGTGGCCGCCCTCGTTGGCGTGGTAGGCGTCCGACAGTGCCCAGCACACCCGCTCCGGGCCGTACCGCGGCACGGTGACGGCGACCCGCCCGCCCGGTCTGAGCACCCGGGCGATCTCGGTCATCGCGGTGCCGTCGTCGGGGATGTGCTCGAGCACCTCCGAGGCGATCACCCGGTCGACGCTCGCGTCCGGGAACGGCAGGTGCCGCAGGTCGCCGCGGACCACCTCGTAGCGCGCCCCCGCGGGCGCCTCGCCGGCCTCGGCGATCGCGCCCAGCCACCGCTTGGTCGTCTCGACCTCGGGCACGCCCCAGTCGACGGCGACCACCGACGCGCCGCGGCGGTAGGCCTCGAAGGCGTGCCGGCCCTCCCCGCAGCCGAGGTCCAGCACGGTCATGCCGGGGCGCAGGTCGAGCAGGTCGTAGTCGACGGTCAGCACGGACGACCCTCCCGGTCGCGCGTCGGGCCCGGCGTCATCCGCGGCGCCCCTTCCGGTCCAGCACCTCGGCGTACCAGTCCGCGGTCCGCTCCGCGGTCGAGCGCCACGTGTAGGAGGCCAGCACCCGGCGGCGCCCGGCGCGGCCGAGCTGCTCCTGCAGTGACGGCTTCTCCAGCACCAGCTTCAGCGCCGCCGTCAGCTCGTCGACGTCCCCGGCCCGCACCCGCAGGCCGGCCTGGGTGCCGACCACCTCGGGCAGCGCGCCGGCGTCGGTGGTGACCAGCGGGGTCCCGCAGGCCATCGCCTCGACCGCGGGCAGCGAGAAGCCCTCGTAGAGGGAGGGGATGGCGGCGACGGTGGCCGTCTGCAGCAGCCGCACCAGCTCGGCCTCGGGCAGCGGGCCGGTGAAGCGGACGGCGTCGCGCAGGCCGAGGCGGTCCAGCGCCGACTCGGCCGGACCGCCGGGGCGGGCGGTGCCGACGACGGTCAGCCGCACCGGCCGCTCGGTGCGCAGCTTGGCCACCGCCTCGAGCAGGTGCACCAGGCCCTTGAGCGGGACGTCGGCGCTGGTGGTGACGACGATCGAGTCGGCCTCGCGCGGCCGGTCGGCCGGCGGCGGGGTGAAGACGTCGGGGTCGATGCCGACCGGGATGACCTCGACGCCCGCGGCGGGGACGTGCAAGTGGGTCTCGATGTCGCGCCGGGAGCTCTCCGAGACGCTGGTGACCGCGTCCAGCCGGGGCGCCACGCGGGCCTGCATGGCGGTGAAGGCGTACCAGCGGCGCAGCGTCAGCCGGCGGCGCAGCGAGGACGCGGCGGCGAGCTCGAGCCGGCGGTCGATGGCGACGGGGTGGTGCACGGTCGCCACGGTCGGGACGCCCGCGCGGACCAGCCGCAGCAGCCCGTAGCCCAGGCTCTGGTTGTCGTGCACGACGTCGAACTGGTGCGCGCGGGGGAGCAGCAGCCGGGCGGCGCGCAGCGTGAAGGTCAGCGGCTCGGGGAAGGCGGCGGTGCACATCGCGGCCCACTCGGCGACGTCGATCCAGTCGCGGAACTCCGAGGGCCGCGGCGTCCGGAACGGGTCGGGCTCGCGGTAGAGGTCCAGGCTCGGCACCCGGGTGAGGGGGACGCCGTCGTCGAGCTCGGGATAGGGCTGGCCGCTGAGGACCTCGACGTCGTGGCCGAGGGCGGTGAGCTCCCGCGACAGCGCCCGGACGTAGACGCCCTGCCCGCCGCCGTGCGGCTTGCTGCGGTACGACAGCAGTGCGATCCGCAGCCGTCGTCCCATGCGCCGGACCCTACCGACCCCGTCCCGTCCACTTTCCGGGCCCGCCTGACAGGGTGACCGGCGTGATCCGACACGTCGTGCACTTCACCTGGTCCGACGCCGCCGACGAGGCCCGGCGGGCCGAGACGGTGGCCGCGCTGCGCCGGCTGCCCGAGCAGGTGCCCGGGTCGCTGGCGTTCACCGTCGCGCCCGACGCCGGCCTGGTCGAGGGCAACGCGCACACGGTCCTGGTCGCCGACTTCCCCGACGCCGAGACCTTCCGGCGCTACGCCACCGACCCGGTGCACCTCGCGGTGATCGCGGAGCACGTCCGCCCGTACCTGGCCGCCCGCAGCGCCGTCCAGTACGAGCTGTGACGCCGGCGCGCGGGTGTGCTGCGGCCCCGCCCGCCGCTGGCTAGCGTCCGGCGCGTGACCGGACGCCGCGCCGTGCTCGCCGCCACCGCGGGCCTGCTCACCGTCCCGCTGCTCGCGGCCTGCGGCGGGGACGAGGTCCGGGGCACGGCCTCGCCCGCCTCTCCCTCGTCGTCGTCACCGTCCGCCGGGACCGACCTCGCGCCCGGTCTGCTGCCGGCCGAGGCGTTCGGCCCCGGCGCCCAGGTCACCCCGCTGACCGAGGCCCAGCTGGAGCAGGGCGCGGCGGTGGCCGGCGGCGCCACCGAGGACCTGCAGGTGACCCCGCCGGAGTGCGAGCCCGCGGTGCAGGGCACCTCGCCGTCCTTCGACGAGTACGACGACGTCGCCGCGCAGGTCGCCGTCGCCGGGACGGTGACCACCGTGCAGGCGCTGGCCTCCGGCGGCCCGGCCGAGGACGCGCCGGCCGGCTTCGGGCAGCACCTCGAGCAGTGCCGGGAGGTGCAGGTGAGCGCGCCGCAGATCGGCACGGTCACCATCGCCTTCGCCGAGCTCGACGTCCCCGACCTCGGCGACGGCTCCGCCGGGATCAGCTACACGACCACCGTGACCGGGCCCGACGGGCAGCAGCTGACCGTGCCGGCGCTGGTCGGCACCGTGCAGGACGGGGAGCGGGTGGTCGTGCTGCTGAGGACCGACACCTCCGGCGGGCGCCCGGACCTCACGGCGTTCACCGGCCTGCTCGAGCAGGCGTACGAGACGCAGGCCGCCGCCCTCGACTGAGGAAGGACCCCCACCGCTCGCACGCTCGCGGCGGGCCCCTGCAGGGGCCGGACAGGTCCGGGCCCGGCCGTCCACAGGGGCGGTCCCCTCCACAGGCGCACCGTCCGGGCGGATCGGGGTCCCGTTCCGCCCCAGGGTCGGCCGGGTGGACCAACCCCCGATCCCCGTCATCCGGCTCGGCGACACCGGCGAGGTCGCCGCCGCCCTGCCCCACCTGCTCGGCTTCCACCCCGCCGAGTCGATCGTGCTGGTCGGCCTGCGCGGGCCGAACGGCAGCCGCGTCGGCCTCACCGTGCGCGCCGACCTCCCGCCGCCCGCCGCGGCCCGCGCGCTGGCGGCCACGCTGGCCGACAAGCTGCTCACCGACGACCCGGTCGCGGTGCTGCTGGCGGTCGTGTCCGATGCCCCTGACGTCATGGCCCCCGACGACCGGTCGGCCCTCGTCCTGCCCCTCGGGCCGGGGGAGCCCGTGGCGGAGCTCCCGCACCGCGACCTGGTGCACGAGCTGGTGCTCGCCCTCGACGCCCGGGACGTGCCGGTGCGGGAGGCGCTGCTGGTCCGGTCGGGCCGCTGGTGGGACTACGACTGCCCGTACCCGTGCTGCGAGCCCGGCGCGGGGACGCCGCTGCCCGCCGGGGCGAGCCCGCTGGCCGCCGCGGCGGTGGCCGGCGGGGCGGTCCTGGCCGCCGACCGCGCCGCGCTCGCCGCGCGGATCACCCCGCCCGCCGGCGACCCGGGGGCGCCCGCGATGGCGGCGGCCTGCCTGGCGGAGGGCCGCGAGCACGCCGCCCGGCTCCGCGCGCTCGGCCGGGACGCGGTCGCCGCGGAGGCCGGCGCGGCGATCACCGCGGCCCTGGCCGAGTGCCGGCCCGGACCGGCCACCGCGGCCACCCGGCTCGCCGACGCCCGGGTGGCCCGGGTGCTGTGGGGGCTGACGATCCCGGACGTCCGCGACCGCGCGCTGGGCCTGGCGCTCGGCGACGACGCCGCGGCCGCCGAGGTGCTGTGGACCGAGTGCACCCGCCGCGCGCCGGTGCCGCTCGACGGACCGCCGGCCACGCTGCTCGCGGTCAGCGCCTGGCTGCGCGGCGACGGCGCCATGGCCAACGTGGCCCTGGACCGCGCCCTGGCCGCCGATCCCGACGCCCGGCTGCCCCGGCTGCTCGCCGACGGGCTGGCGCGGTGCCTGCCCCCCGCCCGGCTGCGCGAGCTGATCGGCAACACCCTCGAGGAGGCCGGGTGAGCGGGACTAGACGAGCTCGGGTCGCTCCCACTCCTGCCCGAGGACGTGCTCGGCGAGGAAGGCGATCACCGTCTCGTACCAGACCGTCGCGTTGCCGGGCGTGAGCACCCAGTGGTTCTCGTCCGGGAAGTACAGGAACCGCGACGGGACGCCGCGCTTCTGCAGGTCGTACCAGAGCCGCAGGCCCTCGCCGATCGGCACGCGGTAGTCCTTGTCGCCGTGGATCACCAGCACCGGCGTGCGGATGGCGTCGGCGAACCGGTGCGGGGAGTTCTGCTCGTAGCGCTTCTGCTCGACCAGCGGCATCCCCCACTCGCGCTCCCAGTAGTAGGCGGCGTCCGTGGTGCCGACGAACGAGTCGAGGTCCCACAGGCTCGCGTGGGTGACGATCGCCCGGAACCGGTCGGTCTGGGTGGCCACCCAGTTGGCCATGTAGCCGCCGAAGGAGCCGCCCATCGCCGCGGTCCGCTCCGGGTCCACCTCGGGCCGCTCCAGCGCGGCGTCCACGGCGGTCATCAGGTCGGTGTAGGGCGCGCCGCCCCACTCGCCCCAGCCCCGGCGGACGAAGTCCTGCCCGAAACCCTGCGACAGCGCCGGGTTGGGCAGCAGGACGGCGTAGCCGCGGGCGGCCAGCACCCACGGGCACCACCGCCACGACCAGGAGTTCCAGCTCATCAGCGGCCCGCCGTGGATCCACAGCAGCAGCGGTGCCGGGGTCTCGGCGCTCGCGCCCTCGGGCAGCACCAGCCACGACTGCACCTCGGCGCCGTCGGCGGCGGTGGCCCGCACCTCGTGGAGGGTGCCCGGCAACGGCCCGAGCGCGCCGGGTGCCGGCAGCGGCTCGGGGTGCTGGCCGGTCGCGCGCGGGTCCAGGCGCACCGGCGCCGGCGGCTCGTCGTAGGCAGAGCGCAGCGCGAACAGGGCGCTGCCGTCGCGGGCCACCCGCAGGTCGCTGTAGGCGCCGTCGCCGGTCAGCCGGACCGGGGCGCCCCCGGCGAGCTCGACCCGGAACAGCGCGTGCCGGCCGTCGTCGTCGGCGAGGAAGTAGACGGCGTCGCCCTGGGCGCTGAACTGTGGGGCGCTGGGCCAGCGGTCGAAGTCGGGGGTCAGGTCGCGGGCGTCCCCGGAGGCGACGTCGACCAGCAGCAGCGTGAAGTCCGGCGGCTCGGCGTAGGTGGTCGTCGACTCGCGCACGCAGACCACCGAGGCGCCGTCGGGGGAGAACGCGGCGGCGTACACGTCGGCCAGCGGGTCGTCGACCAGGACCCGGCCGTCGCCGGTCGCGGTCTCGATCAGGACCAGCCGGTCGCGCCGGCCGGCCGGGCCGTCGGCGACCGAGTCCACGCGCACCAGCAGCCGGCCGTCGGGGGAGAGGGCCACCGCCTCCCCGGCGCCGAGCGGCGGGACGGCGTCGGGCGTCAGGTCGCGCAGCGGCACCGGCCCGGCCGGCTCGCCGGCGGGGTCCTCCGCGGGCAGCGCGCCGGCCCAGAACAGGTGCGGGGACGCCGGGCCGAGGTCGCTGTCCCAGTACCGGACCGGGTAGGCCTCGTGCAGCACCGCCGACACCCCGGCGTCGGTGCGGGCCTTCCGGCGCTGCTCGTCCTCGTCCGCGTCGGCGGCGCCGGGCATGCTCGAGGCCACCACGACGACCTCGCCGCTGTCGGCGGCGACGGCGAACCCGCCCACGCCGCCGGGCCGGGTGACCACCGGCCGGGCCTCCCCGCCGCCGGGCGGCAGCGCCCACAGCGCCGGCCGGGGCTCGCCGCCGTCCTTGCCCGCGGCGGGGTCGGGGCGGGCCGAGACGAACAGCAGCGTGCCGTCCGGGGCGAACGCCGGCGCCGCCTCACCGGGGGCGCTGCGGGTCAGCCGGCGCGGCGGGCGCTGCCCCTCGGGGTCGACGTCCCACAGTGCCGAGACCCACTTCTTCCGGTCGGCGTCGAGGGTCTGCACCGAGACCGCCAGCCGGCCGTCGTCGGCCAGCGCCAGGCCGGTCACCCGCGGGATCGCGACGAAGTCGGCCAGCCGGGCGAACGGGTGCGCCGGATCGGGCTCGGGAGCGGTCTCGGGCACGGCGTCGGACGGGCTCACCGGGGCTCCTCGCGGGGACGACGGGACGGTGCCGCCCACCGTAACCAGCAGCGCCCGGCCCCTCGCCGCAGCGGGGGACCGGGCGCTGCGACGCTCGGGGGCAGGGGGCGGCTACAGCTGGACGGCGGCCTCGACCGGGCTCAGGTCCTCGTCCAGCGCCGAGACGAACAGGTGCTGGGCCACGCCCTGCGGCAGCGGGTGCCCGTCGAGGCTGATCGTGCCGTTCACCGACTGCGCCACCATCGTGGCGCCGGGGCGGACGCCCTGGTCGGCGAGCTGCCGCAGCAGCGCGGCGTCCTCCTGGAGCTGCTCGCTGATCCGCCGGACGGTGACCTGACGGCCCTCGGCGGTCGCGGTGTTCGACAGCAGCGTCAGCGCGTCGAGGACGGCCGAGGTCTCCCCGCCGAGCGCGTCCAGGCCCGGGATGGGGTTGCCGAAGGGCGAGACCGTCGGGTTGCCGAGCAGGGTGAGCAGCCTGCGCTCCACCGCCTCGCTCATGACGTGCTCCCAGCGGCAGGCCTCCTCGTGGACCTCGGCGTAGTCGAGGCCGATGACGTCGACGAGCAGGCACTCGGCTAGCCGGTGCTTGCGCATGACGGCGGTCGCGAGGGCGCGCCCGGTCTCCGACAGCTGCAGGTGGCGGTCGCCCTCGACGGTCAGCAGGCCGTCGCGCTCCATGCGGGCCACGGTCTGGGACACCGTCGGGCCGCTCTGGTGCAGCCGCTCGGCGATGCGGGCCCGCAGCGGGACGATGCCCTCCTCCTCCAGCTCGAAGATCGTGCGGAGGTACATCTCGGTGGTGTCGATGAGGTCGTTCACTGGCACTCCTCCGTGTCGGCCCCGATCCTACGGCGCACGGGCCACCGGTCCGGGGATCGCGGACGGGCTCCCGGGCGAGGTCACACGGTGCCTCGGAGGGGACGGCCGCAGGAGCGCGGCGGTAGCGTCCGGACCGGGCGCCGCCCGCGGGGCACCGGCCCGGCGGCGGGCCCGGCACGGACGGCGACGGCGACAGGGAGGGCCCGTGAGCGACTCGGTGGCCGTCGTGTGGGACGACGCCCTGCTCGGCTACACCATGGGCGGTGAGCACCCGCTGCACCCGGTGCGGCTGGACCTCACCATGCGGCTGGCCGACGGGCTGGGCGTGCTGGCGCCGGGCCGGGTGGAGGTGGTCCGCCCCACGCCGGCCGGCGAGGACCTGCTCACCCTGGTGCACGACCCCGCCTACCTGGAGGCGGTGCGGCGCGCGCCGACCCACCCCGACGAGGCGTTCGGCCTGGGCACCGCCGACAACCCGGTCTTCGAGGGCATGTACGACGCGGCCGCGCTCATCACCGGCGGCAGCGTGCAGGCCGCCGAGCTGGTGCACACCGGCCGGGCGCAGCACGCCGTCAACATCTCCGGCGGCCTGCACCACGCCATGCGCGACCGCGCCTCGGGCTTCTGCGTGTTCAACGACGCCGCCATCGCCATCGCCTGGCTGCTCGGCCGGGGCTACGAGCGGATCGCCTACGTCGACCTCGACGTGCACCACGGCGACGGCGTGCAGGCCGCCTTCTACGACGACCCACGGGTGCTCACCGTGAGCGTCCACCAGACCCCGCTGACGCTGTTCCCCGGCACCGGTTTCCCCGAGGAGACCGGTGACCCCGAGAAGGCGCTGGGCACCGCGGTCAACCTCGCCCTGCCCAACGGCACCGACGACTCCGGCTGGCTGCGCGCCTTCACCGCCGTCGTCCCCAGCGTGGTGCGGGCGTTCGCGCCGCAGGTCCTGGTCACCCAGTGCGGCTGCGACGCCCACCACGAGGACCCGCTGGCCGACCTGGCGCTCACCGTCGACGGCCAGCGCGCCAGCTACCGGGCGGTGCACGAGCTCGCGCACGAGGTCTGCGACGGCCGCTGGATCGCCCTCGGCGGCGGCGGCTACGGGCTGGTGCGCTGCGTGCCGCGGGCCTGGACGCACCTGCTCGCCGAGGCGTCGGGGGAGCGGCTGGACCCGGCGACGGCGATCCCGCAGTCCTGGCGCGACGACGTCGTCGCCCGGGGGCTGCGGGCCCGGCCGCCCACGCACATGACCGAGGGCGGCTACACCGGCTTCTCGGCGTGGGACCCGTACACCGAGTCCCGCGTCGACCGGGCGATCTCCCGCACCCGCACGGCGTCCTTCCCCTACTTCGGCCTCGACCCGGACGACCCCCGTGACTGACCAGCAGACCGTCGGCCAGCCCCCCGCCGAGGCGGCGCCGCAGCCGCCCGCGCACTGGGAGGCCGACATCATCGCCGCCGACGGCGGCACGGTGCACCTGCGCCCGATCTGCCCGGAGGACGCCGAGGGGCTGACCGGGCTCATGGACCGCAGCTCCGACCAGACCCGCTACTACCGGTTCTTCGGGCCGATGAGGCGGCTGTCGGACCGGGACCTGCACCGCTTCACCCACGTCGACCACGACGCCCGCGTCGCGTTCGTCCTGCTGCTCGGCGACCAGCTGATCGGCGTCGGCCGCTACGACCGCCTCCCGGGTACCACCGAGGCCGAGGTGGCCTTCCTCATCGAGGACGCGCACCAGGGCCGCGGCCTCGGCTCGGTGCTGCTCGAGCACCTGGCCGCCGCCGCCCGCGAGCGCGGCATCACCACCTTCGTCGCCGAGGTGCTCTCGCAGAACGGCCGGATGGTCCGGGTCTTCCTCGACGCCGGTTACCAGGCCCGGCGCTCCTACGAGGAGGGCGTCGTCCACCTGACCTTCCCGATCGCCCCCACCGAGACCTCCCTGGCGGTCGCCTACGAGCGCGAGCAGCGCAGCGAGTCCCGGTCGATCGCGCGGCTGCTCACCCCGTCGTCGGTCGCGGTGGTCGGCGCCAGCAACGACGAGGGCAAGATCGGCAACCTCGTCCTGCGCAACCTGCTCGACTACCGCTTCGACGGGCCGGTCTACCCGGTCAACCCCGGCACCCGGCACGTGCGCGGCGTCCCGGCCTACGCCTCCATCGAGGAGGTCCCCGGCGACGTCGACCTCGCCGTCGTCGCCGTCCCCGCCGACGAGGTCGCGGGCGTGGTGGAGGCCTGCCGGCGCAAGCGGGTCCGCGGCCTGGTGGTCATCTCCGGCGGGTTCGGCGAGACCGGGCCCGAGGGCCGCGAGGCCGAGCGGCGGCTGGTCGCCGCGGCACGCGCCTCGGGCATGCGGGTGGTCGGCCCCAACTGCCTGGGCATCGTCAACACCGACCCGGCGATCCGGCTCGACGCCAGCCTCGCGCCGCGGGTCCCCGGCCGCGGGCGGGTGGGCTTCTTCGCGCAGTCCGGCGCGCTCGGCGTGGCCCTGCTGGAGCGGGCGGGCAGCCGCAACATCGGCCTGTCCAGCTTCGTCTCGGCCGGCAACCGCGCCGACGTCAGCGGCAACGACCTGCTGCAGTACTGGGCCACGGACCCCGGCACCGAGGTCGTGCTGCTGCACCTGGAGAGCTTCGGCAACCCGCGCAAGTTCGCCCGGCTCGCGCGCAGCGTCGCCCGCACCAAGCCGGTGGTCGCGGTGAAGAGCGGCCGGCACGGCGGGCTCACCCCGGGCCTGGCCGGCACGTCGGTCGCGGTGCCCGAGCAGTCGGTGGCGGCGCTGTTCGCCTCGGCCGGCGTCATCCGGGTCGAGACCGTCGCCCAGCTGTTCGAGGTCGGCATGCTGCTGGCCCACCAGCCGCTGCCGGCGGGCGACCGGGTCGCCGTCGTCGGCAACTCGACGGCGCTGGGCGTGCTGGTCGCCGACGCCGTCCTCGACCAGGGCCTGACCCTGGCGCAGGAGGCGCCGGTCGACATCGGCACCGCCGGCACCCCGGAGGCCTTCCGTGCGGCGCTGCAGGAGGCGGTCGACGACGAGGGCGTGGACGCCGTCGTCGCGGTGTTCCTCCCGCCGCTGGTGCACACCTCGCCCGACGCGTACGGCCGGGCGCTGCGCGAGGTGTCGCAGGACTCGGCCAAGCCGGTGCTCGCCACCTTCCTGTCGGCGGAGGGCATCCCGCCGGAGCTCACCGTGCCCGACACCGACGGCATGCCGGCCCGCGGCTCGGTCCCGTCGTACGCGACGCCGGAGCGGGCGGTCATCGCGCTGGCGCGGGTCGCCGAGTACGCCCGATGGCGCCGCCGGCCGGCCGGCACGGTGCCCGAGCTGCCCGGCGTCGACGCCGGCCGGGCCCGGTCGGTGGTGCTCGGCGCGATGGCGGAGTCACCCGGCGGGCGGCAGCTCACCGACGACGAGGTCATCGCCCTGCTGGGCGCCTACGGGGTGCCGCTGCTCGGCACGCGGACGGCGACCACCGCGGACGAGGCCGTCGCCGCGGCCGACGGGATCGGCTATCCGGTGGTGCTCAAGTCGACGGCGCCGTGGCTGCGGCACCGCACCGACCTCGGCGGCGTGCGGCTGGACCTGCCCGACGCCGGCGCCGTCCGCGCCGCGTTCGAGGCCATCCCGGCCGGCGACCCGGTGATCGTGCAGGAGATGGCCGCGCCGGGCGTGGCCACCGTCATCGAGGTCGTCGACGACCCGTCGTTCGGCGCCCTGGTCAGCTTCGGCCTCGGGGGAGTGGCCACCGAGCTGCTCGGCGACCGCGCCTACCGCACGCTGCCGCTCACCGACCTCGACGCCGCCGAGCTGGTCCGCGCGCCGCGGGCGTGGCCGCTGCTCGACGGCTGGCGGGGGGCCGAGCCGGTCGACGTCGCGGCGCTGGAGGACCTGCTGCTGCGGGTGGCCCGGCTCGCCGAGGACCTGCCCGAGGTGCTCGGCCTGACGCTGTCGCCGGTGATCGTCGGCCCGGCCGACCCCTGGCACGGCGGCCGCTCGCTCGTGGTCGCCGGCGGCACCGTGCGGGTCGGCCCGCCCACCGCCCGCGTCGACCCCGGCCCCCGCCGCATGCGCGACTGAGGAGCCCGGGTCACTTCCGCCAGAACAGGTGGTGCGTGACCCCGCTGGAGCTGGGGACGACGTCGCGGTGGAAGCGGTCGAGCAGCTCGTCGGGCGAGGTCCACAGCCGGGGGCCGCCGCCCAGCTCGACCGGCACGACGGCGACGTGCAGCGTGTCGACGAGGTCGGCGTCGAGGAACTGCCGGATCACCGTGGCGCCGCCCCCGAGCCGGACGTCGGCACCGCCGGCCGCCGCGCGCGCCTTCTCCAGCACCGTGGCCGGGTCGGCGTCGACGAAGTGGAACGTCGTGTCCGACAGCGTGAACGAGGGCCGCACGTGGTGGGTCATCACGAAGACCGGCGTGTGGAACGGCGGCTCGTCGCCCCACCAGCCCCGCCACTCGAGGTCCGGCCAGGGGCCGCGGTGGGGCGAGAACTTGTTCCGGCCCATGATCTCGGCGCCGATGCCGTGGGAGAAGTCGCGGACGAAGTAGTCGTCCAGGCCGCGGCTGCCGCCCGGTCCGGTGCGGCCGGGGAAGCCTGCCGTGTCCACAGCCCAGGCCATCAGCACCCCCGGGTCGGCGTGCCCGAACGGCCGCTCCAGGCTCTGGCCCTCGCCCGCGCCGTACCCGTCGCTCGAGACGGTGAAGTTCTGCACCCTCAGCAGCTGGCCCACGGTTCCTCCTCGGTGTCGACGACGGGCTGACCGCCGCCGGCGCCGGAACTCATCGGCGGGTCCGGGTCAGGGACGGCGGCCGGTGAAGGCGAGCAGCTTCGCCTGGTCGTCGGCGTCGTCGGGGACCGCGACGCGCGGGCCGTAGTGCCCGCTGCCGCGCAGCGCGGCGTCCCACGGCTCGATGCCGGCGAGGAACGCCGAGGCCTCCTCCGCGTCCAGCGTCTCGTCCTGGCCGGTGGCGCGGGCCAGGTCCCAGGCGTGCACCAGCAGGTCCATGAGGCCGGTCATCGCGACCAGGTCCTCGAGCGGCATCTCCCCGGCGCGGGTGCTGGTCGGCCGGCGGGCGAGCTCCGGGTCGGCGAGCAGGGCCCGGATCGCCGCGTCGGTGGCCCGCCAGGCGCCCGCGGGGTCGTCGTCGACCGACGGGTGCGCGGGCACCGGCAGGTCGACGGCGGGGAAGTAGAGGGACGGCATCCATTCGACGAGGTGCCGCACCACGTCGCGGGCCACCCAGCCCTCGCACGGCGCGGGGGCGCCCCAGCGGTCCGCGGGGACGCCGTCGACCCTCCGGCCGAAGTCGTCCGCGAGCCTCGCCCACCGCTCCGCCGTGTCCGCCATGGCCGTCTCCTCAACCGTTCGGTTGAGCACGAGCCTGGCCCGGGGTGCGGTCCCTGTCAACGCCGAGAGCCGGCTCCCCCGTGGGGGAGCCGGCTCTCCGGAGGCGGTGCCTACGCCAGGTAGTCGCGCAGGGCGTCGGCGCGCTGCGGGTCGCGCAGCTTGGCCATCGTCTCGCGCTCGATCTGGCGCACCCGCTCGCGGGACAGGCCGAACTGCTTGCCGATCTGCTCGAGCGTGCGGGGCTGGCCGCCGTCGAGGCCGAAGCGCAGCACCACCACGTCGCGCTCGCGGTCCTCCAGCGTGGAGAGGACGTTGCGCACGTCGCCCTTCATCATCTGGAAGGCCACCGCGTCCTCGGCCACCGCGGCGTCGGCGTCCTCGATGAAGTCACCGAGGCGGGACTCCTCGTCGGCGCCGACGGTCTGGTCGAGGCTGACCAGGTCGCGGCTGTACTCGAGCAGCTCGGTGACCCGCTCGGGCGTCATGTCGAGCTCGAGGCCGAGCTCCTCGGCGGTGGGCTCGCGCTCGAGCTCCTGGTGCACCCGCCGGCGGGTCCGCACGACCTTGTTGACCTGCTCGGCCAGGTGCACGGGGAGCCGGATGGTGCGGCCGGAGTCGGCCATCGCGCGGGTGATCGCCTGGCGGATCCACCACGTCGCGTAGGTCGAGAACTTGAAGCCCTTGGTGTAGTCGAACTTCTCGACGGCGCGGATGAGGCCGACGTTGCCCTCCTGGATGAGGTCCAGGAACGTCATGCCATGGCCGGTGTAGCGCTTGGCCACCGAGACGACCAGGCGGAGGTTGGCCTCGAGCAGGTGCCGCTTGGCGGCCTTGCCGTCGACCGCGAGGGCCTTGTAGTCGCGCTGCAGGGCGGGGGTGAGCTGCCGCTCGGCGAGCAGCCGCTCGGCGTAGAGGCCGGCCTCGATGCGCTTGGCCAGCTCCACCTCCTGCTCGGCGGTCAGCAGGGCGGTCTTGCCGATGGTGTTGAGGTACACGCGCACCAGGTCGGTCGACACCAGGCCACTGGTGTCCGGCTCGCGGCGGGGCGAGCGGACCTCGAGGGCGTCGCTGGGGGAAGACTGGAGGAGCGTCACGGGATGTCTTCGTCCTTGCTCGGAGTTCGGATGCACCGCCGGCTGTCCGGTGACGGTGGCGCACCCGCGTCGGGGATGGGGCTCCGTTGTCCGGCGGGGCCCCCGCGGTTCGTTCGTCCGTTGTGGTCCGTTGTGTTTCGCCCCGTACAACGGTCCCGACGGGGCCAGGTGTTCCACGCGGCCCGGGTTCACAGAGAACGCACAGGCCGTGTGTTCGGTCACCCCCCGTACCCGTTCCGTCGCCGGGTCAGACCTCCAGCAGCAAGGTCATCGGCCCCTCGTTGACCGACGCCACCGCCATCCGCGCGCCGAACACGCCGGTCGCGACGGAGGTCCCGCGCCGCCGCAGCTCCGCCACCACCTCGTCCACCAGCGGCTCGGCGACGTCCCCGGGCGCGGCGGCGTCCCACGACGGACGGCGGCCCTTCCGCGTGTCGGCGTAGAGGGTGAACTGGCTCACCACTAGGACGGGCAGGTCCAGGTCGCCGGCCGAGCGGGCGCCGTCGGTGGTGGGGAACACCCGCAGCTCGTGGACCTTCCGCGCGAGCGCGCGGGCCCGGCCGGCGTCGTCGTGCCGGCCGACGCCGACCAGCGCGAGCAGGCCCGGCCCGATCTCCCCGACGACGGCCCCGTCGACGGTCACCGAGGCCGAGGACACCCTGCTCACCACCGCGCGCACCGGCCCATCCTGCGCGACCGGTGCGCGACGACCGGACCCGCTCCGCCCCGGCGGGACGGTCAGCGGTCCCCGCCGCCGGACACCGCCCGCGGGACCACGTCGCCCGGGGCCCGGGGCCTGGGGACGAGGACCGCCGGCGGAGTGGGGACCCGGACGAAGCTCTCCTCCGACCACCAGCGGAGGTAGGTGTCCTCCCCGACGGACTCCCGGAGGACGGCGGTCTGCGACGCGTGCGCCCGGAGGGCCTCGAGCTTGCGACGCGCGGTCCGCCCGTGCGCGCGGACCTGCAGGGCCACCTCCGCGTCGGGCACGGACGGCGGGTGGGCTCCGGGCATCCACACGGCGGAGCGCTCCGTGAGCCGGCCCCAGCGGCGGTGGAAGCTCTCCGTGAGCGTGGCCTGCAGCAGCAGGGCGCGGCACCCGTCCGCCCGCCAGGCCCGCTCGACCCAGTCCGACACGGCCGCGTGGTCGGGGTGCCCGGTCAGGCCGTCGCGGCCGAAGGTGAGGACGGTGTCCGGCCGCACCTCCTCGAGCAGGGCGCGCACCGCCCGGCCGCCGACGTCCGGGGGTACGGCGGCGCACCGCCCGTCCCGGAAGCCGAGCCACCGGTGGTCGGTGACGCCGACCGCGGCCAGGCCGGCCACCACCTCCAGCCGCCGCAGGCCGGCGACCGGACCGTCGCCCCCGAGCTCGCCGTCGGTGGCGGTGACCACGACGACGGTCTGCCCCGCGTCCCGGGCCTCGGCCATCAGTGCGGCCGACAGGTAGGCCTCGTCGTCCGGATGGGCCCAGACCCCCAGGACCGTCCCCAGCTGGGACACCGTCAGCTTCTGCGGCACGGCCGCCTCCTCGTCCCGCACCGGTCGGGCGCTCTGCCCGCCCGGCCGGCCGGTCCGACCCGCTCCCTGGGTCGGCGAGGCAGCATCCCGCGTCCCGTGGCGGTCGCACCAGAGTCGTCCGGTGGCGGTCGCGCCAGGGTCGTCCGGTCCCCGCGAACCGGCGTCTCGACGGCCGGCAGCCCGGGTGGGACGCTCGGCCCGCGGGACGGCAGCCGCCCCGCGCCACGGCCAGCAGCATCGTCGAGGGGCCGCCGTGGACGTCGTCCAGGCCGGTGGGTGGACCATCGCCTACCACCGCGCGGGTGCGGGCGCGCCGCTGCTGCTCCTGCACGGTGGGTGGAGCGACGGCCGGGAGTGGCGGCCGCAGCTGGAGGGGCTGTCGGACGACTTCGACGTGGTCGCGTGGGACGCGCCCGGCTGTGGCGCGTCCCCCGACCCGCCGGCCGACCTGCCCCTGGCCGGGTACGCCGACGCGGTGGCCGCGCTCGTCGAGGGGCTCGGCCTGGGCCGGGTGCACCTGTGCGGGCTGTCCTTCGGTGGCGGGCTGGCCCTCGCGGTGTGGCAGCGTCACCCGGAGGCGGTCCGCTCCCTGGTCCTCGTCTCCGCCTACGCCGGGTGGAAGGGGTCGCTGCCCCCGGAGGAGGTGGAGGCCCGGCTGCGGCGGGTGCTCGCCGAGGTCGACCGCCCGCCGGCGGAGTGGATCGACGGCTACCTGCCCGGCTTCTTCGCCGGCCCCGTGCCGCAGGAGACCCTCGACCTCGTCCGCGGCGTGATGCTCGACGTCCGTCCGGCCGGGACGCGGTCGATGCTCACCGCCTTCGCGGACGCCGACCTGCGGGACGTGCTGCCGACCGTCGCCGTCCCGACGCTGCTGCTCTGCGGCGCCGAGGACGTGCGGGCGCCGCGGCCGGTGGCGGAGGCCCTGCACGCCGCGATCCCCGGATCCCGGCTGGTGCTCCTCCCCGGCGTCGGCCACGTCGTCAACCTCGAGGCCCCCGCGGCGTTCGACGCCGCGGTGCGCCGCTTCCTCCTCACCGTGCCGTGAGCCCCGAGGGGCCGGCCGGGGACGGTCCCGGCGTCCGTCGCGGTGGCTCCCGGAGGCCTCCCGCGCCGCGGAGCGGCGGGATGAGCGGCGTCCGGCCGGCCGGTCCCGAGGACGCCGGCGCGGTGGCCGACCTGCTGGTGCGCTTCTTCCGCGAGGAGGGGTTCGCCACCTCGGAGGCCGACGTCCGGGCCCGCGTCCGCCCGTTCCTCGCCGAGCCGGCCAACCACCTGCTGGTCGCCGAGGCGGAGGCGGGCGTCGTGGCGGTGGCGACGGTGACGACCACCTTCGGCTTCGAGGTCGGCCGGAACGCCGAGCTCGAGGACCTCTACGTGCTGCCGGGACACCGCCGGCAGGGCTGGGCCGCGCGGCTCGTCGACGCCGCCGCCGACTGGTGCCGCGATCGTGGCTGCGCCGAGCTCGACGTCGTCGTCACGCCCGCCGGACAGCGGTCGCACCGGCTGGCGGAGTGGTACGGAGCCCGCGGGTTCACCCGGACGGGGCGGGAGGTCCTGACCCGGGCGCTGTGACGGGGACCGGCACCCCGTCGTGCGGGACGCCCCTGGCCCGGGGTCGTCCGCGGGTGCCGGGGCCGGCGGCCCGCGTGCCAGACTGCCCCGTGGCGCCGAGGACGCGGTACGCCCGGAGCGGGGACCTCGCCATCGCCTACCAGGTGGTCGGGGAGGGGCCCTTCGACCTCGTGGCCGCCCCCGGGTTCATCTCCCACCTCGACTGGAACTGGCAGGAGCCGTCGCTGCGCCGGTTCCTCGAGCGCCTCGCCGGCTTCAGCCGGCTGATCCTGTTCGACAAGCGGGGCACCGGCCTGTCCGACCCGGTGCCGGGCCCGGCCAGCCTCGAGGAGCGGGTCGAGGACCTCACCGCGGTGATGGACGCGGCCGGCTCCGAGCGGGCGGCCCTCTTCGGCGTGTCCGAGGGCGGGGCGATGGCCCTGCTCTTCGCCGCCCAGCACCCCGAGCGCACCCGGGCGCTGGTGCTCTACGGCGCCTACCCGCGGATCACGCGGGGTCCGGACTTCCCCTGCGGGGTGGAGGAGCCGGTGATGACGGCGATGCTGTCCGGGCTGGTCGAGCACTGGGGCGAGGGGGCCGGGCTGGGCGCCTGGGGCCCCGGACGCCGGGACGACACGGCGCTGCGCGCCTGGTGGGGGACGCTCCAGCGCCTGGGTGCCAGCCCCGGGATGGCCCGCCGGGTGTTCGAGCTCTACCCGCACATCGACCTGCGCGACGTCCTGCCCACCATCCGGGTGCCGACCCTGGTGCTGCACCGCCGCGGCGACCTGATGATCCCGATCGGCATCGGCCGGTACCTCGCCGAGCACATCCCCGGCGCCCGGCTGGTCGAGCTCCAGGGCGACGACCACCTCTTCTTCCTCGGCGACACCGAGACCCCGCTGGCCGAGATCCAGGAGTTCCTCACCGGCACCCGCCCGTCGGGCCGGGCCGCCACGACGGTCCTCGCCACGGTGCTGTTCCTCGACCTGGCCGGCTCCACCGAGCTGGTCGCGCGGGTCGGGGACGCCGCCTGGTCCTCCATCCGCGACCGGTTCCTCGCGCTCGCACGCGAGGAACTGGCCCGCTACGGCGGGCAGGAGGTCGACGTCGCCGGCGACGGGCTGCTCGCCACCTTCGACGGCCCGGCGCGGGCGATCCGGTGCGCGGTCGCGGTGCGCGAGGCCGCCGCGACCGTCGGGCTGCGGCTGCGGGCGGGGGTGCACGCCGGGGAGGTGGAACGGGCCGACGGCGGCGGGGTCAGCGGCCTGGCGGTGCACATCGGGGCGCGGGTCGTGGCGGAGGCGGCGCCGGGGGAGGTGCTCGTCTCCGGCACGGTCAGGGACCTCGTCGTCGGCTCCGGGCTGGAGTTCGTCGAGCGCGGCGTCCGGGCGCTCCGGGGCGTCCCCGGCACCTGGCCGCTGTTCGCCCTGGCCGCCTGAGCACGCCCGGCTCCGGGCGGTCAGGCGGCGCCGGTCCTCCGCTCGGTGAGCAGCCCCCGGCAGACGGCCGAGATGTCGACCAGCCCGACCAGGTGCCCGTCCCGCACCACGGGCGCGTAGACGACGCCGGCCGCGAGCATCCGCTCCGCGGCCTCGGTGACCGGCGTGTCCGGCGCGACCAGCACCATCGGCGGCAGGGGCAGCTGGGTGAGCCGGACCTGCTCGAGGTCCCGCCCGTCGGCGACCACCTGGGCGACGTCGCTGTCGCAGACCAGGGTCACCGGTTCCTGCGCCGCGCCGTCGGAGACCACGACCAGCGCGTTGTCGTGGTGCTTCTTCATCAGCCAGGCGGCCGCGGCCACGTGGGCGTCGCGCTCGACCGTCGTCACCGGGGGCCGCATCACCTCGCCGACCGTGACGTGACCGGTGGTGGTCGTGGTCATCGGGTCCTCCTCTCGAGCGGGGCCGCCGCGGGAAGGGGAGCCCTCCAGGGGCCCGGGACGAGTCTGCTCCCGAGGGCGGGCGCGGCACCAGCAGCACCGGAGCCGCGGCGCACGACCTCGACCGGGGCGCGGACGTCCGTAGCGTTCGTCGAGCGGACCTGGCTCCCGGTGGACTCGCCCGTCCTCGACGCCGACGGGAGGGCGGTCGGGGTCCTGCACCACGTCGAGGACGTCTCCCGTCTCGTCCGCGGGACGGCGCTGGAGCGGCTGGTCGCCGGGGGCACCGCGTGGGTGTCCGTCGCGCCGGGGGCCGGGCCGCTGCGCGAGGCCCTCGAGCGGGCCCGCCGGGACGCACATCGGCGGCAGGAGCGCACCAGCACGTCGCTCGGCCGGAGCGTCGAGGCGATCGAGCGGGTGAGGCGCGTGCCGGCGGCGAACGACTGGCGTTCCCCGGCGCGGAGGACCGACTGGTCCCACCCGGCCGCCGGACCGCCCCGGGCCGGGGCGGGGGAGAGGCCGGCGACGTCGTCGCGGCGAGGCGGGGGCGTGCGGTGACGCGTCTCGCTACCGTCTGCGTGTGCCCGGGTCAGAGGCCGGCGGGATCGACGTCGGCCAGCTCCTCGACGAGGTGGAGGCGGCGCCGCCCGTCGACGCGGTGCCGGTGGTGGCGGCCAGGCTCGCGGAGATGGTCGGCGCCCGCGAGGTGCACTTCCTCATCACCGACTTCACCGGCCGCTCGGTCGTCCGGCTGACGTCCACGGGCCGGGTGGAGGGCGCCCGCAGCCAGGGGGCCGAGCAGGCCGAGACGGTGCCCCTGAGCGGGAGCCCGTACGGGCGCGTGCTGCGGACGCAGCAGGTCGACGTGCAGCACGTCGACGCGGGCGCCCGGGTGATCGTCCCGGTCACCAACCGCGGGGACGCCATCGGCCTGCTGGAGCTGCTGCTGCCCGGCCCGCCCTCCCCGTCCGAGGTCGCCACCGTCGAGACCGCCGCGCACGCGCTGGCCTACGTCCTCGTCGCCGCGCGGCGGCACACCGACGTCTTCGAGTGGGGCATGCGCTCCACTCCGTTCACCCTGGCCGCGGAGATCCAGCGCCGGCTGCTGCCGGCGGCCTACACCTGCGAGGCGGGGCAGTTCACCCTCGCCGGCTGGCTGGAGCCGGCCGCCGAGGTGGGCGGGGACACCTTCGACTACAACCTCGACCGGGACTCCCTGCAGCTGTCGATCACCGACGCGGTCGGCCACCAGGTCGAGGCCTCGCTGCTGGCCACCCTGCTGGTCGGCAGCCTGCGCAACGGGCGCCGCAAGGGGCTCGACCTCGGCGCGCAGGCCGGCTACGCCAACGACTCCCTGGCCCGGCACGCGACGCCCGGCCGGTTCGTCACCGGGCAGCTCGTGCGCGTCGACCTGCGCACCGGCACGGCGCTGGTCGTCAACGCCGGGCACACCCTGCCCCTGCGCCTCCGCGCGGGTGCCGTGGAGGAGATCGCGCTGCGCGTCGAGCCGCCGTTCGGCGTGCTCCCGGGCAAGACCTTCGACGTGCAGCCGCTGCCCCTCGAGCCCGGCGACCGGATGGTCTTCCTCACCGACGGCATGCTGGAGCGCAACGCGGCGTCGCTGGACGTGGCCGCGGCGCTGGTCGCCACCGCGGACCTGCACCCGCGCGAGGTCGTCCAGGCCCTGGGCGCGGCGGTGCTGCGGGCGACCGGCGGGAACCTCCGCGACGACGCGACGATGCTCTGCCTCGACTGGTACGGCGGACCGCCCCGGGAGCGCACCACCGAGCAGGGGGCCGACCCCGGCCACGCCTCGTCGGGCGCCTGACCCCGGTCCGGCACGGACCGGGACACCGGTGCGGGGTACCCGCCGCCTCCGGTCAGGACGGCTGCAACCGCGCGGCCAGCCGGCGGGCCAGCTCGCGGGCCTCGGCGCGGGCCCGGTCCGCGCGGTCGGCCGCGGCCTCGGGGGCCGCGACCCCCGGGGCGGGCCCGGGGTTGGCGTCCGGCTCGGGCAGCGAGGTGGCCAGGCGGACGGCGAACCCGGTCGGGGTGCGGAACGTCTCGACGGTGTCGCAGGCCTGCCGGGCCACCCACAGGCCCGCTCCGGCCGGTGACGCGCCGTTCCCGCGGGGCACGAACCCGGCCAGCGGGTCGTCGAAGCCGTCCCCGCAGTCGGTGACGGTGCACTCCAGCCGGGTCGGCGTCGTCCACACCCGGACGGCGACCGGCGGCGTGCCGTGCCGGAAGGCGTTGCCGAGCACCTCGGTGACCGCGGCGGCGAACCGGCCGTACGACCGCGCCTGCCCGTCCGCGCCGTCCAGCGCGGCCCGCACGTGGGCGCGCAGCTGCGGCAGCCGGGTCGCGTCGGTCAGGCCGGCCAGGACGAGGGCGGGCGGGCCGTCCGGCACCGCGGGCGGCGGGCTCGCGGAGTCCCGCCGCAGCACCGTCGCGGGCTCGACGTAGCGGTCGCCGGGCACGAGACCGCCGGCGGTCAGGTGCAGGGGGTGCGTCTCCTCCACCCCGTCCCGTACCCGGTCGGAGATCGCGCGCCGGTCGTAGACGCACAGCGCCGTCAGCGGCAGCGGGGCCAGCGCCACGGTGAGGGCCGCCTCGTAGCGGTGCCACTCCGCCCACCGCCCCGGGCCGGGAGGAACGGCGGCGACCAGCCGGACCCGCGGGGCACCGGCGGCGGTCCGGCGCTCCACGAGCCGGCGCCAGGTGGCCAGCGCCCGCGCGCAGCCGGTCCAGACCTCCCCGGACGACAGCCGCAGGACGCGGTCCCCGCCGCCGGAGGCGCGGGCCAGGAGCGCGTCGTGCTCGTCTCCGCAGGCGAGCACCACCGCGTCGCCCGCGGCCAGCCCGTCGGCGAGGAAGGGCGCCGCCGCGGCGACCAGTTCGTCCGCGGAGCCGTACAGGAGCGCGGCGTGCAGCAGCTCCGCTCCGGTGCCGGAGGTCATGGCCGCCCCGCCACCACGTGCACGCCCGGCAGCTCGTCGACCTCCATCAGCTGCAGCATGAGCTCGACCGGCGGCTGGGGGGCGACGAGCAGGACGTGGCCGCCGGCCAGCCGGAACCCCAGCGTCGCGTCCTCCAGCCGCCAGCAGGACCCGGCGTCCAGGTGGGTCACCTCGGCCAGGTCCAGCCACAGCACCCGCGACGCGCCCCGGCTCGCCGTCGCCAGCACGGCCTCGAAGACGTCGGCGTTCGTGCCGTCGACCTCACCGTGCAGGGCCAGCCCGTCCAGGTCCCGGGTCGTGGCGAAGGTCGCCTCGTGCACCCCGGACCGGTGGACGGCGAGGACGTCCTCCAACCGCGACCCCGCGGTGCCCGCGTGCGGGTACTGGCACAGCGTGTGCACCGGCCGGGTGCAGACCAGCTCGTCCATCTGCTGCTCGACCACCCGGTGCGCGGCGGGGTCGAGCGCGCTCAGCCAGGCGGGCTCGTCGGCCGCCATCCGCACCCCGGCGAAGCCCTCGGCCAGCGCGCGGTCCACCACGGTGGCGTGGCTCTCGGCGCCGTAGAAGTCCTCCGCCGTCAGCACCGCGAGCCGCCCGTCGCGCACGGCCGCGGTCGCGTCCGCACCCCGTCCGTCCAGCGCGGCGACCAGCGCGTCCACGGGCCGCCGCGGGGACCCGGTGCAGACGACCTTCTCGCCCAGGTCCAGCCCGCGGCGGACCCAGGCGGTCAGACCGGTCAGCTGTTCGTCCTCGGACCGGTGCAGCTGCAGGACGTGCTCGCCGCACTCGGTGCCGGGGACCTCCCCGACAACGCCCACGGGGAAACGCTACGCGCGGTGCGCGCGGTGCGCGCGGACCGCTGGGCGCCCGGGGTCAAGGACCGGGACGCCGGCGGCGGGGACCGTCACAGGACACCGGGGACCGGGGACGACGTCCTGCCGAGCGGGGGAGGAGGCGGGGCGGTGCGCCGGGCGTCCGACCGGGGGCCAGGCGCGGTGAGGACCACCCAGCGGGCCCGCTCGGCCTCCAGGCGGGCCCGCCTGGCCCCGCTCCGGCACCGGCCGGCGACGTCGGTCCGACCGCCCGAGTCCGCCTGCACGGCCAGCGCGTCCAGGGTCCTGGCGGTCCGGTCCGCGGTCTCGACGAGGCGCTCGGCCAGGCCGCGGGCCCGGTCGGTGGCCCGGTGGGCACGGTCCGTCCGGAGCAGCTCGAGGTAGGGCACCCGCGCCCAGACGACCTTGGCGGCGTCCTCGGCGACCCACCCGTGCGCACCGCAGATCCGCGCCACCAGGGACAGGCCCATGCCGCCGCGAGCGGGGTCCCGCCCGAGGGCCGGGACCGGCGGCCGGCCGGCGGCGGTGTCGCTCACGGCCACCAGCCAGCCGAGCCGGGGCGCGGTGACCGTGACGGTCACCGGCGGGCGGCCGTGCCGCAGCGCGTTGGACACCAGTTCCTCGACCACCAGCAGCAGCCGTTCGCCGTCGTCGCACCCGGCCGGGAGCTCGCCGTCGGCGATCGCCGCGCGGAGGCGGCGGCGCAGACCGGGCAGTGCGGCGAGGGTGGCCGGCTGTTCCGGCCACGTCGCCGGCGGGCCCGGCCACGGGGCCGGAGGCGGGCGTCGCGCCCACACGCTCGCGCCCATGCGTCACCCCAGGTGCCGGGTAGGGGTCGATCTCGGCCCGCATCGGGTCTACCCACCCGGGGACGCCGTACGCGATCCCGGGTGCTCCTCGCGGCAGGGGCGGTCAGAGGGACAGGTGCTCGATGACGGCCGCGGTGACCTCGTCGGTGCTCGCGGTCCCGCCGACGTCGCGGGTGCGGATGCCCTTGCCCGAGGTGACCTCGACGGCGTGCTGGACGGCCTTGGCCTCGTCGGGCAGGCCGAGGTGCTCGAGCATGAGCGCGGCGCTGCCGATCGCGCCGACGGGGTTGCAGATGCCCTGGCCGGCGATGTCCGGCGCGGAGCCGTGGACCGGCTCGAACATGGACGGGAAGCGCCGCTCCGGGTTGAGGTTGGCGCTGGCCGCGAGGCCCAGGCTGCCGGCCAGCGCGCTGCCGAGGTCGGAGAGGATGTCGGCGTTGAGGTTGGATGCGACGACGACGGAGAGGTCCTCGGGGCGCAGGACGAACTTGGCGGCCATCGCGTCGACCAGCACGCTCTCGGTCTCGACGTCCGGGTACTCGGCGGCGACCCGCGCGAACACGTCGTCCCACAGCACCATGCCGTACTGCTGGGCGTTGCTCTTGGTGACGCTGGAGACCTTCTTGCGGGGCCGGGTGCGGGCCAGGTCGAAGGCGAACCGGATGATCCGCTCGCAGCCGACCTCGGTGAACACCGCGGACTGGACGGCCACCTCACCGCGGTCGTCGCGGCCGGCGAAGTTGCGCCCGCCGAAGCCGGCGTACTCGCCCTCGGAGTTCTCCCGGACGACGACCCAGCCCAGCTCGGTGGTGTCGGCCTTCCGCAGCGGGCTCTGGATGCCGGGGAGGAACTCGACGGGGCGGACGTTGGCCCACTGGTCGAAGCCCTGGCAGATCTTCAGCCGCAGGCCCCACAGGCTGACGTGGTCGGGGACGGTCGGCCAGCCGACGGCGCCGAAGTAGATGGCGTCGAAGTCCTCGAGCTGCTCGAGGCCGTCCTCGTCCATCATCCGGCCGTGCTGGGCGTGGTAGGCGGCGCCCCAGGGGAACTCCTGCCAGTCGAAGGCGAAGCGGCCGTTCGAGGCCCCGGCGAGGGCGTCGAGGACGGCGCGGCCGGCGGCGACGACCTCGATCCCGACTCCGTCGGCGGGGATGGCGGCGATGCGGAAGGTGCGCTGGGCGGTCATGGCGGTCTCCGGGAGGACGGCTGCTGGGGTCGCTCCCGAGTGAACGGCGTCACCTCCCCGGCCGTCCAACACCGATCGTCGATGGGACGGATAGCCCGGCCCTATCGGTCCTGCACGCCGACGACGTAGTCCTCGACGCAGGCGACGAAGGCCTGCGCCGCCGGCGTCAGGGCGGTCGCGCGGGAGACCAGGGCGATCCGGAGCAGGACCGGGGGCTCGATGCGCCGGACGCGCGCGCCCGCCCGCTCGGCGAGCGGGGTCCAGGACGACGGCAGCACCGCGTGCCCCACGCCGGCGAGGACCAGCGGCAGGACGGAGGTGCGGTGCTCGGCCTCGACGACGATGCGGGCGTCGACGCCGCTGGCCAGGACGTCGTCGACCAGCCGCCGCATGAGGCTGCCCTCCCTGCTCACGACGAGCCGCGTGCCCGCGAGGTCCTCCCGCGTCACCGGCGACCGGCGGGGCTCCCCGCCCTCCGGTGGGGAGACGAGGACCAGCGGCTGCTCCTCGATCGGGAGCACCCGGAGCCCGCCGGTGTGCGGCGGCGAGGCGGCGCCGAGCAGCCCGAGCTCGGCCCGGCCGGCCTTGACCGCCTGCACCACCTCCTCGGGGGTGAACGCGGCGTCCGCGGTGACGGTCATCGCCGGGTGGGCGGTGGTGAAGGCGCGGACCAGGGTGGTCAGCGGCTCGATCCCGGGGCTGGGCATCGCGACGAGCTCCACCCGGCCGCGCTGCAGCCCGCGGGCGGACCGGGCCGCGGCCCGCGCGGCCTCCAGGTCCCGGACCACCTGGCGGGCGGGCTCGATCAGCTGGGCGCCGGCGTCGCTGAGCACGATGCCGCGGCCCACCCGGTGGAACAGCGGGACGCCGAGCTCCCGCTCGAGCGCGCCGATGGCCTGGGACAGCGAGGGCTGGGCCATGTGCAACTGCTCGGCGGCACGGCCGAAGTTCATCGTCTCGACGACGGCCAGGAAGTAGCTCAGCTGCCGGACGTCCACCGCGCTCCCTCCCGCGGACCGATAGGCCCAACCTACCGGTGGTGTAGCGAAAGCGTCTTGGACGCGTGTGGCCCCGGTCACCCACCGTGGCGGCCACCACGTCTCCCACCGCACGGACCGAGGTGCCCCATGGACCTGTCACACGCGCACACCCCACCGGCCGCCGAGAAGAAGCGCTGGTACCGGCAGCTGTACGTCCACGTCCTCGTCGCCATCGTGCTCGGCGTCGTCGTCGGCGCCCTGTGGCCCGCGGTCGGCGTCGCGATGGAGCCCATCGGCACAGCCTTCGTCGGGCTGATGAAGATGCTGATCGGCCCGATCGTGTTCCTGACGATCGTGGGCGGGATCGCGAGCGTCGCCGACCTGAGGAAGGTCGGGCTGACCGGGATCAAGGCGCTGACCTACTTCCAGGTCGGCACGATCCTCGCGATGATGGCCGGCCTGGTCGCCATCAACCTGTTCCGCCTCGGCGACGGTGTGGACGCCGACGTCAGCACGCTGCAGCCCACCGAGGACGTCGGCTCGCTGGTGGCGGCCGGGCAGGAGCAGCACTGGTGGGACTTCCTGCTGCGCGTGCTCCCGGAGAGCGCCGTCGCGCCGTTCGTCGAGGGCGAGATCCTGCAGATCATCTTCATGGCGGTGCTCTTCGGCGTGGCCCTCAACGCCGTCGGCAAGGTCGGCGCCCCGGTGCTCTCGGGCGTCCAGCGGCTGACCGCCGTCGTGTTCACGGTCCTGGCGTTCCTCATGAAGGCCGCCCCGCTCGGCGCGTTCGGGGCGATGGCCTACGCGATCGGCGAGTACGGGCTGGAGACGCTGACCAGCCTCGGCTCGCTGATCGCGCTGTTCTACGTCACCTCGGCGCTGTTCGTGGTCGTCGTGCTCGGGGCCGTGATGGCCCACCTGCGGCTGAACGTCCTCCACCTGCTGCGCTACCTGCGGGAGGAGCTCCTGCTGATCCTCGGCACCTCCACCGCCGAGCCGGCCCTGCCGGGCCTGATGCGGAAGATGGAGCACGCCGGGGTGGAGCGGTCCACCGTCGGCCTGGTGGTGCCGACCGGCTACTCCTTCAACCTCGACGGCGCCGCCATCTACCTCTCCCTGGCCGCGCTCTACATCGCCCAGGCGACGAACACCGACCTGTCGATCCCCGAGCAGCTGGGCCTGCTCGCGGTCATGCTGCTGACGTCGAAGGGTGCGGCCGGCGTCGCCGGCGGCGGCTTCATCGCCCTGACCGCGACCCTGTCCACCGTCGGCACCATCCCGGCGGCGGGCATCATGCTGGTCTTCGGCATCGACAAGTTCATGTCCGAGTGCCGGGCGCTGGTGAACTTCTGCGGCAACGCCGTGGCGACCCTGTTCATCGCCTCCTGGGACGGGTCGCTGGACCGTGATCGTGCCCGCCGGGTCCTGCGCGGCGAGGACGTCCCGCCGGTGCAGGAGCTCGACGCGGCGCCGGAGGGGACCCGGGACGTCGCGGCCCCGGCGCGGCCGCACCCGGCTCCGGGCGCCGTCGCCGTCCCCGCGGTGGCGAGGACCTGACGTGCGCGTCCTCGTCGCCCCCGACAAGTTCAAGGGCTCCCTCACCGCCCTCGAGGTGGCGACCGCCGTCGGGCGGGGCCTGGCGGCGGCCGGGGTCACCGCCCGGCTCCTGCCGCTCGCCGACGGCGGGGACGGCAGCGTGGCCGCCGCCGTGCACGCCGGCTCCGCCTCCCGCCCGGTCGCCGTGCAGGGGGCGGACGGACGCCGGCACGACACCGCGTTCGCGTTCGACGGCACGACCGCGGTCGTCGAGGTCGCCGGCACGTGCGGTCTGGGCACCCTCCCGCCGGGCGTGCCGGCCCCGATGACGTCGTCCAGCGCCGGGTTCGGGCAGGCGGTGCTCGCGGCCCTCGACGCGGGGGCCCGGCGGGTCGTCCTCTGCCTCGGCGGCAGCGCGAGCACAGACGGCGGCGCCGGGATGCTCGCCGCACTCGGCGTCCGGTTCCGCGACGCCGCGGGGCGGGAGGTCGACCCGGCGGGCGGGACGCTGGCGCGGATCGCCGGGATCGACGTGTCCGGCCTGCGGGACCTGGGCGGAGTGGAGCTCGTCGTGGCCACCGACGTCACCAACCCGCTGCTCGGTGCCGAGGGTGCGGCGGCCGTGTTCGGGCCGCAGAAGGGCGCCGGCCCGGACCAGGTGCGTGAGCTGGAGGCGGGCCTGCGGCACCTCGCCGGCCTGCTGGGCGCCACCGCCCTCGCGGAGGAGCCCGGCGCCGGGGCCGCGGGCGGGCTCGGCCTCGCCTGCCGCTGGCTCGGCGCCCGGCGGGTGGCCGGGGCCGGCTTCTTCCTCGACCTCCTCGGCTTCGACGCCGCGGTGGCGGACTGCGCCGCCGTCGTCACCGGTGAGGGACGCATCGACGGGCAGACCCTGGGCGGGAAGCTGCCCGCCGTCGTCGCGGCGCGCTCCGCACCGCGTCTCGTCTCCGCCGTCGTCGGGCAGTCGCTGCTGACGCCGGAGGAGCGGCGGCGGCTGGGGATCGGTCAGGTGGTGGCGCTCGGGGAGCTGACCGACGGGGACCCGAGCCGGGACCCGGACCTGTCGCGGCGCCTCGCCGCGGTCGCGGGGGAGCGCATCGGGCGGCAGCTCCGCTCCCCGGCCGTCGGACGTCCGACCGGCACCCGTCACCGGGACCGCGAGGTCCCCGTCCCGGACGAGCTCACGCCGACGGCTCGCGGGGCCCGAACGGCGTCGGGCTCTCGCGGCCGGCGTCCTTGACGGGAGCGCCGGGTGCGCCGGTCGTCACCGTCCTCCGGAGGCCATCGTGGTGACGGGCCGGCGGTCGCGCAGTGGGTGACCAGGGCCTCCTCCACCACGGTCGGCCGGTGGGCGGCGTCACTTCCGCGCCGCGCCACTGCCGGGCGACTGCCCGACGGGCCGGGCCACGAGGGAGCGTGGGGCGTTCAGGCCTTCTCGAGTGCTTCCCCGAAGTGGTGCAGGAACCGGAAGTGCTCCTGCTGGACGAGCAGGTGCCCGACCCCGATGGCGGCGGCGACGGGCCACTCCAGGACCTCGACCGCCGCCAGCGCCGCCAGGCCCGCGTACAGCGCCAGGCTGTCCAGCGGCGGCAGGTGGACCGTGCCGAGGACCGGGAGGGGGACGTCGACCCTGTTCCCCTGGAGGGCGCGCAACAGCGCCCCGTGACCGAGCCGGAGGGTCTGCGTGATCGACGCGGCGGCCGATGCGCTGTCGGCCGGCGCCGTCGGGACTGCGTCCGTCGCCGTCACCACGGGCTCCCCTCTCCGCCGGCGGGTACCGGTGGCCCGTTCCCGCCGCCACGGCACCCCACCCGGCGGCGATGCTGCTCCCGTGGGAGGGCCGGAGCCTCCTCCGGGAGGGATGAGCCTCGCGCGGCGCGCGCGGGCAGGGCCGGGGTCGCCGGGCGCCGACCGCGGCAGGACCCAGGCGGGATCACCGGCCCCGTCGGGCACACTGCCGGGGTGCCACGGCTCCGGATCACCCAGGACGCCGCCGACGAGCTGCTGGGCCGCGACCCGCTCGCCCTCGTCCTCGGCACGCTGTCCGACCGGTACGTGCGTCGAGGGAGCAGCGCGAACGACTGCTGACAGCGACTACGGGCCTCTGCTCGCCGGGGCCGGTCACGTCGTCCGGCGCCGTCCTCGAGGGCCGGTGTCCATGCCGAGCCAGCCGCGCATCGCGCCACCGGGGTGGTGCAGCGGGCCGGCCCGCACGCGGGTGAGGTGCCGGCTGCCGCTCAGGGCGGGTCGCACCCGGAGCCAGGTGTCGCGCAGTGCCCCGGCGGCGACGGCTCCGGCCCGGAGCGGGGCGGCGCGCGAGCGGTCGTCGGGTGGGCGGCGTCGACCCGGTCCCGGCCGGTCCGATCGTCGCAGCTCTGCCCGCTGGAGGCTCGCGAGGGGAGGTCGTCCGGCGGTGGTGGAGGCCCGGGAGCTACTCGGCGGCGTTGCTCTGGTCGGTGACGTCGACGGACACACCGACGTGGCCGAGGTAGGTCCCGTCGGCCGCGAACAGCGGGGCGGCGTAGTTGTCGAAGGTCCGCCAGGCGCCGTCGTGGCGCCGGAGCCGGTTGCGGTCGTGCCAGGGGACCCGGGCCCGGACGGCGGCCAGGTAGTCGGCGACGTAGGCGTCCGCCTCGTCGGGATGCACCAGCCCGTGCCAGCGCTCCCCGCTGATCCCTGCTTCCGGTAGACCCGTGTAGTCGAGGAAGGCGCGGTTCACGAAGACGATCTCCCCGGCGGCGTCGTTCTGCCAGATCAACGCGGGGACCGTGTCGGCAACGGTGCGGAAGCGCTCCTAGGACGCACGCAGTGCCCCCTCGGCGCGGACCCGCTCGACGAACGCCCAGGTCCGCTCCGCGGTCTCCTCGACGAGGGCGATCTCCTCGTCCGTCCAGTTCCGCGGCTCGGCGTCGGCCACGCCGAGGGCGGCAACGCACACCCCTGCACGCAGGTTGGGCGCTGCGATGCCGGCGCGGACCGAGAGCGCCGCCCACGACGCCCGGGCCGGCTCGTCGAGGTCGGCGGAGTCCCGGACGACCAGCGGCCGACCCGCCCGTAGCGTCTCGTCGACGAGTTCCTGCCCGTAGCCGGCGATCCGGTAGGTGCCTTCCAGTGACGGCAGCCCGTCCGTGTGGTTGCGGTGGACGTGACGGTGCCGGCGGCGTGGTCGAACTCCTGGTAGTACGCCCGGCCGGCACCCAGATGGCGGCCGAGGAGTGCCGCGGCGCGCGCCTGCATGTCGGCGGGGTCGGACATCGCGCGCAGCGCGTCGGTGAGGGCCAGCCGGAAGGCGTCGGTGGCCGCCGCACGCCGTCGCATGCCGGCCAGTTCGAGCTGGGCGGCGACCCGGGCGACCAGCTCGCGAGCCGAGAAGGGTTTGACGACGTAGTCGTCGGCGCCGGCCAGCAGACCCTCGATGGCGGTCTCCTCCCCGGCGCGGGCGGTGAGCAGCACGACCGGGACGGCGGCCAGCGCCTCGTCGGCGCGGATCGCGCGCAGCAGCGCGAACCCGTCCAGGCCGGGCACCATCACGTCGGCGAGGACCAGGTCCGGCCGGTCGCGGCGGGCCAGGTCCAGCGCCTCGGCGCCGTCGCGGGCTGCGGTCACTGTCCACGAGGCGGCCAGCAGCCGGGTCACGTAGTCGCGCATGTCCGGGTTGTCGTCGACCACCAGCACCCGCGCCCCGCCCACCCTGCCGGCCGGGACCTCGGCCGGAAGGTGGTCGTCGAGATCGAGGGCGGCGTCCTTCCGCTCGCGGGTGGCGTCCCAGGAGCCGGCCTCCTCGGCCATCGCCGCGGCCACCTCCCCGGCCCGCGCCTCCGGGACGGGCGTGCCCTCCGGGGTGGGACGGCGGCCCAGTGGGATCCAGACGGCGACCGCGGTGCCGGCGCCGAGCTCGCTGGTGATCCGCATCCGGCCGTGGTGGCGGCGGACCAGCTCGTCGACCAGCGCCAGCCCGATGCCGGTGCCCTCGTGGGTGCGTCCGCGGGTCCCCGGCACCCGGTGGAACCGCTGGAGTACGTACGGGAGCTGGTCGGCGGGGATGCCCACGCCGGTGTCGTGGGCCACGAGTTCGGCGTGGTTGGGCAGGGCGCGCAGGCTCACGTCGACCCCGCCGGTCCAGGTGAACTTCAGCGCGTTGGAGACCAGGTTGGAGACGATCTTCTCCCACATCTCCGGGTCCACCCACGCCGGCTGCGGGAGCGGGGTGGTGTCGACGGTGAGCTTGAGCCCGGCGGTCTCGGCGGCGCTGTGGAACATCGAGGCGATCTCCGCCGTGAGCGCGGCCAGGTCGGTGGGTGCGAACCGGGCGCGCAGCCGGCCGGCCTCGATCTGGGAGAAGTCCAGCAACGTGCCGACCAGCCGCAGCAGCCGGCGGGCGTTGCGCTGCGCCACCGCCAGCTCCGCGGCGATGTCGTCGGGGAGCTCGTCGGCGCGCCGGAGGGCCTCCTCCAGCGGGGCGAGCAGGAGGGTCAGCGGCGTGCGGAACTCGTGGGAGACGTTGGAGAGGAACTCCGTCTTGGTCCGGTCCAGCTCGGCCAGCTGGGACAGGCGCTGCTGCTCTCGTGCACGGGCGTGCGACTCGGCCGCCTTCCCCGACAGCGTCTCGCCGACGAGCGTCAGGAACTCCCGGTAGCGGCCATCGAAGGGCAGTCGCGGGGCGGCGCCCAGGACCAGGACGCCGACCACCCGGTCCGTCGCCTCGTCCCGCAGCGGATGCAGCACCGCGGTCTCCGGTGCCGTGCGCTCCGGGCCGATGAGGTGGCCGCGGAAGCGCGCGGCCAGGTCGTCCACGACCACCTGACGACCGGAGTCCAGGACCAGGTGGAGGGGCCAGGATCCGCCCGGCGCCACGCGGACCAGCGGCGGTGCCATCGCGCTGTCGGCGGGCAGGCCCACCGACTGCACCAGCCGGGCGTGCCCGGTGGTGTCGACCAGGTACGCCGCGGCGAACGGGACGTCGGCCGCGTGCTCGAGCACCGCGGACGCGGCGCGCAGCGCCTCCTGCCGGCCGTGCGCGGCCGGCACGGCCGACAGGCGGGTGAGCGTCGCCATCCGCCGGCTCCCGACCACCTCGGCGGTCCGGTCGTTCCACACGCTGAACACGCCGGCGACCGCGCCGTCCGCGTCGCGCAGCGGCACGTGGACGAAGTCGAACCAGGTGTCCTGCACCGATCGACCGCGGACCATCGGCACGACCGTCTGCGGCATGTGGAGGGTCCGCCCCGCGCGGACCTCCCGCCACATCCCGTCGACCAGCTCGGCGAGGTCGGGGAAGGCCTCCCGTGTCGGGAGCCCCAGGATGTCGGGGTGCCGGTCGCGGTGCGTCGGCACGGCCTGGTCGTTGTAGAAGTGGAACAACTCCTCGCCCCACATGACCGTGCACGGCGTCGGGTAGGCCGCGGCCAGGCGAAGCGCGTCGCGCAGCGCCGGCGGCCACCGGCGCACGGGCCCGAGCGGGTGCCGCGACCAGTCGATGTCCTCGGCCGCGGCCGCCACGCGGCCGAGGTTCCCGAACGTCGCCGAGACGGCGTCGCGCTCGTCGTCGTCGCGCGGTATCGGGGCACCGCCCACCACGTCGGTGACGACGGCGCCGATCCGGTGCAGAGGGAGCACCAGGTCGGCTCCGGCCTCGACGGCGGCGCGGGGCATCGAGGGCTGCTCGGCGGTGTCCTGGCTCTGCGCCACCACGATCCCGCCGGCGGCCTTCAGTGCCCGGACACCCGCCGCGCCGTCCCTGCCCATCCCGGTGAGCACCGCGGCCAACGCCCGCGGTCCGCAGGAGTCGGCCAGCGAGGCCAGCAGCCTGTCGTGCGGCCGCTCGACGGTCCCCGGCTCCATCCGGCTGACGGCGCAGCTGCCGTCGGGCAGGACCTCCACGGACTGCCGGGGCGGCGTGATGAGGACCAGTCCGGGCTCCAGACGGGCCCCGTCCTCGGCCCACTCGACCCGGTGGCCGGTGCGCCGCCGCAGGATGGCCACCAGCTGGCTGCCCTGGCCGCTCAGGTGCTGCTGCACGACCACCGCCGCCGGCAGATCCGGCGCCAGCTGCCCGAGCACGGCCGTCAGGGCGTCCAGACCGCCCGCCGACGTCACCAGCGCGACGACGTCGACAGCAGCTCGTCCCCGCGCCTCGTGCTCATCGTCCACAGCTGCGCACCTCGGCTCAGCGCTCGGCGCCCCACCTGGGCTCGCTGCTGGGCCCCCGGTGTGTGCGGTCGATCGTGCACCACTGACGCCTGTCCGGCAGGGTGCAGGCGCTCCCCACCGAGCTGCCGGTGGCGGGCCGTCAGGCTCCTCGATCACCCACGGTGGCGCAGGGCGGACTCTCCCGGCACCGGTGCGGCAGGATCGGCCCGTGCCCACCCTCCGCATCACCCAGGATCGGGTCGCCGACGAGCTGCTCGGCCGGGACCCGCTGGCACTACTGCTGGGGATGATGCTGGACCAGCAGTTCCCGATGGAGCGCGCCTTCGCCGGCCCGCGGCTGCTCGCCGACCGCATGGGGGTGGACACGCTCTCGGCGGCCGCGATCGCCGACGCCGACCCCGACCGGCTGCTCGCCTGGTTCCAGGGACCGCCGGCCGTGCACCGCTATCCCGGCTCGATGGCCGCCCGCGCCCAGGCGCTGTGCCGGCTGCTCGTGGACCGCTACGACGGCCGGGCCGAGGGCGTGTGGGACGGCGTCCCGGACGGCACCACGCTGCTGCGCCGGATCGGCGAGCTGCCCGGCTTCGGCGCGCAGAAGGCGAGGATCCTCGTCGCGCTGCTGGGCAAGCAGTACGGCGTGACCCCGCCCGGGTGGCGCGAGGCGGCCGGCTCCTACGGCGAGGAGGGCTCGCGGCGCTCGGTCGCCGACATCACCGGCCCGGAGTCGCTGGCCGAGGTGCGGGCCGCGAAGCAGGCCGCCAAGAAGGCGGCGGAGGACGCGGCCGCGACACGCTGAAAGTGGCCCGGGATCGTCCGCGGAGGCACCTGCGCAGCCCCTGTCCCGGTGGCACCATGGGGGCCGGACCGGGGATCCCCGGGGCCGGCCAGCAGGGACCGGTCCCGGTCGTGAGGCGACAGCGTCGGGCCCCGGGCCAGCGGAGGGGATGGGTGTCCGTGGCCTCGAGCCAGCAGTCCGCACGACCCCGCCGGTCGGAGCCGGTGCTCATCACCCAGGCCGAACCCAGCCTGGCCGAGCAGCACGCGGCCCGGAAGAAGCGGTACATCCTCACGATGGCGGTCCGCGCCGTCGCCCTGGTGCTGGCCGCGGCGACCTACCAGATCCTCTGGCTCGCGATCCTCTTCGCGGTCCTCGGCACCGTGCTGCCCTGGATCGCCGTCGTCATGGCCAACGACCGGCCCCCGAAGAAGAAGCTGAACGCCCACCGGTACAGGGCGCCGCAGCCCGACCGGATCCTCGACGACCCCGCCCGCCGGCGGCGCGCCATCGAGGGCGGCACGGTCATCGAGGGCTGAGACGCCTCAGCGCGCGCCCGGCCGGCCGACCACCTCGGCGGCCCGGGCCAGCCCCGCGTCCAGTGCGGCGGCCGGGTCGGCGTCCGGCCCGCCCAGCCACACCGCGAGCAGCCCGGCGGTGAACGCGTCCCCGGCGCCGGTGGTGTCCACGACCCGGGCCGGGTGCGCCGGGCGGTGCAGCACCGCGGTCCCGGCGGCCCACAGCGCACCGTCGGCCCCCAGGGTCACCGCGACCGCGCCGTGCCGGGCGGCCAGCGCCCGGGCGGCGTCGACGACGTCCGCGCACCCCGACAGCAGCCGCGCCTCGTCGGCGTTGGGCAGCAGCAGGTCGACGCCGGCGGTGTCGGCCAGCCACCGGTCCACGCCGTAGCCGGTCAGCGGCCCGGTCGAGGCCGGGTCCAGCGACACCGTGCACCCGGCCACCCGGGCCGCGGCCAGCGCCGCGAGCCCGGCCGCGCGGGGGCGCTCGTCGAGCAGCGTGTAGCCCGACACGTGCACGTGGCCGCCGGGCACCGGCGGCGGGACGTCACCGGGCCGCAGGTCCAAGTTGGCGCCGCGGTCGGCGAGCATGCTCCGCTGCCCGTCGGGCTCGACCAGGCTGACGATCGTCCCGCTGGCCGCGCCGGGCACGGTCCGCACCGCCAGGCCCACGCCGGCGGCGGCGAGCTCGGCCACCAGCGCCACGCCGCCCGGGTCGTCGCCCACGCACCCGGCCAGGGTGACCGGCACCCCGAGCGCGGCCAGGTGCGCGGCGACGTTGGCCCCGGCACCGCCGCCGCGGGTGCGGATGACGGCCGGCCGGTCCGAGCCCGGCGCCGGCCCGCCGGACAGGACGGCGACGACGTCGGTGGCCAGGTCGCCGACGACGACGACCGGGCGGGTGCTCAGCGGGCCGCGGCGGCCAGCGCGGCCGCGATCCGCCCCGCCAGCTCGGCGTTGCGCAGCACCAGCCGCACGTTCACCGCCAGCGTGGCGCCCTCGCTGGCCCGGTGCAGGTGGTCGAGCACGAACGGCGTCACCGCCTTGCCCCGCACCCCGGCGGCCTCGGCCGCGGCGAGGGCGTCGGCGATGACCCGGGCGTGCAGCTCCGGATCCAGCTGCTCGTCGGCCGGCAGCGGGTTGGCGACGACGACCGCGCCCGGGGCCAGCTCGCGCCGTGCGGCGAGCACCGCGGCCGCCTGCTCGGGCGACTCGACGGCCCAGTCCACCTGCGCGCCGGAGTCGGCGACGTAGAACCCGGGGAAGGTGCGGGTGCCGTAGCCGACGACGGTGACCGACAGGCTCTCCAGCCGCTCCAGCGTCGCCGGGACGTCGAGGATGGACTTCACGCCGGCGCAGACGACGGCCAGCGAGGTGCGCGACAGCGCGGTGAGGTCGGCGGACTCGTCGAAGGTCTCGGCCGACTGCCGGTGCACCCCGCCCAGGCCGCCGGTGGCGAACACGCCGATGCCCGCGGCCTCGGCCAGCAGCGCGGTGCTCGAGACGGTGGTGGCGCCGGACAGGCCGAGGGCGGCGGCCACCGGCAGGTCCCGGACGCCGAGCTTGGCCAGGTCGGGGTCGGCGCACACCCGGTCGACCTGCTCGGCCGTCAGCCCCACGTGCGGCACGCCGTCGAGCACCGCGATCGTGGCCGGCACCGCGCCGCCGGCCCGGACGGCCGCCTCGACGTCGTCGGCGGCGGCGCGGTTGTCCGGCCGCGGCAGGCCGTGGGCGAGCAGCGTGCTCTCCAGGGCGACGACGGGGGCACCGGCCTCGAGCGCCTCGGCCACCTCGGGGGAGAGGGTCAGGGGTGCGGCGGCGGCATGGCGGGGCTCGGTCCGGGGAGCTTCGGGAGGCACCCTGCCATCATGGTGGGCGGGGCGGACGCCCCCGGCCACCACCTCCGCCGGAGGACGCCGGGGCGCCCGCGCAGGAGACGTCCCCGAGCCTGGGAGAGACCGTGAGCGACACCGACCTCCTCGAGAAGCCCGACGTCCGCGACTCGGACACGGGCAACGCCAACGAGGTCTTCCACTACGTCAAGAAGAACAAGATCGCCGAGAGCGCCGTCATGGGCACGCTGGTCGAGGCGCTGTGCGGCGAGGTCTTCCCGGTGACCAAGGCGCCGAAGCCCGGCAGCCCGATCTGCCCGGCCTGCAAGGAGGTCTACGACCAGCTCCGCAAGGACTAGCGCAGTCCGAGGCGCTTGGCCTCGGCCTCGAGTTCGGCGGCGCGGCGGCGCTGCGCCCGGCGGGTGTGCCGGCGCAGCGGCGCCGGCCAGCGCTCCTGGATCGTCGCGTTCAGCTCGGCGCCGAGCAGCACCGCCATCCCGAAGAAGAACAGGAACAGCAGCGCCGCGATCGGGGTCGCGAGCGCCCCGTAGGGCAGCGCGGCGACGAGGATGTCGGACACGTACAGCCGCAGCACCGTCGCCGCCACCATGAAGAACCCGACGGCCAGCAGCGTGCCCGGCAGGTGCCGCCGCCACGGCAGCCGCCGCGGCAGGACCACGTGGTAGAAGCTCGTCAGCGCGAGCAGCAGGCCCACGACCACCACCGGCCAGTAGACGGCGTTGATCAGCACCGTCGCCGTCTCGTGCCAGTCCTGCGGGAGCAGCCCGACGAGCACCCCGCGGCCGAGCACCAGCAGCGGCAGCATGACCACCGCGAGCACCAGGCCGACGACGAACAGCCACAGCGCCATGAGCCGGGTGGCGATGGGGCCGCGGACGTCGCGCTGGTCGTAGGCGATGACGATGGTGTTCATGAACGTCGCCGTCGCCGAGGACCCAGCCCACAGGGTGAGCAGGAAGCCCACGCTGACGACGTCGAGCCGGCCCGAGGTCAGGATGTCGCTGAGCGTGGGCCGCACCAGCGAGTCGACGACGTCGGCGGTGAGCACCTCGCTGGAGGCGTCGACCAGCGTGTCCTCGATGGTCTGCACGGACTGCGCGCCGATCCAGTCGCCGAGGAAGCCCAGCGACCCGAGCAGCGCGATCAGCAGCGGCGGCACCGAGAGGATCTGCCAGAACGCCGCCTCGCCGGACAGCCCGAGGATGCGGTCCTGCCAGGCCTTGGCCACCGTGCGGCCGAGCACCTGCAGGGGCACCCGGACCACCGGCGGCCAGTGGTCGAGGCGGCCGGGGGCCGCGAGGTCGGCGCGGCTGGCGCCGGCGGGAGGCGGGGCGGTCGCGGGGGCCTGCGCGTCCTCCGCGGCCCCGTCGGCGCGGGACCGCCCGCCGGCCCGCACGGTGCTCACCAGGCCAGTGTGCACGCCCGGCGCCCGACCCCGCCGCCGACGGGGCGGGGTCGGGCGCCGGGGAACCCGATCGGGCGGCCGGTCAGGCCGTGGGCTGCGCCGGCGGCGTGCCGCCGGCGGCGGGGGGCGCGGCCGGGTCGGGAGCCGGCGGCGGGGCGACGCAGCGGATGACCGCCTCGGCGGCGTAGCTGGTCTCGAACGTCTCCCGCCGGATCTCCGAGCCGCTCTGCAGGTCGCGGAACACCCGGGTCACGGTGACGTCGAAACCCTGCACCCCGGACTGGGCGATGCAATCGCCGTCGTCGACCTTCTCCTGCACCGCCGGCTGCCGGTAGTTGGTCCGCGGGCTCTCGATCGCCTCGATCTCGTAGCGCTTGGTCCCGTAGAAGGTCACCGTGATCGACCCGCCGGAGGCCCCGGGGGTCCACCGGGTGTCGACGAAGATGCCGGTGTCGGAGTCGTTGCGCCACTGCAGGTCGATCTGGCCCTCGTACACCGTGGCCTCGCGGCCGGCGGGGTAGCGGCTGATGTAGAAGCTGTGCGGCTTGTGGTAGACGTCCTCGAGACCGGCGAAGAAGACCGCGTTGAACATCGTGGTGGCGAACTGGCTGATCCCCCCGCCGACCGCGGTCGACAGCTCGCCGCCGCTGATCACGTTCGCCGGCACGTAGCCCTGCGCCGTGCCGCGCGGGCCGGTGTAGGTGTTGAGGCTGAACGTCTCGCCGGGCAGCACGAGTGCGCCGTCGACCTCCTCGGCCACCACCCGGATGTTGGTGCCGCTCGCGTTGTTCGTCGTCGTGGTCGTGAAGGAGCTGACCTCCTCGACGATGCCGAGCGCCTGCGCCTCCTCGGTGGTCAGGTCGGCCGGCACCGGGCCCAGCCGGGCGGTGACCGTGCGCGGCGCCGGGTCGTCCAGCACCTCGAGCAGCTGCCCGGACAGCGCCGCCGGGTCCACGCCGGTGCCGTCGACCGACGGGACGACCCGCACCCCGTCGCCCACGACCTCGAAGCGGGCGTCCTGGGCCGGCTCGCCGAAGGCGGTGAACTCCTCGGCCATCGCCGACTGCAGCGCCGCGGGGTCGACGGCGACGGCGAGCTCACCGCCGTCCTGCGGCGTGAAGGTCAGGGACGCCGCGATCGCCTCGACCGGGACCTCGACCGAGGTACCGCCGTCCTGGCTGGTCACCGTGACCGGCGCGGCGAGCGCGGGGGTGACGGTCCCGTCGAGGACGCGCTGCGCCTCCTCGGTGCCCACCCGCACCGGCTCGACGTCGACCGGCAGCTCGATCGGCGTCTCCGGGTCGCCGCCGGCGGCCAGCGCCGCGGTGATGGCCGCCGCCGCGCCCTCGCGGTCCAGCGTCCGGCCGTCCACCGGCTCCACCAGGGTCGGCGTGGTGCCCTCGATCGCGATGGTCGCGTCGACCGGCACCCGGTCCACCTGGGTGGCGATGGTGTCGACCTGGGCGGCCAGGGCGGTGTCCTCGCCGGTGATGACCGGGTCGACCTCGCGCTCGGTGAACAGCGAGACCAGGCGGGTCCAGGGGTTCAGCGGCTGGTCGTCGGCGGCGTCGACGGTCGCGTCCACGTCGAGGGTGATGCCGGCGGTGGCGGGGGAGAGGGTGGCCTCGACGTCGTCGGCGACGACGACGTGGTCGGCGGCGACGCGGGGGGCGAGGTCCTGCTCGAGCCGCTCGGCCGCGGCCGCGGGGGACAGGCCGCCGACGTCGACGCCGGCCACCACGGTGTTGCGGGGGACGTCGTCGCCGGCCACCAGCACGTCGACGCCCCAGGCGACGCCGAGGACGGCGAGCAGGCCGACGGGGGCCAGCACGGCGGGACGGCGCCAGCGCGGACGGCGGGCGCCCGCGGGCGGCTCCCCGGGGCCGCCCGCGTCGCCCGGGCCGCCGCCGGAGCCGTCGCCCGGGCCGCCGCCGGAGCCGTCGCCGGAGCCGGGCGGGGGGACGGGAGGAGCGGCGGGGGGCTGCGCGGCCGGCGGGTCGGCCGGGACGGCGGCGCCGCCGAGGACGACGGTGTCCGAGGCGTCCGCGGCGGGGGCGTCGGCGGTGGCGGGCTTCCACAGCTCGACCGGTTCGGTGGTCCGCTGCCCGGTCTGCGGTGCCGCCGGGCCGCCGGTCAGCGCGACGGTGTCGTGGACCGGGTCCGGCCCGGGCGTGTCGCGGGTGTCCGGGCCGGGCTGCTCCGGCGGTCCGGCGGGGGCGGCCGGCAGAGGGGGCGCGTCGGGGCCGACGGGCCCGCGGTCGCGGGGGACCGGGCGGGTCTCGTCGGACAGGCCGGCGTGGGGGTCGGCGTCCACCTCGGGGGAGGTGCCGGTCGACGGGGAGGAGGCAGGGTGCTGCGGCATCGGGGGTTCCTCGGGTCGCCGTCGACCGGGGGTCCCCGGGAACGACGGAGCCGCCGGGTCCCCGTCCGCGTCAGGCGGATCGGGGACGCCGGCGGCGGCGTCGGGTGAGGGCATCATCGCGGTGAGCGACGATAGCGCCTCTCTCAGTGTGCGAGGCGCTGCTCGCCGTCGGTCTCGATGATGTCGACGGCGATGTCGCGGAGCTTGGACTCGTACTCGCGGGCGTGGTGCCCGCAGAAGACGAGGTCGCTGCCGCTGGCGAGCACGACACGCACCTTGGCCAGTGCGCCGCACCGGTCGCAGTGGAAGGGCACGACCAGGTCGTCGGCGGCGGGGGTCGTCGTCAGCGTCTGGGTCATCTGGGTCATCACTCGCTCTCTACCGCACGGACCCGCTGCTGCGGATCGGCCTCCTGCACAGCGCCAGGATGGATCCTCCTGTTCCCGTGCCTCCTGTCACTGCGGGCGACTCGCCGGGTGCCGGTGAGCCGGTGACCGCTGGGACCGGTGGGGACGGTGTTCAGCAGGGACCTCTGGGTGGTGCCGGTCTGTTGGTGGTGCTGGGTCGTTCCGGGCGCCGGGCTGGTTTCCGGCTGTGGGTCCGCTGCTGTCTCGACGTCGCCCACGCTACGCCGTCTACCCGGCCGGTGCCGCGGTACACCGCGCCGTCCGCCCCCCGGGGTGAGATCGTGACCATCCCGCAACGCGGCCGACACGCGCCGACGGCCGGCACCCGTGCTGGGTGCCGGCCGTCGCTGGTGCCGTGCTGGAACGGCCTCCTCGCAGGGACCCGGCCCGAGCGCCAGGCGAGGGTCGGGGGGCGAGGAGGTCCTTCGTCAGTCGAGGTAGTCGCGCAGCACCTGGGAGCGGCTGGGGTGGCGCAGCTTCGACATGGTCTTGGACTCGATCTGCCGGATCCGCTCGCGGGTCACCCCGTAGACCTGGCCGATCTCGTCGAGCGTGCGCGGCTGGCCGTCGGTGAGGCCGAACCGCAGCCGGACCACGCCGGCCTCCCGCTCGGACAGCGTCTGCAGCACGCTGGTCAGCTGGTCCTGCATGAGGGTGAAGCTGACCGCGTCGACGGCGACGACCGCCTCGGAGTCCTCGATGAAGTCACCGAGCTGGCTGTCGCCCTCGTCGCCGATGGTCTGGTCGAGGCTGATGGGCTCCCGGGCGTACTGCTGGATCTCCAGCACCTTGTCCGGGGTGATGTCCATCTCCTTGGCCAGCTCCTCCGGGGTGGGCTCGCGGCCCAGGTCCTGGAGCAGTTCGCGCTGGATGCGGCCGAGCTTGTTGATGACCTCGACCATGTGCACCGGGATGCGGATGGTGCGGGCCTGGTCGGCCATCGCGCGGGTGATCGCCTGCCGGATCCACCAGGTGGCGTACGTGGAGAACTTGTAGCCCTTGGTGTAGTCGAACTTCTCGACCGCGCGGATCAGACCGAGGTTGCCCTCCTGGATCAGGTCCAGGAACGCCATGCCGCGGCCGGTGTAGCGCTTGGCGAGGGAGACCACCAGGCGGAGGTTGGCCTCCAGCAGGTGGTTCTTGGCGCGCTCGCCGTCGCGGATGATCCAGTTGAGGTCGCGGCGCATCTGCGGGGAGAGCTTCTGGCCCTCCTCCTCGACCTGGCGCATGCGCTCGGCGGCGTAGAGGCCGGCCTCGATGCGCTTGGCCAGGTCGACCTCCTCCTCGGCGTTGAGGAGGGCGACCTTGCCGATCTGCTTGAGATAGGCGCGGACCGAGTCGGCCGAGGCGGTGAGCTCGGCGTCCTTGCGGGCCTGCCGCAGCGCCTCGGACTCCTCCTCGTCGTCCCACTCGAAGTCGCCGCCCTCGGCGGTCTCCTCGGCGGCGGGCGCCTCGGCCTCGGCGCCGTCCGGGCCGGCGACGACGGTCTCGTCGATCGACAGACCCTCGGCGCCGGCGTCGACCACCGCGACGGCGGAGTCCTCGGAGGCGACGGCGGTCAGCACGGCGCCCTCACCGGTACCGGGGGAGGGGCTGATGCTCGGCTTGGTGGCTCCCTTGGGCGCGGCCGTCTTGGCCGTCTTGCCCGTGGCGGCCCGCTTGCGTGCGGCGGGCTTGGCCTGCGCGTCGTCGGCGACCCCGACGGTGGCGCTGGCCCGGGGAGACCGGGTGCTCGCGGCGACCGTCCTCGAGCGCGTGCTGCTCGCGGCGGCGTCGTCCGGTGCAGGCTTGTCGGCGGGCACTCAGGATCCTTCCCGTGCTGGGTGCGTTCCCCGGGGGCGGTGTGACTCCCGGGCAGCGGCCCCGGCCGTCGGCCGCGGAGCGGGGAGGGCCCCAGAGTCCGGCACGGGTTTCGCCGCTGCTCGGACGGGGGATGACTCCCGGCTGGGTGGTGACGGGCTGGGGCGCTTCCATTGTAGCGACGGGAGCCGGTGTGACCACCGCCTCGAACGGTGCGGGATCGCCCGGAAGGGCGGGCCCGTGCCCCGGTCAGGGCTCCAGTCGCTCCGCGGCGGCCAGCGCGGCCCCGACGATGCCCGCGTCGTTCTGCAGCTGCGCGGGCACCACCGGCGTCCGCGTGCTCAGCAGCGGCACCCACTTGTGCGCCTTCTTGCTCACCCCGCCGCCGACGATGATCAGGTCGACCCAGAGCCCCGCCTCGAGGACGTCGAGGTAGCGGTCCACGCGCTTGGCCCAGTGCGGGTAGCTGAGGTCCTCGCGCTCGCGGGCGGCCGCCGACGCGCGCTTCTCGCCGTCCTCGCCGTCGACCTGGATGTGGCCGAACTCGGTGTTGGGCACCAGCCGTCCGTCGACGAACAGCGCGCTGCCGATGCCGGTGCCGAAGGTGAGCATGAGGACGACGCCGTCCTGGTCCCGGCCGGCGCCGTAGCGCATCTCGGCCAGCCCGGCGGCGTCGGCGTCGTTGAGCGTCTCGACGGTCCCGGGCACCAGCGCGCTCAGCCCGGCGTCGACGTCGGTGCCGATCCAGGCCTTGTCCATGTTGGCGGCGGTGTGCGCGACCCCCCGCTTCATGACCCCGGGGTAGGTGACGCCGATGCGGCCGGTCCAGCCGAAGGACGACACGATGCCGGCGACGACCTCGTAGACCGCCTCCGGGGTGGACGGCTGCGGCGTCTCCACCCGCACCCGCTCGCCCACGAGGGCGCCGGCCTCGAGGTCGACCAGGCACCCCTTGATGCCGCTGCCGCCGATGTCCACGCCGAACCCCTGCACGGCGGTCACCCTAGTGACCGGCACCGCACCCCGGGTGGTGGCTCGGGCAGGATCGCCCGGGTGAGTGCCCCGCCGTCCCCCGCCGAGCTGCTCGACCTGGCCGTCGCGACCGCCCGGGAGGCGGCCGACCTGGTCGCCCGCGAGCGCGGGTCGGCCGCGGCCGCCGTCGACGTCAAGAGCAGCCCCACCGACGTCGTCACCGCCGTCGACACCGCCTCCGAGCGGCTGATCACCGGCCGGCTGCTCGCCGCCCGCCCCGACGACGGCCTGCTCGGCGAGGAGGGCGCCTCCCGCGCGGGCACCAGCAGCGTGCGGTGGGTGGTCGACCCCATCGACGGCACCGTCAACTTCCTCTACGGGCTGCGCGGCTACGCCGTCTCCATCGCCGCCCAGGTCGACGGCGTGACGGTGGCGGGCGCGGTGCTCGACGTCCCCACCGGCGAGCTGTTCACCGCCACCGCCGGCGGCGGGGCGTTCCTCTCCACCCCGGCGCGGCCGGAGCCGGTGCGGCTGGCCGGCAACCGGCCGGCGTCCCTCGGGCAGACGCTGGTGGCCACCGGGTTCGGGTACCGGGTGGAGCAGCGGCGGGCGCAGGGCGCCGTCGTCGCCGAGCTGCTGCCCGAGGTCCGCGACATCCGCCGCCAGGGCTGCGCGTCGCTGGACCTGTGCTCGGTGGCCGCCGGGCGGGTGGACGCCTACTACGAGCTGGACCTCAAGCCCTGGGACCACGCCGCCGGCGCGCTGGTCGCCGCCGAGGCCGGCCTGGTGGTCACCGGCCTGCCCGGCCGGCCGTTCGCCGAGCCGATGGCGGTCGCGGTCCCGGAGACGGTGGCCGGGCCGCTGCTCGCGCTGCTCGACCGGCTCCACTCATGAGGTGCCGGAACGGCCCCGTCCGGAGGCTCACCCCGAGCTCGCGAGGGGTGAGAGGGACGGGGTCCTTCAACAGGCCGCTTCGGCGCTCGCGATCGGGGTGAGGGTGGCCGCCACCTGGTCGGCCGTGGCCAGCCCGGGGAACTGCGGGCCGATCACCAGGTCCACGCGGGCGTCGGCGCGGGTGTCCTGGTAGGAGCCGGCGTCCGGCAGGAAGAGCGTCAGGTACCGGGCGGCGTCGGAGCCGCGCGCGCCGTGCCGGATCTCGCCCGCGCCGGTCACCTCGCGGTCGGTCGGGTCGTTGGCGACCTCCTCGACGACGAAGCCGCGCGCGGTCAGCTCGCCGGCGACCTCCTGCGCCTTGCCGGCGAGGTCCGAGGCGTTGTAGACGCGCACGGTGACCGTGCTGGGGTCCAGCGACGGCGGCGCCGCCTCGGCGGTCTCGCACGCCGCGGCCTGCGCCGCGTCGCGGGCGCCCTCGTCGGAGAAGACCTTCCACCACACCCCGAGCGCGACCAGGGCCAGCAGCAGCAGGAAGACCAGCGGCGGCAGGTAGCGACGGTCCTTGCGGGGACGCACCGGCGGGGTGGCGGTGCTGGTGCTCACGGTCGTCCTCCTCGGCGGCGACCCGGAGGGGTCCGGCGGGCCGCGCCGGGTGGGGCCGCGCGGAGGCCGGGTCGGGTCGCGCGGAGTCTAGGCGGGCCGCCGGACCTCAGAGGGCACCGTCCTCCAGCGCGGCGCGTCCCAGCTCCACGCACGGGTCGATGCGGTCGGCGTAGCCGGAGGTGTCCTTGCCGGCCATCGCGCCGGCGGCCGAGCGGGCCACGATGCCGGCGACGATCGCGGCGAACTTGAAGAAGGCGAACCCGACGTACCAGTGGAGGTCGGAGAGGTCCACGCCGCTGCGCCTGGCGTAGCGCTCGGCGATCTCGCGGCGGGTCGGGAAGCCCGGCAGAGTGGTCACCGGGCTGAGCACCGGGCGGGTCTCCCCGGCCTCGGGCCAGTAGACGAACAGCATCCCGATGTCGGTGAGCGGGTCGCCGAGGGTCGACATCTCCCAGTCGAGGACGGCGCGGATGCCGCCGGGGCGCTCCGGGTCGAGCAGGCAGTTGTCCAGCCGGTAGTCGCCGTGGACGATCCCGGTGCGCTGCGTGGCGGGCACGGTCGCGGCCAGCCGCTCGGCGAGGGCGTCCATGTGCGGACGGTCGCGGTCGCGGGTGGCGTCCCACTGCTTGGTCCACCGGCGCACCTGCCGGGCGAGGAAGCCCTCGGGCCGGCCGAAGTCGCCCAGGCCCACCGCGTCGGCGTCGACGGCGTGCAGGTCGGCCAGGACGTCGATCAGCCCGTCGCCGATCTCCCGCCGCCGCTCCGGGGTGTCGGCGTAGCCGGCCGGGATCTCGTTCACCACGTGCAGGCCGACGACCCGCTCCATCACGTAGAACGGCGCGCCCAGCACCCCGGTGTCGGTGCACAGGTGCAGCGTCCGCGGCACCGGGACCGACGTCGGCCCGAGCGCGGAGATGACCTTGTGCTCGCGGACCATGTCGTGGGCGGTGGCGAGCACGGCGCCCGTCGGGGGGCGCCGGAGGATCACCGCGTCGTCGGCCGAGCCGCCGGCCGGGGTGACGACGTAGGTGAGGTTGGACATGCCCGCCGCGATCAGCTCGACGGTCACCTCCCGCCAGCGCTCGTCACCGAACACGGAGGCGAGATACGGACCGACGACGGCGGGGTCAGCTCCCACGGGACTCGACACGGGCGGCAGGGTAACCTCCGGCACTCCGCCTCCCGACCGCCCGCCCGGGCCGGTTCCCGGCGCCCCGGACGGGCCGTCGTCCGTCCCCGTGTGTCCCCCGCGGACAGGCGGGCACAAACCGGGGTCGCACGGCGTTGGGGGGCTGCCGGTCCCGCACCCGAGCCGACCCCGTGTCGGACGGGAGCAGGCCCGGTCCCGTGACCAGCGGCCGCCCCCGGGCGGCCGGCCAGGCCGACGGCGGACCCCGCCGCCGTCGGACGAGGCGGGCGCCCAGCGCGTCCGCGAACTACCCCGGAGGAGGGGCACACCCCATGGCCACCGACTACGACGCCCCGCGCCGCAACGAGGCCGACGAGCTCGGCGAGGACTCCCTCGAGGAGCTCAAGGCCCGCCGGGCGGAGGCCCAGTCGGCCTCGGTCGACGTCGACGAGACCGACTTCAACGAGAGCCTCGAGCTGCCCGGTGCGGACCTGTCCAACGAGGAGCTGACCGTCCGCGTGCTGCCCAAGCAGGAGGACGAGTTCACCTGCTCGCGCTGCTTCCTCGTGCAGCACCGCAGCCGGCTCGCCGCCACCCGTGGCGACCAGATGTACTGCCGCGACTGCGCCGCATAGGCAGCACCACCGCGATGGCCGGACACGGGGGGAGCAGCCGATGACCGATCCCAGGGAGCGCATCGGCGCGCCCCGCGACGTCCCCCCGCCCCGGCCCGTGCAGGCCCCGGCGCCGCCGGGGCCGGACCGGTCGGGGGACGGTCCGGCCTGGCTGTCCGAGGACACCGGGCTGGGCCGGGCCGCCCGCACGGTCGCCGACGCCGTGTCCCGACTGCTCGGCGGGGGCGCCGACGAGGCGTCCGCCCCCGGGCAGCCGGACGCCCGCCGGTCCACCGCCGGCGTCGTCCGCGACGTCATCACCGCCCTGGGCGCCGCCGCGGCCGGCGCCGCCCGCCGTCCGGGGCCGCCGGCCGGGGACGGGGCCGACGACGAGGACCCGGCCCGGGGCCCGATCGGGGTGCTCGGCGAGCTGCTCGCCGCCGCGGCGCCGCGGCTGCCCGTCCGCGACGCCGCCCGGCTGCGCGCCGCGTACCCCGGGAGGTCGGACGAGGAGATCGCCGACGCCCTCGTCACCCGCTCGGCGCGGCTCACCGCCGCGGTCGGCGCGGCCACCGGCGGGCTCTCGGCGGCCCACTGGTTCATGCCGGGGTCGCTGGTGGCGCTGCCGCTGGAGCTCGCCGCCGAGACGCTGCTCACCGCCGGCGTCGAGGTCGTCCTCCTCGGGGAGCTGCACGAGCTCGCCGGACGGCCGGCCGGCGGCACCCACGCCGAGCGCGCCGCCGCCTACCTCTCCAGCTGGACCCAGCAGCGCGCCGTCGAGAGCGGCGCCCGGGAGGGGCTGGGCGTCGTCCTCGGCACCGCCGGGTTCCGCGCCCTGCGCCGCCGGCTGTCGCGCCGGATGGCCCGCGGCCTCGGCTCGGCCGCGCCGCTGTTCGTCGGTGCGGCGCTCGGCGGCCGCGGCAACCTCAAGGCCACCGAGACCCTCGCCCGCCGGGTCCGCGCCGACCTGCGCCGCGGTCCGGCCTGAGGTCCCGGCCGGTCCGCCGACCCCGCTCCGGCGCGGTTAGGGTCGCCGTCGTGGCCGACCCCCTCGAGGTCCCCGTCCGGCTGACCGCGGCGGGGGCGATCCCCCCGCGCTACGCGCTGCCCGGCGACGCGGGCGCCGACCTCACCATCACCGAGGACGTGCACCTGGCGCCGTTCGAGCGGGCGCTCGTGGGCACCGGCGTGGCCGTGGCCATCCCCGAGGGCTACGCGGGGTTCGTGCACCCCCGCTCGGGCCTCGCCGCCCGGCACGGCCTGAGCCTGGTCAACGCCCCCGGCACCATCGACGCCGGCTACCGCGGCGAGATCAAGGTGAACCTGGTGAACCTCGACCCGGCCACCCCGCTGACGCTGCGCGCCGGCGACCGGGTCGCGCAGCTGGTGGTGCAGCCGGTCGTCCCCGCCCGCTTCGTGCCGGTCGACGTGCTGCCGGAGAGCGTCCGCGGCGAGGGCGGCCACGGGTCCACCGGCGCGGGACAGGAGGCCTGAGATGCCCTTCGGACGACGGCGCAACCGGATCGAGCGCAGCCTGCGCGAGCGCGGCGTCCCGCCCGAGCCGCAGCACCGCGAGCGCGACGTCGAGGAGACCACCGGCCCCTACGACGAGGCCGACGCCCCCGACGACGGCACGCCCCGCGTCGACCTGGGCGCGCTGCGGCTGCCCGCCGTCCCCGGGACCGAGCTGCGGGTGGACCTCAACCAGCAGCAGAAGGTGATCGGCGCGACCCTGCGCTACGGGGACTCGCTGCTGCAGGTGTCCGCCTTCGCCGCGCCGCGCGCCGCCGGCATCTGGGACGACGTCCGCGCCGAGCTGGCGCGCAGCGCCTCCGGCCAGGGCGGGCGGCTGCAGGAGACCGAGGGCCCGTTCGGCCCCGAGCTGGCCGGCACCGTCGTCGTGACCCCGCCGGCGCAGCCCGGGGGCCCGCCGCCGAAGCCGGTGCGCCGGGCCGCGCGGTTCCTCGGCGTCGACGGTCCGCGCTGGTTCCTCCGCGGGATGATCAGCGGCCCGGCGGCCGAGTCGCCCGAGGCGGCCGCGGTGCTGGAGGACGTGTTCCGCAAGGTGGTCGTCGTCCGGGGCACCTCGCCGATGCCGGTGCGCGAGCAGCTGCCGCTCACCCTCCCGCCCCAGGCCGCCGCGCAGCTGGCCCGCCAGCAGCAGGCCGGGCAGCAGCAGGCCGGGCAGCAGCAGGTCGGGCAGCAGCCGGGCCGCCCGGCCGCCCCGCCGCGGCCCCCCGCGTGACCCCCGCCGTCGTCGCCTACGGCCCGCACCCCGACCAGTTCCTCGAGCTGACCCTGCCCGTCGCGCAGGACCCGGCGCCGATGGTCGTCGCGCAGGACCCGGCGCCGATGGTCGTCGCGCAGGACCCGGCGCCGATGGTCGTCGCGCAGGACCCGGCGCCGATGGTCGTCGCGCAGGACCCGGCGCCGATGGTCGTCGCGCAGGACCCCGCGCCCGTGGTCGTCGTGCTGCACGGCGGGTTCTGGCGGGCCGCGTACGGCGTCGAGCTGGCCCGCCCGCTGGCCGCCGACCTCGCCGCGGCCGGGTACGCCGCCGTCGCCGTGGAGTACCGGCGGGTCGGCAGCGGCGGCGGCTGGCCGGCCACCCTGGAGGACGTCGCCGCCGCGCTCGACGCGCTCCCGGACCTCCCGGACGCGGGCCGGTTGGACCTCGGCTCCCTCACCGTCGTCGGGCACTCCGCCGGCGGGCACCTGGCCGCGTGGGCCGCCGGGCGGGCGCGGCTGCCCGACGGCGCCCCCGGCGCCGGGCCGCGCGTGCGGGTGACCGCGGCGGTCCTGCAGGCCGGCGTCGTGGACCTGGCGCGGGCGGCGGAGCAGCGCCTGGGCCGCAGCGCCGTCCAGGAGTTCCTCGGCGGGGAGCCGGGGGAGGTGCCCGGCCGCTACGCGGTCGCCGACCCGGCCGGGCTGCTGCCCACCGGTGCCGACGTGCTGTGCCTGCACGGCACCGACGACGACGTCGTGCCGCCCGAGCAGTCACAGCGGTACGCGGCGGTGGCCGCGGGCGCCGGCGACCGGGTGACGGTGCGCACCGTCCCGGGCGGTCACCGGGTGCCCATCGACCCGGCGGGGGAGGCGTGGGCGGTGGTCCGCGCGTGGCTGGGGGAACACGCCGCCGGCCGGGTCCGCCGCACTACCCTGGAACCGTGACACAGACCCGTCCCGGCGGCTGGCTCGCACGCACGCTGCAGCGGCTGACCGCCGACGACTCCGCCATCGACGCGCAGGAGCTGCGCGAGGAGTCCGACCGCGCCGGCTGCGAGCCGGTGAGCGCCTGCCGCAAGGGGGAAGTGGTGACCGTGACCGGCCGGCTCAAGTCGGTCGTCTACACCCCGCGCGAGACGGTCCCCACCCTGGAGGCGGAGCTGTTCGACGGCTCCGGCTCGGTCACCCTGGTCTGGCTGGGCCGCCGGCGCATCCCGGGCATCGAGCCCGGCCGGACGCTGACCGCCCGCGGCCGGTTCGCCAGCTTCGACGGCCGCAAGGTCATCTACAACCCCTGGTACGAGCTGAGCGCGGGGTGATCCCGGCGGCCGACGACGACGGCCGGCGCGATCCCGGGGGAGCAGCACCGCACCAGGAGCCCACGCACGCGGACGGCACCACGACCGAGGACACGGGCCGAGGGGTCACCTTCGACCGGCACATGGTGCTGGAGCAGCTCGGCGGCTGGCGCGGCATGGTCGACGCGACCCTGCCCACGCTGGCCTTCATCGTCGCCAACGCGATCGGCGACCTGCGCACCGGGATCTGGGCCGCGATCGGCGCCGCCGTCCTGATCCTGCTCGTCCGGCTGGTCCGCCGGGAGAGCGTGCAGCAGGCGTTCAGCGGCCTGTTCGGCGTCGCGGTGGCGGTCGCCATCGCCGCCGCCTCGGGGCAGGCGCGCAACTACTTCGTGCCGGGCATCATCCGCAACGCCGTCATCGGCGTGGTGCTGCTGGGCTCGGTGCCGCTGCGCTGGCCGCTGGTCGGCGTGGTCGCCGAGTGGCTCGCGCCGAGCCACCTGGGGTCGATGGCTGCGCACTCGCTGCCCGGCCTGCGCCGCCGCGTCGACAGCGCCCGCGCCCGGCTGCACCACCAGCCGCCCCCGCCGGAGCCCGCGCCCGCGCAGTCGGGGCGCCCGGTGGACCCGGAGCCCGAGCGCCACTGGCGCGACGACCCGCGGATGGTGCGCGCCTACGGCTGGCTGACCGTCGTCTGGGCGCTGACGTTCCTGCTGCGCGTCGCCGTGCAGACGCCGCTCTACCTCGCCGACGAGGAGGACCTGCTCGGCGTCGCCTCGCTCGTCCTCGGCCTGCCGGTGACCGCCGCCGCCCTCGCGCTCACCCTATGGGTCGTCGCCCGCCTGCACCGCCACCGCGTGGAGACGGACGCCGGCAGCTCCTAGCCGGCGGCGCCTAGAGAGCAGTCGGGGAGAGGACCTGCTGCAGCTGCTCCTCGACGTCGGCGTGCGTGACGAACAGCAGCTCGTCGCCCACCTCGAGCGGCTCGTCCGGGGTGGGCGTGATGACCCGGTCGCCGCGCAGCATCGCCGTCAGCACCGTCTCGCGCGGCAGCGGCACCTCGCGCAGCGGCCGGCCGGCCCACGGGGTGTTCTCGGCGAGGGTGATCTCGACCAGGTTGGCCGCGCCCTTGCGGAAGCTCATCAGCCGGACGACGTCGCCGACGGTCACCGCCTCCTCGACCAGCGCGGCGAGCACCCGCGGGGTGGAGACGGCGACGTCGACGCCCCAGGCCTCCGTGTAGAGCCACTCGTTGCGCGGGTCCTTGACCCGGGCGACGACGCGGTTGACCGCGAACTCGGTCTTGGCCAGCAGCGAGACGACGAGGTTGGCCTTGTCGTCACCGGTGGCCGCGACGACGACGTCGCAGGTGGCCAGCTGGGCCTCCTCGAGCGAGGAGACCTCGCAGGCGTCGGCCTGGACCCACTCCGCGCCCGGCACCGCGCGGGTGCGGACCTTGCGGCCGTCCTTCTCGATGAGCATCACGGTGTGCCCGTTGTTGAGCAGCTCCCCGGCGATGGAGCGGCCGACCGCCCCGGCGCCCACGATGGCCACGCGCATCAGGCCCTGCTCCCCTCGGGGTGCTCGACCGTCTGGTGCACGCGGTCGGAGATCTCGTCGGTGGCCGCGACGACGAGCTGGTCGCCGTCCTGCAGCACGGTGGAGGAGGTGGGCAGCTGCGCCTCCCCGAAGCGGACCAGCCAGGCGGCCCGGGCGCCGGAGGCGGCCTCGAGCTCGGAGAGCTTGCGGCCCACCCAGCCGTCGGTGACGGTCACCCGCATCAGCAGCACCCGGCCGGTGGGCTCCCGCCAGATCTCGCTGACCTTCACCGACAGCAGCTCGCGCAGCAGCCGGTTCACCGTCCACGGCACGGTGGCGACGCTCGGGATGCCCATCCGCTCGAACACCTCGGCGCGCTTGGAGTCGTAGATCCGGGCGACGACGTGCTGGACGCCGAAGGTCTCCCGCGCCACGCGCGCGCTGATGATGTTCGAGTTGTCGCCGCTGCTGACCGCGGCGAAGGCGCCGGCGGAGTCGATGCCGGCGTCGAGGAGCACCTGCCGGTCGAAGCCCAGGCCGGTCACCTGCCGGCCGGTGAACTCGGGCCCGAGCCGGCGGAAGGCCTCCGGGTCCTGGTCGATCACCGCGACGCTGTGGCCGATCTGCTCCAGCCGTCGCGCGATGGCCGAGCCGACACGGCCGCAGCCCATGACGACCACGTGCACGTGTCGCTCCCGGATGCCTCGCACGGGCGCCGTCCGCCCGCGGTCCAGGGCGCGAAGCTACACCCGTGCGCGGGCGGTCCGGGGGTGCGCCCGGACGGCGTGCCCCCTCCGGGCGGGGCGCCCGACGCGGGACGGCACCGGGTGCCCCCGCGTCCGTACCATCGCCGCCGTGCCCAAGCTGTCCGACCTCGGACAACTCCCCAAACGGCTCGTCGTCGGCCGGCCGGTCCGCAGCGACCGTGCGGGGGAGTCCCTGCTCCCGAAGTCCCTGGCCCTGCCGATCTTCGCCAGCGACCCGCTCTCCTCCGTGGCCTACGCCACCCAGGAGATCCTGATCGTCCTGACGCTGGCCGGCACCGCGTTCCTGTTCCTCGCGCCGTGGCTGGCCGTCGTCGTCGTGCTGCTGCTGGTGACCGTCGTGCTGTCCTACCGCCAGGTGGTGCACGCCTACCCCTCGGGCGGCGGCGACTACGAGGTCGCGATGAAGAACCACGGCCAGTTCGCCGGGCTGACCGTCGCCAGCGCGCTGCTGGTCGACTACGTGCTCACCGTGGCCGTGTCCGTGTCGGCGGGCACCGACAACATCATCTCGGCGTTCCCCGCGCTCAACGAGCACCGCGTGCTCATCGCCGTCGGGCTGGTCGCGCTGCTGGCGGCGACCAACCTGCGCGGGGTGCGGGAGTCGGGCAAGACCTTCGCCGTCCCGACGTACCTGTTCGTCGCCGGGATCATGGTCATGATCGTCACCGGGCTGATCCGGGACTTCTTCACCGACTCCCCGGTCATCGCCGAGAGCGCCGGCTGGTCGGTGCTGCCCGAGGCGGGCTACGACGACCTCGGCGGCGTCGCGCTGGTGTTCTTCGCGCTGCGCGCCTTCGCCTCCGGGTGCACCGCGCTGACCGGCGTCGAGGCCATCGCCAACGGCGTCCCGGCGTTCCGCCCGCCGAAGTCGAGGAACGCCGCGACGACGCTCGCGCTCATGGGCGGGATCGCCGCGACCATGTTCGCCGGCGTCACCGCGCTCGCCCTGTTCGGCGACGTCCGCTACGCCGAGAACACCTGCGACCTCATCGGCTTCCCGGGCGACTGCGAGACCGACCCCCAGCGCACGGTCATCGCCCAGCTCGCCGCGGCCACCTTCGGCGGCGACCAGTCGGTCGGCTTCTTCTACATCCAGGCGGCCACCGCGCTGGTGCTCGTCCTCGCCGCCAACACCGCCTTCAACGGCTTCCCGCTGCTGGGCTCGGTGCTCGCGCAGGACCGGTTCCTGCCCCGCCAGCTGCACACCCGCGGCGACAAGCTCGTCTACAGCAACGGCATCCTGCTGCTGGCCGGCTTCGCGGCGCTGCTGATCCTCGCCTTCGAGGCCGACCCGAACCGGCTGATCCAGATGTACATCGTCGGGGTCTTCACCAGCTTCTCGATCGGCCAGTGGGGCATGGTCCGGCACTGGAACCGGGAGATCCGGCTGTCGGGCGACGCGGCCGAGAAGCGGCGGATGCGCCGCTCCCAGGTGATCAACACCATCGGCGGCAGCCTCACCACCGTCGTCCTGCTGATCATCGTGGTCACGAAGTTCACCCGCGGCGCGTACCTGGTCATCCTCGTGATGCCGGTGCTGTTCCTGCTCATGAAGGCGATCAACCGGCACTACTCGCACGTCGCCGAGCAGCTGGTCCCCGACACCGACGCCCGCCTGCTGCCCAGCAAGGTGCACGCGATCGTGCTGGTGTCCAAGGTGCACAAGCCGACGCTGCGGGCGCTGGCCTTCGCCCGCGCCACCCGCCCCGACGAGCTCACCGCGCTGACGGTCAACGTCGACCCGGGCGACACCCGCTCGCTGCAGGCGGACTGGGAGCGCTACGACGTCCCGGTGCCGCTGACGGTGCTCGAGTCGCCGTACCGGGAGATCACCCGGCCGGTCGTCGACTACGTCAAGGGCATCCGCCGGGACAGCCCGCGCGAGCTGGTCATCGTGTTCGTGCCGCAGTACGTCGTCGGCCACTGGTGGGAGAACGTGCTGCACAACCAGAGCGCGCTGCGGCTGCGCGCCCGGCTGCAGTTCCAGCCCGGCGTCATGATCACGACGGTGCCGTGGCAGCTGGAGAGTTCCATCGGCCGCGGCGACGAGGACGACCGCCGCGCCGGCCCCATGCCCGGCGACCTGCGCCGCGGCCTCACCGACGACCAGGTCGAGGCCACGCCGTATGGATAGGCGGCGCCCTCCCCGGCGGGCGGCCCGGCCGCCCCGGCCCGACCGGGGCGCCGGCTGGACCGGCCGGGAGTTCGAGGTGACCGTCGGCCCGGTCGCGCACGGCGGGCACTGCGTGGCCCGGCACGAGGGCCGGGTGGTGTTCGTCCGGCACGCGCTGCCCGGTGAGCGGGTGGTCGTCCGGGTCACCGAGGACCGCCAGCCCGGGTACTGCCGCGCCGACGCCGTCGAGGTGCTCGAGGCCGCGCCCGACCGGGTGGAGCGGCCCTGCCCGCACAGCGGCCCGGGGCGCTGCGGCGGCTGCGACTGGCAGCACGTCTCCTGGGAGGGTCAGCGGCGGCTCAAGGCCGACGTCGTCCGCGAGCAGCTCACCCGGCTCGGCGGGCTGGACGCCGCCGACCCGGTGCTGGCCGGGCTCACCGTCGAGGCGTTGCCCGGCGGGCCGCTGCGCTGGCGGTCGCGGGCGCGGTTCGCCGTCGCCCGGGACGGGGTGCCCGGGCTGCGCCGGCACCGCTCGCACGACGTGCACGTCCTCGACGACTGCCCGATCACCGTCGAGCCGGCCGCGCGGGCGGTGCTGTCGCGGCGCTGGCCGGGCGCCGGGGCGGTGGACGTCGCCGTCGACTCGGCGGGCACGGTGACCACCACGCGGCTGGACCGCCGCGGCGTGCCGACGTCGACCCGCGTCCTGCGGCCGGGCGACGACGTCCCCGCCGAGCCGGCCGGGCGGGCCGGGCGGCACGCCGCCGGACGGGACTGGGAGGTCGAGGGCACCGGCTTCTGGCAGGTGCACGAGTCGGCCGCCGACGCGCTCGTGGGCGCGGTGTCCGCGCTGGCCGGCGTGCGGCCGGGGGAGACCGTGCTCGACCTGTACGCCGGCGCCGGCCTGTTCGGCGGCGCCCTGGCGCCCGGGGTGGGGGAGTCCGGCCGGGTGGTGTGCGTGGAGGCCGACGCCGACGCGTGCGCCGCGGCGGAGGTCAACCTGGGCGACCTGCCGCAGGCCGAGGTGTGGCAGGGCGAGGTGGACGCCGACGGGCTCACCGGGCTGCTCGACGAGCTCGGCGGCGTCCCCGACGTCGTGGTGCTCGACCCGCCGCGTGCCGGGGCCGGCGCCGCGGTGAGCCGGGTGCTGGCCGGCACCGGGGCGCGCGCCGTCGTCTACGTCGCCTGCGACCCGGCGTCGCTGGGCCGCGACGTCGCCGCCTTCGCCGGCGCGGGGTACCGCCCGGCCGCCCTGCGCGCCTTCGACGCCTTCCCGATGACCGCGCACGTGGAGTGCGTCGCCCTGCTGGTGCCGGGCGACTGATCCGGGGCCTTCGTTACGGTGCTCTCCGTGACCACCTGGGAGTACGCCTCGGTCATCACGGCCAACGACACCGAGTCGCAGCGCGCAGGGGTGAGCGTCAAGCTGCCCGGCGGCTCACTGGAGCGGCAGCAGGGGGACACCAGCTCGGTGCTCAACCGGCTCGGCGGCGAGGGCTGGGAGCTGGTCAGCTACCACTCCAGCGGCGCGGGCACCTGGGGCTTCGAGCAGTTCTGGCTGAAGCGCCAGAAGGACTGAGAGGGACCCCCTGCCCCCCGCCACTCACGGGCTCGCGGCGGGACCCTGCAGGGGGCCGGGGGCGTCGGTGATCACGACCGGGTGACGACGGCGCGCCTCCGGTCGAACACGTGTTCGACCTGCGGCAGGATGCCGGTCGTGGGTGCGAGCGTCCCTCCGGGCTGGCCGGAGCAGGTGCGGCCCCCGGGCGCGCCCGACTGGGAGCGCTCCGCGGTGGCCTGGCTGTTCGACCTCGTCCCGCCCGACTACCGCGCCCACGCGGTGCTGCGCCGCTACCCGCTGCTGCTCGCGCGGTTCGCCGGCGACCACGTCGCGGCCGGCCTGGAGGCGGCGCGGGCGGGCTGGCGCACGGTGCGCGTCGAGCTGGCCGACCACCTGCCGCCGGACGCCATCGAGGCCGCCGTCGCCGCCTACGAGCGGGAGGGCGCGCGGCTGGCCGCGGCGGCGCGCGGCGTCGAGGTGGTCGCCGGGGCGCTGCGCGGCGAGGTCTGGGTCCCCCGCCTGTAGAGCGGCACCCGGGGGCCCGGTCGTCGTCCGCGGGCCCCCGGGGCCCTAGCCGGTCAGCCGGTCGGCCTCCCGGAGCGCGACCGCCAGCGCGCCGAGCACCTCCGCGCGGGCCCCGAGGGAGCCGGGGACCACGGTCAGCTGCTCGGCCGCGGCGGGGATGGCGGACTGCTCGAGCGCCCGCCGCAGCGGGTCGACGAGCAGGTCGCCGGCCGTGCCCAGCTCGCCGCCGACGACGATGCGGTCGGGGTTGAGCACGTTGACCAGGCCGCCGAGCACGAAGCCGACCGAGGACCCGGCGTCGGCGATCAGCCGCCGGCAGGCCTGGTCGCCGTCCTGGGCGCCGGCCACCAGCGACCGCAGGTCGGTGTAGTGGGGGGCGGCGGTCTGGACGGCCCGCAGCAGGGCGGTGCCGCCGGCGGTGAGCTCCAGGCAGCCGCGGTTGCCGCAGCGGCACAGCGGGCCGGTCGGGTCCAGGCTCACGTGGCCCATCTCGCCGGCGGTGCCGGTGACGCCGCGCAGCAGGTCGCCGTCGATGACCAGCGCGCCGCCGACGCCGGTGGCCATCTTCAGGTAGAGGGTGGCGCGCGAGCCGCGGCCGGCGCCCCAGCGGACCTCGGCGACGGCGCCCAGGTTGGCGTCGTTCTCCACGATGACCGGGACCCCGAGCCGCTCCTGCAGCGCCGGCGCCGGCGTCCGGCCCGACCAGGTCGGCAGGATGTTCGACCGCGCCACGGTGCCGCGCGCGCTCGCCGCCCGGCCGACCACCGGCGTCGGCAGGCCGACCACCGCGCCGGCGACGTCCTCGGTGCACGCGCCGGCCCGCCGCAGCTCGGCCCGCACCTGTCCCGCCACGGTGTCGAGGACCGCGTCGGAGTCCAAGTCGGCGACCGGCAGCGTGGTGGTCTCCTCGCCGACGATCTCGTGCGAGAGGTCGGCCACCGCGACCCGGACGTGGGTGCGCCCGATGTCGACCCCGACGACGACACCGGCCCGCCGGGTCAGGTGCACCAGCCGCGCGGGCCGGCCGCCGGTCTCGACCGCCCCCGCGTCGTCGGCGGGAGCCACCAGGCCGCGGTCGACGAGGTCGGCCACGTAGCCGGACACCGTGGCGCGGGAGAGCCCGGTCCGCTCCACCAGCTGCGCCCGCGTCGAGGGGCCGCTCACCCGCAGCGCCTCGACCAGCCGCCGCGAGGGGCCCGTGACATCGGGCAGCCACGGGCGGGGGTCCATGCCGGGCATCGTGCGAGCGCGCCCGCGTTCTGTCAATCACCGACGGAAGGGAGGCGCATCGGCCGGGTGAGCGGGGTGCGGCGTGTCGAGGGTGACGGAACCGTCCCGTCTCGGGTCCGGCTCGACAGGAGGTCCGCGCCGCCGCGCGACTACAGTGGGTCGGCGGCCGTCGGAGGGCCGTGCCCCGCCGCCGACAGAGAGGACACCGCCGCCCCGTGTCGCTCCTGCGCTCGCTCCGCGACCCCGCAGACCTCCGGGCCCTGCCCCCCGAGCAGCTGCCCGCGCTGGCCGCGGAGATCCGTGACGCACTGGTCACCAGCGTCGCCCGCACCGGCGGCCACCTCGGGCCGAACCTCGGCACCGTCGAGCTCACCATCGCGCTGCACCGGGTCTTCGAGTCCCCGCACGAGCCGATCGTGTTCGACACGGGTCACCAGGCCTACGTGCACAAGATGCTGACCGGCCGGGTCGAGGGCTTCGACCGGCTGCGCCAGCGCGGCGGGCTGTCGGGCTACCCGAGCCGCACCGAGAGCGAGCACGACTGGGTCGAGAACAGCCACGCCTCGACCGCGCTGTCCTACGCCGACGGGCTGGCCAAGGCCTTCGCCGTCCGCGGTGACAAGCGCCCCGTCGTCGCCGTGGTCGGCGACGGCGCGCTGACCGGCGGCATGGCCTGGGAGGCGCTCAACAACATCGCCGCCGCCCAGGACCGGCCGGTGGTCATCGTCGTCAACGACAACGGCCGCTCCTACTCGCCGACCATCGGCGGCGTCGCCGACGCGCTGGCGGGCCTGCGGCTGCGGCCGGGCTACGAGCAGGCGCTGCTGGCCATCCGTCAGGCCCTGCACAAGGCCCCGGTCGTCGGCTCCGCGCTCTACGACGCGCTGCACGGCCTCAAGAAGGGCGTCAAGGACGTCCTGGCGCCGCAGGGCATGTTCGAGGACCTCGGCCTCAAGTACGTCGGCCCGGTCGACGGGCACGACGTCGAGGTCCTGGAGTCCGCGCTGCGCCGGGCGCGGTCGTTCGGCCGCCCGGTGATCGTGCACGCGGTCACCACCAAGGGCTTCGGCTACCCGCCGGCCGAGACCGACCAGATCGACGCCTGGCACGCCACCGGCGTCTTCGACCCCGACAGCGGCGCCAGCCCGGCGGTCGCCCGCGACTGGACGACGGCGTTCTCCGACGAGCTGGTGCGCATCGGCGCCGAGCGGGCCGACGTCGTCGCGGTGACCGCGGCGATGCTGCACCCGACCGGTCTGGCCGCCTTCGCCGAGCGCTTCCCCGAGCGGACCTACGACGTCGGCATCGCCGAGCAGCACGCGCTCACCAGCGCGGCCGGCATGGCGATGGGCGGGCTGCACCCGGTCGTGGCGGTCTACGCGACCTTCCTCAACCGGGCCTTCGACCAGCTGCTCATGGACGTCGCCCTGCACCGCCAGCCGGTCACCGTCGTCCTCGACCGGGCCGGGGTCACCGGCACCGACGGCGCCTCGCACAACGGCATGTGGGACATGTCGATCTGCTCGGTCGTGCCGGGGCTGCACATGGCCGCGCCGCGCGACGAGCCGACCCTGCGCGAGGCGCTGCGCGAGGCGGTCGCCGTCACCGACGCGCCGACCGTCGTCCGCTTCCCCAAGGGGCCGCCGCCGCTGGACATCCCGGCCCTGGAGCGGCGCGGCCCGGTCGACGTGCTGCGGCGCGGGGAACGCGAGGTGCTGCTGGTCGCCGTCGGCGCGATGGTGCCGATGTGCCTGGCCGCCGCGGAGCGGGCCGCCGACCACGGCATCGAGGTGACGGTGGTCGACCCGCGCTGGGTGCTCCCGGTCTCCGACGAGCTCGTCGAGATGGCCGCCGCGCACCGGCTGGTCGTCACCGTGGAGGACGGCGGCCGGGCCGGCGGCGTCGGCACGACGCTGTCGCAGGCGCTGCAGGACCGGCAGCACGACGTCCCGGTGCGCGCGCTGGGCCTGCCGCAGGCGTTCCTCGAGCACGGCAGCCGGGGCCAGGTGCTGGCCGACTGCGGCCTGACCGAGCAGGACGTCGCCCGCCGGATCGCCGAGTGGACCGCGGTGCTCACCGAGCGGGCCGAGCAGCAGCTGACCGCCGAGCCCGTGGACGGCGCCCAGCAGTAGCCGGAGGAGGCCCGTCCTCACCAGCGGCACCTCGCACGTCGAGGTCGTCTCGGTCGACCGCACCATCGAGAGCCTCACCCGCGAGTTCCGCTGACCCGTCGGGCACCACGGCGCGAGGTCCGGGCGCCGCACCGGAGACGACAGACGGCCCGGGCCCCGTGCGGGGGCCCGGGCCGTCTGTCGTCAGCGCCCTCAGGCGGGGAGGCCGGCCACCCCGCGCGGCAGGAACCGCTGGCCGGTCACCTTCTCCGAGACGCCGGTGCGGTCGAGGTACGCGGAGATCCCACCGAGCCAGAACGGCCAGCCGGCGCCCAGCACCATGCACAGGTCGATGTCCTGCACGGCCTGGACGACGCCCTCGTCGAGCATCAGCCGGATCTCCTGGGCCAGCGCCCGCACGGCGCGGTCGCGGACCTCGTCCTCGGTCAGCGGCGCGTCGCCCGCGTCGATGCCGGCGAGGTCGGGGTCGACGACGCCGGGCTCGGACCAGACGCTGGTCTTGCCCAGCTCGACCATCCTCCGCAGCCCCTCGCCGACGGCGAACCGGTCGGGGAAGGCCTCGTGCATCCGCTCGGCCACGTGCAGGGCGACCGGCGGGCCGACCAGCGTGAGCAGCTCGAACGGCGTCATCGGCAGGCCCAGCGGGTCCAGCGCCCGGTCAGCGACGGCCACCGGCGTGCCCTGCTCGACGGCCGCGGTGACCTCGCCGAGGAAGCGGGTGAGCAACCGGTTGACGACGAACGCCGGGGCGTCGGCGACCAGCACGCAGGACTTCTTCAGCGCCTTGCCGACGGCGAAGGCGGTGGCGAGGGTCGCGTCGTCGGTCTGCTCGGCGCGCACGACCTCCAGCAGCGGCAGGACCGCCACCGGGTTGAAGAAGTGCAGGCCGACCACGCGCTCGGGGTGCTCGAGCTTGGAGGCCATCTCCGTCACCGACAGCGCCGAGGTGTTGGTGGCGAGCACGCACTCGGGGGAGACGACGGCCTCCACCTCGGCGAACACCTGCTGCTTGACCGACATCTCCTCGAACACGGCCTCGACGACGAGGTCGGCGTCGGCGAAGACGGCCTTGTCCAGCGCGCCGGTGACCAGGCCCGTGAGCCGGTTCAGCTCGTCGGGGGAGAGCCGGCCGCGGGCGGCGAGCTTCTCCAGCTCGCCGTGCACGTAGCCGACGCCCTTGTCCACGCGGGCCTGGTCGACGTCGGTGAGGACGACGGGCACCTCGAGCCGGCGCACGAACAGCAGCGCCAGCTGCGAGGCCATGAGCCCCGCACCGACGACGCCGACCTTGGTGACCTTCCGCGCCAGGCCCTTGTCCGGCGCGCCGGCCGGCCGCTTGGCGCGCTTGTTGACCAGGTCGAACGAGTAGAGCGAGGCGCGCAGCTCGTCGCTCATGAGCAGGTCGGTGAGCGCCTGGTCCTCGGCGGCGGTGCCGGCGGTGAACGCCTCGCCCTCGACGCCGTTGCGGGCCAGGTCGAGGAGTTCGACGGCGCGCAGCGCGCCGGGGGAGGCGTTGCGGGTGCGCGCGGCCACGATGCCGCGGGCCCGCTCGATCGCGGCGTCCCAGCCGGACCGGTCGACCTCGGGCCGGGACACCGTGACGTCGCCGGTGAGGACGGCGGCGGCCCACTCCAGCGACCGCTCGAGGAAGTCGGCGGGCTCGAACAGCGCGTCGGCGATCCCCAGCTTCGCCGCCCGCGGGCCGGAGGTGACCTTGTTCTGCGCCAGCGCGTTCTCGACGATCACGGTGACCGCCGGGTCGATGCCGATCAGGTCCGGCAGCAGCTGCGTGCCGCCCCAGCCGGGCACCAGCCCGAGGAAGACCTCGGGGAAGGCGACGACGGCGGTGCTCGCGATCGTCCGGTACGTGCAGTGCAGCGCCAGCTCCAGGCCGCCGCCGAGCGCCGCGCCGTTGACGAACGCGAACGTCGGGACGCCGGCGTCCTTGAGCCGCCGGAACACCCGGTGGCCGGTCTCGGCGATCTCGCGCGCGGCCTCGGCGGAGGTCACCGACGGGACTCCGGACAGGTCCGCGCCCACGGCGAAGACGAACGGCTTGCCGGTCACGCCGATCGCCACGGGGGCGGGGGAGTGGGCGGCGATCTCGTCCAGCGCCGCGTCCAGGGACGCGAGCCCGCCGGGACCGAAGGTGGACGGCCGGGTGTGGTCGTGCCCGTTGTCGAGCGTGATCAGAGCGACCTCGCCGGCCAGGCCCGGCACCCGCACGTACCGCACCCTGGCGGTGGTCACGACCTCGTTCTCGAAGACGGCGGTCACTTGCACTCCTCGCTGGCGCTCGTCGGCTGCGTGACCGCAGGTGCTGTGCTCATCGGTTCGCTCGCGAGCTCGCTCACTTGGCCGCACCCTCCCAGTCGGTGTTCTCCCAGATGACGGTGGCGCCCATGCCCAGGCCCACGCACATGGCGGTCAGGCCGTACCGGACGTCGGGGCGCTCGGCGAACTGCCGCGACAGCTGGGTCATCAGGCGGACGCCGGAGGAGGCCAGCGGGTGGCCGACGGCGATGGCACCGCCCCAGGGGTTGACCCGCTCGTCGTCGTCGGCGATGCCGAAGTGGTCGAGGAAGGCCAGCACCTGGACGGCGAAGGCCTCGTTGAGCTCGAACAGCCCGATGTCCCCGATGGTCAGGCCGGTGCGGGCCAGTGCGCGCTCGGTCGAGGGGACCGGCCCGACGCCCATCACCTCGGGCTCGACGCCGGCGAAGCCGTAGCCGACCAGCCGCATGCCGGCGGTCAGGCCCAGCTCCGCGGCGACGTCCTCGGCGGCGAGGATGCAGCCGGTGGCGCCGTCGTTGAGGCCCGCGGCGTTGCCGGCGGTCACGTGCCCGTGCGGGCGGAACGGCGTCTTGAGCGTCGCCAGGCCCTCGAGGGTGGTGTTCGGCCGCGGGGGCTCGTCGGCGGTGGCCAGGCCCCAGCCGTGCTCGGCCGAGCGGGTCGCGACCGGCACCAGCTCCGGGCCGATCTGCCCGTTGGCGACGGCCTTGGCGTACTTCTGCTGGCTGGCCAGGGCGAACGCGTCGGCGCGCTCCTTCGTCAGGTGCGGGAAGCGGTCGTGCAGGTTCTCCGCGGTGGAGCCCATGACCAGCGCCGAGCTGTCGACGAGCTTCTCGCTGAAGAACCGCGGGTTCGGGTCGGCGCCCTCGCCCATCGGGTGGCGGCCCATGTGCTCGACCCCGCCGGCGATGGCGACGTCGTAGGCGCCGAAGGCGATGCCCGAGGCGGTGGTGGTGACGGCGGTCATCGCGCCGGCGCACATCCGGTCGATCGCGTAGCCGGGGACCGACTTCGGCAGCCCGGCGAGCAGCGCGGCGGTGCGGCCGATGGTCAGGCCCTGGTCGCCGATCTGGGTGGTGGCGGCGATGGCCACCTCGTCGACCCGGTCGGCCGGCAGCGCCGGGTTGCGGCGCAGGAGCTCGCGGATCACGCGCACGACCAGGTCGTCGGCGCGCGTCTCCGCGTAGACGCCCTTCGGGCCGGCCTTGCCGAAGGGGGTGCGCACGCCGTCGACGAAGACGACCTCACGCAGCGAGCGGGACATGGGACCTCCGCAGCAGGGGGAGCCGGCCCGGGCACGGGGACGGCGCAGGTGAAGTTACCGGTCGGTAACCGCTGCTGCGACGGCGACCCGCTCCCCGGAGGGCACCGGGGTGCGGGAGGCTCACCCGCACGGAGGTCACGGTCCGGCAACGCCACCGACCCGGGCTTGCCACCCGTGTGACCCGGGGCGCATATTGGCCGCCGCACTTCTGCAGATTCCCGACGGAACGGTGGACCCATCCATGGCGCGACGGCGCACCACGATGACGGCCCTGGCGGCCGCCCTGGTCTTCAGCCTCGCTGCGTGTGGCAGCGACAGCGGTGACAGCGGCGACAGCGGCGGCGGCGGCGGCGGTGGCGGCGAGGCCGCCGGCAAGGTCGGCGTGATCCTCCCCGACACCGAGTCCTCGGTGCGGTGGGAGAACTTCGACCGCCCCTACCTCGAGGCGGCCTTCGAGGAGGCCGGCGTCGAGTACGACATCCAGAACGCCGAGGGCGACGCCCAGCGGCAGGCGACCATCGCCGAGCAGATGATCACCGAGGGCGCCACCGTCCTCGCGATCGTCAACCTCGACTCGGCCTCCGGTGCGCAGATCCAGGAGCAGGCGGCCGCCGAGGGCGTCCAGACGATCGACTACGACCGGCTCACCCTCGGTGGCTCGGCGGAGTACTACGTCTCCTTCGACAACACCGAGGTCGGGCGTCTGCAGGGCCAGGGCCTGCAGCAGTGCCTCGAGGCCAACGGCGTCGCGCAGGGCAACATCGCGTTCCTCAACGGCTCGCCGGACGACAACAACGCGACGCTGTTCTCGGCGGGCGCCCACGAGGTGCTCGACCCGCTGACGCAGTACACGCAGGTGGCCGAGCAGGCCGTGCCCGACTGGGACAACCAGGAGGCCGCGACGATCTTCGAGCAGATGTACACCCAGGCCGGCGGCAACATCCAGGGCGTGGTCGCTGCCAACGACGGTCTCGCCAACTCGGTGATCCAGATCCTCGGCCGCAACAACGCCGCGGGCGCGTCCAACGTCACCGGCCAGGACGCCTCCGTCGAGGGTCTCCAGAACATCCTCGCCGGCGACCAGTGCATGACCGTCTACAAGTCGGTCCGCGAGGAGGCCAACGCGCTGGCCGAGCTGGCCGTCTCGCTGCTCAACGGCGAGGAGGGCGAGACCACCGGCACCGTCGAGGACACCGAGGGCGGCCGCGAGGTCCCGTCGGTCCTGCTGACCCCGGTCTCGATCTTCCGCGACAACGTCAAGGACGTCGTGGACGACGAGTTCGTCAGCGCCGAGGAGCTGTGCACCGGCGACTTCGCCGCCGCGTGCCAGGAGCTCGGCATCTCGTAGTGGTCACCGGCCGCCGGGGCGCCCATGATGGGACGCCCCGGCGGCTGCTGCCTCAGCCCCACCAGCGCGACGAGAGGCCCGGTGTGTCCGCTCCCACCGACCGTCCCCAGGACGGCACCCCCACCCTGGAACTCCGCGGCGTCAACAAGAGCTTCGGTGCCATCCAGGTCCTGCACGACGTGCACATGAAGGTCTACCCCGGACAGGTCACCGCGCTCGTCGGCGACAACGGGGCGGGCAAGAGCACGCTCATCAAGTCCATCGCCGGCATCCACGCCATCGACTCCGGCGAGTTCCTCTTCGAGGGCCGGCCGGTCACGGTCAGCGGGCCGCGCGAGGCCGCCGCCCTCGGCATCGAGGTCGTCTACCAGGACCTCGCCCTGGCCGACAACCTCGACGTCGTCCAGAACATGTTCCTCGGGCGCGAGCGCAAGAGCGGCATGCTCCTCGACGAGACGTCCATGGAGGTCGCCGCCCGGGAGACCCTCAGCAAGCTCTCCGTCCGGACCCTCAAGTCCGTGCGCCAACTGGTCTCCAGCCTCTCCGGCGGTCAGCGCCAGACGGTCGCCATCGCCAAGGCCGTGCTCTGGGAGTCCAAGCTCGTCATCCTCGACGAGCCGACCGCCGCCCTCGGCGTCGCGCAGACCCGGCAGGTGCTCGATCTGGTCCGGCGGCTGGCCGACACCGGCCACGCCGTGGTCTTCATCAGCCACAACATGGTCGACGTCTTCGAGGTGGCCGACCGCGTCGCCGCCCTGTACCTGGGCCGGATGGCGGCCGACGTGCCGATCTCGCAGGTCGACCGCCCCCAGGTGATCGAGCTCATCACGGCGGGCCGGTCGGGCAACCTGGGCATCGCACCCGCCGACGCCGCGGCCGTGGAGGTCTGACCCGTGTCCAGCACCATCTCCAAGCCGACCAGCTCGCAGGAGCCGGGCGGGGCCCCGTCGGGCTTCGAGGCCGACCGCGGCGCGGACACCCTCGGCGCGACCGTCCGGGCCTACCTCGACCGCGTCCGCGGCGGTGACCTCGGGGCGCTGCCGGCCGTCCTCGGCATCGTCGTCCTCGGGCTGCTGTTCTTCGCGCTGCGGCCGGAGACGTTCCTGACCCCGCGGAACATGGCCAACCTGGCCGACCAGGCCGCGCCGATCATCATCCTGGCGATGGGCCTGGTCTTCGTCCTGCTGCTGGGTGAGATCGACCTGTCCGCCGGTGTGGTCAGCGGCGTCTGCGCCGCGGTCATGGCCAAGCTGCTCGCCGACGCCGGGTCGCCGTGGTGGGTCGCGGTCCTGGCGGCGATCGCCACCGGCGTGGTCATCGGCCTGTTCACCGGCAGCCTCGTCGGGCTGGTCGGCATCCCGTCGTTCGTCGTCACCCTCGCGCTGTTCCTGGGCTGGCAGGGCTTCACCCTGCGGCTCATCGGCGAGGGCGGCACGGTGCCGGTGCGCGACCCGGTGATCTCGGCGATCAGCGACAAGAACGTGCCGGTCGTGCTCGGCTGGGTCCTCGCCCTGCTGACCATCGCCGTGTACGCCGCGCTGCAGCTCAACCGGTTCCGCGTCCAGCGGGCCAGGAACCTGGCGCACGCCCCGCTGGCGGTGGTGCTCGTCCGGATCGGCGTGATCGCCGCGGTCGTCGTCCTGGTGACGGCGGTGCTGAGCGTCGACCGCGCCCCGGCTCCCGGTGTGGTGCTGGCCGGCATCCCGTACGCCATCCCGCTCGTGGTCATCCTGCTGCTGGTCCTGACCTTCGTGCTCGGCCGGACGGGCTTCGGCCGGCACGTCTACGCGGTTGGCGGCAACGCGGAGGCGTCCCGGCGCGCCGGCATCAACGTCACGAAGATCCGCGTGAGCGTCTTCGTGATCGGCTCCACGCTGGCCGCGATCAGCGGCATCGTCGCGGCCGCCCGCCTCGGCTCCGTGGCGCCGGGCTCCGGCGGCGGCAACACGCTGCTCTACGCCGTCGGCGCCGCGGTCATCGGTGGCACCAGCCTCTTCGGTGGCCGGGGGCGGGTGCGCGACGCCGTCCTCGGTGGCCTGGTCGTGGCGATCATCGCCAACGGCCTGGGCCTGCTGGGCACCGAGGCCTACCTGAACTTCATCATCACCGGTGGAGTCCTCCTGCTGGCCGCCAGCGTCGACGCGCTGGCCCGCCGGCGGGCCGCGGCCACGGGGCACTAGCCCCGCGAACGCACGCGGAGGGGCGGTCCCGGCTCACGCCGGGGCCGCCCCTCCGTCGTCACAGGGGTTCAGGCGCGGGAGAGCGCGTCGGTGAGCAGGTCGCGGGTGAGCCCGACCTGCCACTCGCGGGCGCCGCCGGCGCGCAGGGCCGCGGCCACCGTCGCGGCGTCGCGCGGCTCGGGCGGGGTCCACATGAGCCGGCGCACCAGGTCGGGGGAGAGGAGGTTCTCCACCGGCACGCTGAGCTCCTCCGACAGGGCGGCGAGGGCCTTGCGCGCGGTCTGCAGCCGGGTGGCCGCGGCGGGGTCGCGGTCGGCCCAGCGGTTGACCGGGGGCGGCCCGTCACCGGGACGGCTGTGCGGCGGGAGCTCGGCCTCGGGCAGCGCCCGGCCGCGGGCCAGCGCCCCGAACCAGGTGCCCACCAGCCGGCGGTTGGCCCGGCCGCGGAAGACCGGCAGCTCCAGCAGCGCGGCCTCGCTCCCCGGATCGGCCTGGACGGCGGCGACCATCGCGGCGTCGGGCAGCACCCGGCCGGGGGCGACGTCGCGCCGGCGGGCCAGGTCGTCGCGGGCCTCCCACAGCGAGCGGAGCATGCCGAGCTGACGGCGGTTGCGCAGTCCGTGCACGCCGGAGGTGCGCCGCCACGGGTCCTGCCGCGGCGCCGGCGGCCCGGCGGCGAGGACGGCGGCGAACTCCTGCCGCGCCCACTCGGTCTTGCCCTGCTCCTCGAGCAGCGCGGCGAGCGCGTCGCGGAGGTCGACGAGCACCTCGACGTCGAGCGCGGCGTAGACCAGCCACTCCTCGGGCAGCGGGCGGGTGCTCCAGTCGGCGGCCGAGTGGCCCTTGACCAGCGAGTACCCGAGCAGCGACTCGACGACGGCGGCCAGCCCCACCCGCGGCAGCCCGGCGAGGCGGGCGGCCAGCTCGGTGTCGAACACCCGGCTCGGGACCATGCCGATCTCGGCCAGGCACGGCAGGTCCTGGTTCGCGGCGTGCAGCACCCACTCGGCGTCGGCGATCGCGTCCTGGATCGCGGACAGGTCCCCGAGCGGGACGGGGTCGACCAGCCCGGTGCCGGCGCCGGCGCGGCGCAGCTGCACCAGGTAGGCGCGCTGCCCGTAGCGGTAGCCGGAGGCCCGCTCGGCGTCGACGGCGACCGGGCCGGTGCCCGCGTGCAGGGCGTCGGCGTAACGGGCGAGCGCGTCGGGGGTGTCGATGACCGGCGGGAGCCCGTCGCGCGGGGCCAGCAGGGGCACCGGGGCGGGCGCCTCCGGAGCGGACTCCGGGGCGGTCTCCAGGCCGTCGAGGGGGAGGGGCTCGGTGCTCAGTTGCCGTCCACCTACCCGCCGTCCCGTCCGTGCGCGCCACCGGTCCCGCCGGCTCCCGGGCGTGCAGGCCGAGCGGCGCGGACCCGGGGGAGTGCGTCCCGTCGGTTCCGATGGTAGAGACCGCGGGAGACCCGCCGGTCAGGGGGCGGGCGGTCAGGGCGTCCCGGGGACCGGACCGGACGGACCGAGCAGGGCGACGCCCGGCGGCGGGAGCCCGGCCGCGTTGGCGAGCACCTGCAGCCAGGCGTCGAGGTGGCGGCCCAGCGCGGTGTCCTCGGCGGTCCACGAGGCGCGGAGCTCGACGTCGACCGTGTGCTCGGGACCGGCGAGGTCACCGAAGCGGGTCGAGGCGGTGCGGGTGACCGTGCCGCCGAGCGCGTGCGAGGCCGCGCCGGACTCCTGGAGGGCGTCGGTCAGCCAGCTCCAGGCGACCTCGGAGAACATCGCGTCGTCGACCATGTGCTCGTCGGTGCTCGCCGACAGGTACCCGACGCAGCGCGTGGTGCCGTCCCAGGCCTCGTGGCCCTCGGGGTCGTACAGCACGATGAACCGGGCGACGGCGACCTCGACCTCGTCGTCGCCCTCGCCCTCGACGACCCGCGCGGCCAGCGCGTGCGCGTACGGCGCGAGGCGCTGCGGCGGCGGGATCGTCTCGAGGACGACCTCGGGGCGCACCCGCACCGCCGCCAGGGACTCCAGCCCCGCGACGAAGGCGGCCGGCCGGTCGTCGCCGGAGCCCGCACGCGCACCGGCCCCGTCCCCGGGCAGGCTGTGTGGCTCCACGCTCGCAGGGTAGGGGCCACGGGCCCGGTCTGTCTCGGACGCGCCGCCGCTGCGGGGTCTGGGAGGATCGGGCGTCGTGAGCACCGCAGCCGCCGTCCCGCCGTCCCCCGCCGACTCGGACCTCGTGCGGGCCGCCCGCGGCCTCCCCGTCGGCCGGACGCCGGTGTGGTTCATGCGGCAGGCCGGCCGGTCGCTGCCGGAGTACCGGGCGCTGCGCGCCGGGACCGCGATGCTCGAGGCCTGCCAGGACCCCGACCTGGTCACCGAGATCACCCTGCAGCCGGTCCGCCGGCACGGCGTGGACGCCGCGATCCTCTTCTCCGACATCGTGCTGCCGCTGGTGGTGGCCGGGGTGGACGTCGAGATCAAGCCCGGCGTCGGGCCGGTGGTGGCCAGCCCGGTGCGCACCGTCGCCGACGTCGACGCGCTGCCCGACCTCGAGCCCGACCGGCTGGAGTTCCTCGCGACGGCGGTGCGCCGGCTGGTCGCCGAGCTCGGTCCGACGCCGCTGATCGGCTTCGCCGGGGCGCCGTTCACGCTGGCGACCTACCTGATCGAGGGCGGCCCGTCGAAGGAGCACGCCCGCACCAAGGCCTTCATGTACGCCGAGCCGGAGGCGTGGACCCGGCTGCTGGACCGGCTGGCGGTCTCGGCGGCCACGTTCCTGCGGGTGCAGGTCGACAACGGCGCGTCCGCGGTGCAGCTGTTCGACTCCTGGGCCGGCGTGCTGTCCGCCGCCGACTACGGCACCCGGGTCCTGCCGCACTCGCGCGCGGTCTTCGACGGGCTCGGCGACCGGGACGTGCCGCGCGTCCACTTCGGCGTCGGCACCGGCGAGCTCCTCGCGCTCATCGGCGACGCCGGGGCCGACGTGGTCGGCGTCGACTGGCGGGTGCCGCTGGACGAGGCCGCCCGCCGGGTCGGGCCGCAGCGCTCCCTGCAGGGCAACCTCGACCCGGCCGTGCTGCTGGCCGACCGGGAGACCGTCGACCGCGAGGTCCGCCGCGTCGTCGAGCAGGGCCGCGCCGCCCGCGGGCACGTGTTCAACCTCGGCCACGGCGTGCTGCCCGAGACCGACCCCGGCGTGCTCACCCACGTCGTCGAGCTGGTGCACGAGCTCACGGCGCGGTGATGTCGTCCCGCCCCGGCACCCCGGCAGGACGCGTCGTCGTCGTCGGGGCCGGCATCGCCGGGCTCACCGCGGCGTTCGAGTGGCGCCGGCGGCGGCCCGGCGACGAGGTCGTCGTCGTGGAGGCCGGCGGGCGGATCGGCGGCAAGCTCGACCGGGTCGAGCTCGCCGGCGTCTGGTACGACACCGGGCCCGAGGCGGTGCTGGCGCGCGTCCCGGAGGCGGTCGAGCTGGTCGGGGACCTGGGCCTGGCCGACCGGCTGGTCGCGCCGCGCACCACGCAGGCGTCGATCGTGCTCCCCGACGGCCGCCACCCGCTGCCGGCGGGCACCGTGCAGGGCGTGCCCACGTCGGCCGACGGGCTGGCCGGCGTGCTCACCCCCGACGGCGTCGCCCGGGTGCGCGCGGAGGCCGAGCTGCCGCCGCTGCGCCTGGAGGGCGACGTCTCCGTCGGCGGGCTGCTGCGCGCGCGGCTGGGCGACGAGGTGGTCGACCGGCTGGTCGAGCCGCTGCTCGGCGGCGTCTACGCCGGCCGCCCCGACGACCTCTCGCTGGCCGCGACCATGCCGGCGCTGGCCGCGCAGCTCGCCCGCGCCGACTCGGTCCTGGCCGCGGCCGTCGCCGCCCGGGACGCCGGCGCCCGCAGCCGCGGCGACGCCGACGGGCCGGTCTTCGTCACCGTCGCCGACGGGATCGGCGCGCTGCCCGCCGCACTGGTGGCGGCGTCGGGCGCGCAGGTGCGGCTGCGGACGCCGGCGCACGCGATCCGCCGCGCGGGCGGGCGGCTGGAGGTGGCGGTCGGGCCCACCGCCGCGCCCGAGGTGCTGGCGGCCGACGTCGTGATCGTCACCGCGCCGGCCGGGAAGTCCGCGCGGCTGCTGGCCGGGGTGGCGCCGGACGCCGTCGAGCCGCTGCGCGGCATCCCGTACGCCTCGATGGCCGTGGTCGCCATGGCGTTCCCCGCCCAGCCGGTCGACGCCGGGTCGGGGCTGCTCGTCCCGCCGGTGACCGGGCGGCTGGTCAAGGGCGTGACGGTGTCGTCGTCGAAGTGGCCGCACCTGTCCGGCGACGGGCTGCTGCGGGTGCGCGCGTCGGTGGGCCGCTACGGCGACGAGGTGCAGCTGCAGCGCGACGACGACGACCTGACCGCCGCCGTGGTCGCCGACGTGGCCGACCTGCTCGGCCTCGAGCGCCGGGAGCCGGTGGAGGCGCGGCTGGTGCGCTGGGGGGGCGGGCTGCCGCAGTACCTGGTCGGCCACCCGCAGCGGGTGGTGGCGGTGCGCGACGCCGTCGCCGCGGTGCCGGGGCTGGCGGTCGCGGGCGCGGCCTACGACGGCGTCGGCGTGCCGGCCTGCATCCGCGGCGCGCGCCGGGCCGTCGAGGCACTGGTGTGAGTGCCGTCGCGGCCGGCTCCTGACCGGCCGCGCGACAATGGGGGCATGAGCGAGCAGACGGAGACCAAGAGCGTCGGCAAGCGGGCCAACGAGCTCAACGCCCTCATCCGCTACACGATGTGGTCGGTGTTCCGGCTCGCCCGGCCGCTGGCCGACGACCGGCGCACCGCCGCCGCCGACGAGGTCACCGGGCTGTTCGAGGAGCTGGCGGGCAAGGGCGTCGTCGTCCGCGGCACCTACGACCTCGCGGGCCTGCGCGCCGACGCCGACCTCATGGTCTGGTGGCACGCCGAGACCCCGGAGGCGCTGCAGGAGGCCTACACCCGGCTCCGCCGCACCGAGCTCGGCCGCTCGCTGGAGCCGGTGTGGTCCCAGATGGCGCTGCACCGCCCGGCGGAGTTCAACCGCAGCCACATCCCGGCGTTCCTGGCCGACGAGGAGCCGCGGCGCTACGTCTGCGTCTACCCGTTCGTGCGGTCCTACGAGTGGTACCTGCTGCCCGACGAGGAGCGGCGGGACATGCTCAAGGAGCACGGCATGCAGGCCCGGCCCTACCCGGACGTGCGGGCCAACACCGTCGCCTCGTTCGGCCTGGGCGACTACGAGTGGATGCTCGCCTTCGAGGCCGACGAGCTGCACCGCATCGTCGACCTCATGCGCGACCTGCGCGCCAGCCGCGCCCGCCGGCACGTGCGCGAGGAGGTGCCGTTCTACACCGGCATGCGCAAGCCGGTCGCCGAGCTGGTCCGCGACCTGGCCTGACGCCGACACACGCCTGAGGGCGGTCACCCGGGCCCGAGTGTCCGCCCTCAGGCGTGTGTCGGGGGGCTCAGCCCTCGGCGGGGACCAGCCGGATGGAGACGGAGTTGATGCAGTACCGGTCGCCGGTCGGCGTCTGCGGGGCGTCGTCGAACACGTGGCCCAGGTGGCTGTGGCAGGTGCCGCAGAGGACCTCCGTGCGGACCATCCCGTGGGTGCGGTCCTCGCGGAGCACCACGTCGTCCGCCGACGACGGCTCGTAGAACGACGGCCAGCCGCAGTGCGAGTCGAACTTGGTCTGCGAGCGGAACAGCTCGGCGCCGCAGGCCCGGCAGGTGTAGACGCCGACGGTCTCCGTGTCGACGTACTCCCCGGTCCACGGCCGCTCGGTGCCGGCCTGGCGCAGCACCGCGTACTCCTGCGGGGACAGCTGGGCGCGCCACTGCTCGTCGGTCCTGGTCACCTTCGGCTGCGAAGCGGACGTCGTCATGCCCAGGGGAACGACCCGGGCCGCGGGCCGATTCCCCGCCTCACCGGCCCAGGCCCGCCTCCCGCGCCCGCACGATCGCCTGCGCGCGGTCGGTGACCTGCAGCTTGGTCAGCACGTTGGAGACGACGTTGCGCACCGTCTTCGGCGACAGGTACAGCACCGCGGCGATCTGCGCGTTCGACCGCCCGGCGGCCACCAGCTCCAGCACCTCGCGCTCCCGGGCGGTCAGCTGCGGGAACGCCGTCTCCGGCCCGGCGGGTCCGGCGGTGAAGAACTCGGCGATCCGCCGGGCCAGCGCCGCGCCGAACACCGCCCCGCCCGAGGCGACGGTGGTGATCGCGCGGACCACCTCCTCCTGGTCGGCGCCCTTGAGCAGGTAGCCGCGGGCGCCGGCGCGGACGGCGGCGAACACCGTCCCGTCGTCCTCGCTCATGGTCAGCACCACCACGCCCACCGACGGCGCCTCGGCCGTGATCCGCCGGGTGGCCTCGATGCCGTCGAGCACCGGCATCTGCACGTCCATCACGACGACGTCGGGCAGCTGCTCGCGCACCACCTCGACCGCCGCCGCGCCGTCGGCCGCGGTGCCGACCACCTCCAGGCCCGGCACCGAGCCCAGCAGCAGGGCCAGCCCGTCCCGGTAGACCGGGTGGTCGTCGGCGACGACGACCCGCAGCGGCTCATCGGGCTCGGTCACCGGTCGCTCCTCCCTCCACGGGCAGCACCGCCCGCACCTCGGTCCCGCCGTCGGGCGGGCAGCTCACCGTGCAGCGGCCACCGAGCTCGGCGGCCCGCTCCCGGAGCGACACCAGCCCGACGCCGGCGGCGCGGTCCAGCGCGATCCCGACGCCGTCGTCGGCCACCGCGACGACGAGGTCGCCGTCCGCGCGGGCCAGCGTGACCCGCACGCGGGAGGCGGCGGCGTGCCGCGCCGCGTTGGCCAGCGCCTCCGACGCGATCCGGTAGGCGGCCACCTCGACGGCGGCGGGCAGGTCGGCCAGGCCGCCGGCGTCCACGGTCACCGTGACCGGCGGGGGGAGCAGCCGCTCGGCCTGCTGGCGCACCGCCCCGGCCAGGCCGAGGTCGTCGAGCGCGGGCGGGCGCAGGTCGTGCACGAGCCGGCGGACGTCGGCCAGCGCGGCGGAGACGTCGTCGCGGGCCTGGCGCAGCAGCCGGTCGGCGTCCCCGGGGCGCGCGGCGGCGAGGTTGCGGGCGGTGTCGATGCGCAGCACCACGGCGCCGAGCGAGGGACCCAGCCCGTCGTGCAGGTCCCGGCGCAGCCGGCGGCGCTCCTCCTCGCGGGCGGCGACCAGCTGCTCGCGGCCGGCCTGCAGCTGCGCAGCCAGCGAGCCCGCGCGGGCGGCCGCGGCGGCCTGCCGGACGACGTCGGCGAGCAGCCGCTCGTCGCGGGTGACCAGCCGCGCGCGGACGCCGTCCCGGGGCAGCAGCAGCCGGCCGACCTGCTCGCCGCGGTAGGCGATCGGCAGCGACTGCACCGCGGCCGGGCGGGTGCCGTGCTCGGCGACCAGCCGGCCGCCGTCGGGGGAGTCCACCTCGACGCCGACGTAGGGGGTGCGGAACGCCTCGGCGATGCCGGCGGCGACCGTCATGAGCTGTTCCTCGGCACCGTCGGAGCGCTCCAGCCGCTCGGCCAGCCCGGACACGACGCGGTAGGGGTCCTCGCGCTCGCCGAGCACCCAGCGGCGGACCAGCCGCCACAGCGGCGCGCGCAGCGGCACGTAGACGCCGGCGACGAGCAGCAGGGTGAGCAGCGTGGCGTCGCGCTGGCCGAGGGCGTCGCCGAGCAGGGCGCCGGCGGCGGCGAGCACCAGCAGGTCGAGCAGCACCACGCCGACGGCGAGGCCGCCGTGGACGAGCGTGCCGCCGAGCAGCCGGTCGACGTCGACCGCGCGGGGCCGCAGGATGCCGACGGCGACCGCCGCGCCGGTGAGCGTGACCGAGACGGACAGGGCGAGAGACGCCTCGTCCCCGGGCACGAAGACCGTCGTCGCCACGACCAGCAGGTCGACCACGGCCGCCCACAGCAGCCAGCGCATCCGCCGCCGGTCCTCCCCGCCGGCCCGCCGGTACCGGGCGACGACCGCCACGACGGCGATCGCCACGCCCACCAGCGCCGCGGGGAAGGCCAGCCGCAGCAACGGGAGGGCGACCGATCCGGGCAGCGGCAGGCTCGTCGGGTCCAGGTCGAGCGAGCGGTACACGTCCGGGGTCCGGGTGCCGGCCCGCTCGTCGGCGATCTCCGACGGCATCACGAGCAGCAGCATCGGGAGGAGGGCGGTCGCCGCCAGGCTGAGCGCGGCGGCCGGCCGCCACCGGCCCGAGGGCCAGCGCCCGTCGGGATAGAGCAGCAGCAGGAGGGGCAGCCCGAGCAGCAGCCAGGCACCGAACCGGTTGAGGAACCAGAACGACAGCGTGGCGCCCGGCAGTGCGGGGTCCGCACGGACGGCGAGGGTCAGCCACGACGACGCCAGGCCGTCGGCGGCCCACAGCAGTCCGGTCCCGCCGAGCACCCACGACACGGCGTTGCGCGGGGCGCGGCGCAGCAGCAGGGCGGCGGGGACCGCGAGCCCGACGCCGGGCAGGCCGTCGATCCAGCCCGGCGTCGTCCCGGCGGCCGCGCGGGCGGCGGCCGGGGTGAGGACGTCGAGCACGGCGGCCCCCAGGGCGGAGACCACGGTGACGGCGACCAGCGACCACCCGGCCACCCGCAGCGCGGAGGGAGCGCCCGGGGCGGGCTCGGGGAGGGGAGCCGGGGGAGCCGGCGCCCCCGCCGGGGGCCCGGTCACCGGGGCCTGCGCGTGCACGCGGGGGATCCTCCACCGCCGGTGTCCCGCCGGTCACGAGGCAGGTGTCCCGTGTCGCCCGGGACGGCGACGGGGACGCGATGGAGGGCGGCGCCCTGGTGGCCCGGGACGGCGCCCCGAGACGGTTCTCCCAGGCGGTGCACAGGGCACCGCGACACCCGACCCGGGAGACGAGATGTCCCTCAGCACCACCCCCGCCCCCGCCCGCACCGACGCCCCGGCGCCGCGGCCGCCCCCCCCCCCCCCCCCCCCCCCCCCCCCCCCCCCCCCCGCCCCCCCCCCCCCGGCCGCCCCGGCAGCCCGCCCGGTCGCGTCCGTCCGCTCGGTCCGCCGGGCCGGGATCGCCGTCGCCACCGGCTCGGCCGCATGGGCGGCCGGCATCCTGGCCTTCGGCATCGACCCCACCGTCGGCTGGCAGGCCCTCGCCTACGAGATGACCGCGCTGCTCTTCCAGCTGGGGCTCGTCGCCCTGGTCACCGTCCAGCTGCGGACCGGCGCCATCGGCACCGGCCGCCTGGCCCGCGCGGCCCTCCACCTCGAGCACGTGCTGCTGAGCCTGGCGATCCTCTCCACGCTGAGCGCGGCGTTCCTGCCCGGGCACGCCGAGGAGGCCTGGTACCTGACCCTGGACGCCTTCTGGCCGCTGTCGATGGTCGGCATGTTCCTGATCGGCATCCGCATCGCGATCGCGGGCCGCTGGAGCGGGGCCGCGCGCTGGTGGCCGCTGGGCGCCGAGAGCTGGGCGCCGGTCAACATCCCCGTCGCGCAGATCGCTCCGTCCGTCGTCGCGTACACCGCCGCCGGTCACCTGCTGGTCGGGTACGTCGCGCTGGGGATCGTCCTGGCCACCCGCCCGGAGCTGACCGGCGCGCGCTGAACCCCGACCGCCGAGCCCCGCCACTCCGGAACCCGGGTGGCGGGGCGCCGTCGCGTGCGGCGGAGACTTCCCGGGTGACCTCGCTCGACCGGCCCCTGCCCGACACCTGGTTCCGCCGCGACCTGCCCGTGCTGCGGGCCGTCGCCCGGCTGGTCGACGAGCCCAGGCACGGCGGCGCGCCGTACCTGCTCGGCTCGGTCGTCCCGGGCAGCGGGCTGCCGAAGGCCGACGTCGTCGCGGCGGCCAAGGCGCTGGCGGCCGCCGGCTACATCGAGCCGCTGACCAACCACGCCGGCGACATCGTCCGGATCACCGGGATCTCCGCCGAGGCGCGGCGGCTGGCGGGGCTGTGGCCGACGCCGCAGGGGGAGTGGGAGCGGCTGCTCGAGCAGGCGGCGCTGCGGGCGCAGAACGCGCCGACCGACGTCGAGCGGGACCGCTGGCGGGCCTTCGCCGACGCGGCGCAGGCGGTGGGCCCGGACGCCGGGGCGCTGTTCATGCAGGCGCTCGTCGGCGGCTACGTGCCCCGGGCCCGCTGACCCGGTCCCGGACGCGACAGCGCCCCCGCCCGGCGGACCGGACGGGGGCGCTGGCGGAGGCTCAGGCGATCAGAGCGGGGTGACGTTCGCCGCCTGCGGGCCCTTCTGACCCTGCTCGACGTCGAACGAGATGCGCTGCCCCTCGTCGAGCGTGCGGTAACCGCTGGTCTGGATGGCCGAGTAGTGGACGAAGACGTCCGGTCCGCCACCGTCAGGGGTGGCGAAGCCGAACCCCTTCTCCGCGTTGAACCACTTGACAGTTCCTTCGGGCATTGCGCTCGCTCCTAGCTGCGATGGTGCATCGGGGTCCTGCCAGTGCGCAGGGCCTTCCCGACGCGACGAACCCTAGCCGCACGGAGCGTCCTTGGGAGCCCCGGCCCCCGCGTGGCGGGTCGCGGACCTGCCGGGACCGGTCTTGCGGGAATCGTGCGGTTCCGCGGAGGGAGGGCTGCGGCGGGCCGGTCAGGGTCGGGAGGTGCCGGGACGGAGCCCGGCCCGCCGACCCGAGGAGCCCGTCATGGAGACCGCCGCGCGTCCCGCCGAGCCGCTGGTGCTCGTCGAGCTCGCCGACCTCGACACGGCCGACCTCGACGCCCTGCTGGACGGGGAGCTGCCGGAGCGCCCGGTCGAGCTGGCCGAGCTGCTCGCCGACGTCCTGCGCTCCACCGGCGCCGCCGCGGCCCTGGCGCACCGCCTGGGCGCGCACGCCGCGCTGCTCGCCGACTGAGCGGCCGAGCGGCCCACCGTCACGCCGGACCGACCCCCGCCACGGGGGAGGGGGTCGGTCCGGCGATCACGACCGGGTGGTCAGGACTCGCAGCCGACGCCGTCGTCGTCGCGGTCGAACCTCGGGTCCCATCCGGGGTCGCCGGGGTGGATCGGTGCCGCGCCGGCGGCCTTGACCTCCGTGCAGTTCGCGTAGCTGGTCCCCACGGGCGCCGGTGCAGGGGCCGGAGCGGGGGCCGGTGCCGGCGCGGGAGCCGGAGCGGGTGCGGGGACCGGGACGGGCGCGGGGCGCGGCGCCGTCGTCGGCACCGGGGCCGGCGTGGTCGGCCGGGGGGGCGTGGGCGCCGCGGTGGTCGGCGCCGCCGTCTGCGGCACGGCGGCGACCACGCCGCCGGGCAGCGGCTCGGCCGGGCAGGTGCTCAGGACCGTGGCGACCGCGTTGCGCTCGGCCTGCGTCATCCACAGCCCGTAGCTGACCTTCACCGCCACCTGCCGGGCCACGTAGGCGCAGCGGTAGGAGCGGTCCGGCGGCAACCAGGTCGCGGCGTCGCCGTCGCCCTTCTGCATGTTCAGCGGCCCGTCGACGGCGAGCAGGTTGAGCGGGTCGTTGGCGAACCGCGTGCGGCGGGCGGCGTCCCACTGCTGGGCGCCCTTCTGCCACGCGTCCGAGAGCGCGACGACGTGGTCGATCTGGACGTCGTCGCTGGTGGACTGCCCGCGCTGGAAGGCGATGGTCCGGCCGGAGTAGGGGTCGTCGAGGGTCCCGGTCATGACGACGCAGTCCCGGGTGCCGGGCTTGAGCGTCTCGCCGGTCAGGTCCCGGGCGAGGACGTCGTTGCGGGTGTCGCAGCCGTTGCGGTCGGTGTCCACCCAGCCGTTGCCGAACAGGTCGCGGTCGTAGCCGGTGCGCGGCGCCCGGCCCTGCACCGGGACGGCGGCGAGGGCGGCCAGCGCGGTGGTGGGGGCGGCGGTCCCGACGGCGGCGTCGGTGGCGTCGTCGGAGAGCAGCCCGGTGGCGGAGTCGACCGCGGGGACGGCGGTCTCCGCGGTCTCGGCCTCCGCCAGCGCGTCCTCGGCGGCCTCGGTGGCGGCCTCCGTGGCGGCGCTCTCCTCTGCTGGGGAGGTGGTGGGCGCGGCCGGCGAGGTGCTCGCCGGGGCCGAGGCGGCGGTCGGCGCGGCGCGCGGCGCCGCCGCCCCGCCGACGACGACGGCCGCGAGGCCCGCCGCGACCACGGCGCCGCCGACCCGGCGGGAGGCGATGAACGCCCACCGCGCCCGGCCGGCGACGACCGCGCCGAGGCCGACGAGCAGTGCCACCAGGCCCAGCGCGAGCAGCCCGCCGGGCACGCCCGAGGTGGCGATCCCGGCGACGACGAGCAGCACGGCGACCGCGGCGACGACGCCGAGCACCGCCCGCTGCCGGGTGTTCCCGGCGGGGACCGGCCCGGGGAGCGGCACCGGCGGGAGGACCGGCGCGGGCGCGGGTGTGCGGTCCGCCTCGTCGGAGAAGGCCACCAGCACCTCGAACGGGTCGCTGCCGGCGAAGGGGAACCGGACGTCCGCCCGGGTCGCGTCGGCCCCGGGCAGCGCCGCGGCGAAGGCCCGCTCCGCAGGGGAGGGCGAGGTGAGCTGCCGGCCGTCCACCAGGAGGGTGACGCTGCGCCCCGACGGCGCCCGCCGCACCAGGCGCAGCGTGGGCTCGTCCCCCCACGGCTCGGGCGCGAGGTCGTAGCCGAGGGCGGCGGCCTTGGACACGACCGCGCGCATCGGCGTCCCCGGGGACCGGCCGGTGTGGTGCCGCAGGACGGCCTGGACGGCAGGGTCGGACAACGACGCCATGTGCTCTCCCCGTGTGTGCGCTGGTGCACCGGCCCGTCATCCTGCGACGGGCGGACCTGCGCGTACAGGAACCCCGGCGTCCGTGGGACGCGTGGGGCCGGAGCGACGGGCCGTGACCTCCGCGCGCCGTCCCCTCCCGCGCCCCGCCCCCGGGCGCGAACCCGTCGACCGCGCCGCCGCCCGGTCGTAGCGTTCGAGGTCCCACGGGGGCCGGAGAGACGCCGTCGGCGGGAGGTCAGCCATGTTCGTCCAGGTCATCCAGGGCAGGACGACGGACACGGACGCCGTGTACACGGCCATCGAGGAGTGGGTGACGCAGCTGTCGCCCGGCGCGGACGGGTGGCTCGGCAGCACCACCGGGGTCACCGACGACGGGTGGCTGGTGGCCGTGGCCCGGTTCGAGTCGGCCGAGGCCGCCCGCCGCAACTCCGACCGCCCCGAGCAGGGCCGGTGGTGGGACGGGGTCCGGCGGCTGTTCGACGGCGAGCCGACCTTCCTCGACAGCGAGGACGTCGTCGTCGACGTGTTCGGCGACCCGGACCGCGCCGGCTTCGTCCAGGTGATCCAGGGGCAGACCACCGACGTCCAGCGCGCGAAGGAGCTCGTGCGCCAGGTGCCGCGGGAGCGCCTGGCGGAGTTCCGCCCCGAGATCCTGGCCACCGTGATGGTCACCCAGGAGGACGGGCGCTGGGTCCAGGTCGCCTACTTCACCTCGGAGGACGAGGCCCGCGAGGGCGAGCGCAGGGAGCCGCCGGCGGAGTGGCGTGAGGTCATGGAGGAACTGGTGCGGCTGGCCAAGGAACCGCCCGAGTACCTCGACCTCCGCGGGCCCCTGCTGCACTCGCCGGGCTGAGCCACCGGGCGGCCGCCGGCAGGGACCTTGGTGTCTTCCCGGAGGGACGCGGGCCTCCTAGCGTCGGGGTGCTCCGGCCCGAGCCCCCGGTCAGAGGCGGCCGGCGTCCCTCTGTTCTCGGACGTCACCGAGGTGGACGCCATGCGTACTCCGAAGAAGCGCACCACGCTCGCCCTCGCCGGCTCCGCCGCCCTCGTCGTGGGGGTGGCCGTGTGGCCGGCGGTCGCGACGGCCGACCCGGACGGGCAGGTCCTCGAGGGCAGCTTCGAGACCGACCGCCTGGAGGAGGCGTTCCTCGACCACGACGCGAACGGCGTGCCGTCGCTCGGGGACGAGCTCGTCTACACCAACGCCAGCACCGGTGGCCTGGGGGAGGCCGTCGACCGGGGGCACTGCGTGTTCCACCAGGTGGACCTCGCCACGGACAGCACGACGCTGCACTGCACCACGACCACCACGGGCCCGCGGGGCTCGCTCACCGTCCAGGGGGTGAGCCGCACCGGGGTCACGGCGCCGGTCCTGCGGGAGCCGAGCAGCTGGGCCGTGACCGGCGGCACCGGCGAGTTCGCCTCCGCGTCGGGCGAGGTCCACATCGAGGGGTTCGAGGGCACCGGTCTCGACTTCCGCACCCACGGCACGTTCCGGGTCGTCCTCGGCGGCTAGGCGGGAGCCGCCGCGCGGCCCGCGGTCAGGAGGAACGCGGCTCGACCGCGAGCACCGGGCGGGTCGCGTCCAGCAGGATCCGCTGGGCGGCGCTGCCCATCAGCAGCGTGCCCACCGGGGAGCGGCGGCGCAGGCCGATGACGCTCACCGAGGCGTCGACCTCGTCGGCCACCCGCAGGACCTCGTCCGGCAGGTCGCCGGTGTGCGGGGCCTGGCGGAGCTCGAGGTCGGTCCCGGCGTCGGCGGCCCGCCCGGTCAGCAGCGCGAGGGCGCGCTCCGCCGCGCCCAGGGCACGCGTGCAGTGGTGGATCCGGCCCGGCCCCGGCCCCGGCCGCGCCTGCGCGGCGGCGAAGCCGCCGCCCTCACGGGCCCGGCGGACCTGCGGACGGTGTCCGACCGGCTCGCCGGATCCCTCGACGCCTGGGCCGCGCTCGGGCGCGACCGGGACGCGGTCGCCGTCGCGGAGAGCGACTCCTCCCGCGGCGGCGGGCACTCGGCCACGCTGGACCTGCTCGGCCGGCACCCGCACCTGACCGCCGTCCTCGCGCTCGACGACCTGATGGCCGTGGGGGCTGCACGCGCTGCAGAACGGCCTCGGGCGGCGCGTCCCCGAGGACGTCTCGGTCGGGGGCTTCGACGACCTGTGGATGGCCGCGGACCTGCACCCGCCCTGACCACCGTGCGGCTCCCGCTGGAGCAGATGGGCGCCCGCGCCATGGACCTGGTGCTGACCGCCGCGGGCGACGCCCCCCGCCGGGTGCACGTCGGTGCCGAGCTGATCCTCCGGGCCAGCACCGGCCCGGCGCGGTCGGGCCGGGGGCGCTAGCGGGCGGGCCCGCGCGCCCGGAGGCCCAGGTGGTCGCGCGCCGCGGCGCGCAGGCAGGACGGCGTCTCGCCCAGGGCCCGGTCCTCCCCGAAGGTGGCGACGAGGTCGACCACCCGGCCGTCGGGCGGCGTGACGAGCGCCCGCCCCACCACGGCGGCCCAGGGCACCCCGGCCGCCCGGGCCAGCGCGGCGACGCCGCCGACGACCTTGCCCTCGAAGGACTGCTCGTCGAGCATCCCCTCGCCGGTGACGACCAGGTCGGCCGCCGCCACGGAGGCGCGCAGCCCGACGACGTCGGCGACCAGGTCGAACCCGGGGACCAGGGAGGCGCCCAGGGCCGCCAGTCCGCCGGCCAGTCCGCCCGCGGCCCCGGAGCCCGGGAGGTCGCGCACGTCGACCCCGAACCGGTCCCGGTACTCCTGCGCCAGGTCGCGCAGCCGGCCGGTCAGCCGCCGCACCAGCTCCGGCGTCGCGCCCTTCTGCGGGCCGAACAGCCGCGGCGCGTCGAGGAACGTCGTCGCGACGTCGCAGGCGACCTGCACCGTCCAGCCGCGGCTGCCGTCGAGCGGCGCCAGCTCCCGGAGCGCCTCCACGGCCCCGAGCCCGCCGTCGGTGCAGGCCGACCCGCCGACGCCCACCACGACCCGCCGCGCGCCGGCGCGCACCGCCTCGGCCACCAGCTCACCGGTGCCGCGGCTGGTGGCGGCCCAGGGGTCGTTGCCCTCCCGGCCGCCCGCCAGGAGCAGCCCGGAGGCGCGGGCCGTCTCCACGACGGCGTCCGCGCCGTCCAGCCGCCACGCGGCCTCCACCGGGGTGCCGAGCGGCCCGGTGACCGTGCTCGTGCGGGTGCCGCCGCCGAGGGCCTCCAGCACGCCCTCGCCGCCGTCCGCGAGCGGGACGACGACGGCCCGGTGCCCGGCCTCCGCGACCCCCGCGGCCAGCGCCCCGGCCGCCTCGACGGCGGTGGCCGTGCCGCGGAACTTGTCGGGGGCGATCACGATGCGCACGCGGGTCTCCTCGGGGAACGGTGCGGCTGCCCGCCCCCGGTGGGGACGGGCAACCGCGGGGCGGGTCGGGACGTCGGGGTCAGGCTGCGCCGGTCCGCACGTGGTCGAGCTCCTGGGGTTCGATCCGGCGCCGACGCGGCGACCCGGGCCGACCCGTGGTTCGTGCGGGTGCGGGAGTACCCCGGCGTCGGCTGGCAGCTGGCCGGGCGCGAGGCGCTCGTGCTCCCCGCCGGGGCTGCGGTCACCCGCGGGTCCCGGGCCCTCGTGGCCGACGGCGCGCTCGATGACGACGCGATCGCAGGGTGGGCGACGGACGCGTCCTGAGGCGGGACCACGGCTGACGGGCGCCGGCGCGACGGGTCTCCCGACCCCGTTCAGCGACTCCCACGGGCGGCCGAGTGGCGCGGAGCGGTCACGGTGCGAGGCTGTGGTGTGCGTCACGTTCGACCCTTGTTCCTCGGGCAGACCTCTGGTTCCCTCTTCCGAAGTGGGTCTCGAATGACGCAACAGTGATTGGGGGACGTCATGGTGGAACCACGCGAACCCGTCCCGCCCTCCCGCCGGCCGGACCGGCCCGAGGCGGTCGAGGCCGGCCCGACGCCGGTCGGCGGCACGGCAGCCCGGGAGGACCACCGCGCCGTGCACGCCGCGGACGTCACCGTGGCCGGGATCCACCCGGCGATCGCGGAGCCGCCTCCCTGCGTCGCCGACCGGCACTGGGCCGTCGACAGGGTCCTGTTCGCCATCGCCGCGGTGATGGCGCTGGGCTTCGTCGCCTGGGGCTTCGCGACCCCCACGGGTCTCGGCACCGCCAGCGGCTCGGTCCTCGGCTGGGTCACCGGCAACCTCGGCTGGCTGTTCGTGCTGCTGGCCTCGGCCTTCGTCGTGTACGTGATCTGGCTGGCGGCCAGCAAGTACGGGCGGATCCCGCTCGGGCGCGACGAGGAGCGACCGCAGTTCCGCACCGTCTCGTGGATCGCGATGATGTTCAGCGCGGGCATGGGCATCGGGCTGATGTTCTTCGGGGTCGCGGAGCCGCTCTCGCACTACGTCGCCCCGCCGCCGCTCACCACCGAGCCCGAGACGTCCGAGGCGATCCAGACGGCGATGGCGACCACGCTGTTCCACTGGACGCTGCACCCGTGGGCGATGTACGCCGTCGTCGGCCTGGCGATCGCGTACGGCACCTTCCGGCGGGGTCGCCGCCAGTTGATCAGCTCCTCCTTCGTCCCGCTGCTCGGTGAGCGGCGGGCCAGCGGCCCGGCCGGCCGGGTCATCGACGTGCTGGCCATCTTCGCGACGTTGTTCGGGTCGGCGGCCTCCCTCGGCCTCGGCGCCCTGCAGATCGGCAGCGGGGTCGAGATCCTCGGCTGGGCCGGGGACGTCGGCAACGGCGTCCTGGTCGCGATCATCGCGATCCTGACCGCCGCCTTCGTCGCCTCGGCCGTCTCCGGCATCGAGCGCGGGATCCAGTGGCTGTCCAACACCAACATGGTCCTGGCCCTGCTGCTCGCGGTGTTCGTCTTCGTCGTCGGCCCGACGATCTTCATCCTCAACCTGCTCCCCGACGCGGTCGGCAGCTACTTCTCCGACCTCGGCGCGATGGCCGCGCGCACCGAGGCCACCGGCGGCGACCCGATGGCCACCTGGCTGCGCGGCTGGACGGTCTTCTACTGGGCCTGGTGGATCAGCTGGACGCCGTTCGTCGGGCTGTTCATCGCGCGCATCAGCCGCGGCCGGACGATCCGGCAGTTCGTGACGGGCGTGCTCCTCGTGCCCAGCCTGGTCAGCCTGCTGTGGTTCGCCGTGTTCGGCGGGGCCGGGATCGCGGCCCAGCGCAGCGGCGTCGACGTGGCCGGCCAGGGCACCACGGAGGGCCAGCTGTTCGCCGTCCTGGAGCAGTACCCGCTGGCCACCGTGTCGACCGTGCTGGTGATGGTCCTCGTGGCGATCTTCTTCGTGTCCGGTGCGGACGCGGCCTCGATCGTCATGGGGTCGCTCTCGCAGCGCGGCACCCTGGAACCGAGCCGCTGGGTGGTCGTCTTCTGGGGCGTGGTGATGGGCTCTGTCGCCGCGATCATGCTGCTCCTGGGGGAGGACGGAGCCGCGCTGACGGGGCTGCAGAACCTCACGATCATCGCGGCCCTGCCGTTCGCGCTGGTGATGGCGGCGATGGCGGTGAGCCTGGTCAAGGACCTCCGGCGCGACCCCATCGTGCTGCGCGGCAACTACGCCACGCTGGCGATCGAGCAGGCCGTGATGGACGGCATCAAGCGCCACGGCGACGACTTCGTCCTCGTGGTGGAGCCGGCGCCGGGCGTTGCGGGCGCCCCCGGGGTGCCGGCGCCGTCGTCCCCGGCCGACGCCGAGCCGGAGGGCCGGCGGCCGGTCACCGCGACGGGCAACTTCGTGGTGCCGCCCGGGAGCACGGCCGTCCCCCCGCAGGGGCAGGACCAGGCCGAGGCGGAGGCCATCGGCCGCCCGCTCGATCCGCGCGACTGACCTCCCGGCGGCGGGTCGGCGGGAGGCCGGTCGCCGGGATCAGGCGGACGGGCGGGCCGCCCCGAGCCGGCCCGTCAGCCAGTCCGCGGCCATCCGGCGGGCGCGCTGCACCGGGTCGCCGGTGTCCAGTCCGGCGGTCACCGCCTGGCGGGCGAGACGGGCCAGCGCCCCGTCGTAGAGGACGAGCAGGCCGTCGGCGACCTCGGTGGGGTCGCCGGCGCCCGCGGCCTCCGCCAGCCGGTGGAGACGCTCGGTCAGCAGCCGGGAGTCGGCGGCCGGCCACCGGTGGCCGGGATGGCCGGGCGGCAGCTCGGTGGCCGCGGCGAGGAAGGCGCAGCCGCGGCGGCCGCCCTCGGCCGCGCGGAAGCGCAGCACCGCGTCGAAGACGGACAGCAGCCGGTCGACCGGGTCGGTCCGCTCGTCGAGGACCTCGTCCCAGGCCTGCCGCCAGCGCCGGAATCGGCGCTCGAGGTAGGCGGCCACCAGCCCGTCCTTGCCGGGGAAGTGCGCGTACAGGGTCGCCGGCGACACCCGGGCGCGGGCCAGGACGGCGTCCACCCCCGTCGCGGCGATCCCGTTCTCGTAGAACAGCTCGCCGGCGGCGTCGAGCAGGCGCTCCCGGGCCGGTCGGCTCGCGGCGGCAGTGGACACGCGCCTAGTGTAACGATCGTTATGCTGAAACGATCGTTACAGCCGGTTCCCCCCGCTGCCGACCGGCCGGCGCCGCACCCGCTGGTGGTCAGCGGGCTGCTGGTCATCGCCGTGACCTACGGCCTGACCCGGTACGGGTTCGGCCTCTCCCTGCCGCAGTTCCGGTCCGACCTGGGCGTGACCTCCGGCGTGGCCGGCGGCATCGCCGCGGGCAGCTACCTCGCCTACTGCGTCGCGGCCGTCCTGGGCCTGCGACTGGTCGATCGCGGACGGGCCCGCCGGGCCCTGTGGTCCGCCGGCGTCTGCGCCGCCGTCGGTGCGCTGGTGGTCGCCGCCGCCTGGACGACACCGGTCCTGGCGGTCGGGGCGCTCGTCGCCGGCAGCGGAGCGGGCGCCGCCAGCCCGGCCCTGGTCGCCGCCGTGGCCGGGACGGTCACACCGCCCGCCGAGCCCCGCTCCCAGGCGGTGGTGAACAGCGGCACCGGGGCCGGGGTGGCCGTCGGCGGCCTGGTGGCGCTCGCCTGGCCGGGGGAGTGGCGCTGGACCTGGCTCGGCTTCGCCGGCAGCGCGCTGCTCGTGACCTGGTGGGCCGACCGGTCCGCCTGCTGGCGCGCGCGCGCCGCCGACCCCGGTCGGCCGGGGGCCGGACTGCGACCGCGGCGCCTCGCCCGCGCGCTGACCGCCGCCCTGCTCGCCGGGGCCGGCGGGGCGGGGGTGTGGACGTTCGGGCCGGACGCGACGACGGGGGCCGGGCTGTCCACCCGGGCCACCGGGCTGCTGTGGTGCCTGCTGGGCGTGGCCGCCCTCCTCGGCGGCCTGAGCGGGAGTCTCGTGCGCCGCGCCGGCCTCCCCGCCGCCTGGCTGCTCCCGACGGGGGTCACCGCCGCCGGCACGGTGCTGCTCGCCTGGCGACCGGGGAGCGTCGTGGTCGCCGCGGGGGCGCTGGCGCTGTTCGGCTGCGGCTTCGTGGCCCTGACCGGCGTGCTCATCGCCTGGGGCGGCCGGCTGGCGCCCGGGGCGGCGGCGCAGGCCACGGCCCTCCTGTTCGTCGCCCTGACCACCGGCCAGGCCGCCGGCGCCCTCCTCCTCGGCGCCGTCACCGACGTCGCCGGCACCCCGGCCGCCCTCGCCACCGCCGCCGGGCTGGTGTCGACGGCCGCGCTCGCCGCGCCCCGCGGTCGCCGGTAGCTCTCCGAACCGGCCGGGGGTCGGCCAGGGGTCAGGACGCGGCGGGCACGGCCGAACGCAGCTGCCGGCGCCACCGGGTGAACAGGCGCGGCTGGTCCATCCCGAGGACGGCCACGGGTTGTCCCTCGCGCTCGTAGACCACCAGGAAGCAGCGGTCGGCGCAGCTGCCCTCCAGCACGCGGGGGACGTCGCCCTCGCGGCGCGAACCCGCGAACTGGATGCGGACGCCGTACTGGTCGGACCAGAAGTAGGGCACCGGCGTCGGCGCGGGTGCCCCGGTGCCCAGCAGCGTGGCGACCGCGGCGGCCGGTTGCTCCAGGGCGTGGGTCCAGTGCTCGGTCCGGACGTGCCGCTCCGCGGAGGGCGACCACGTCGCGGCGCAGTCGCCGGCCGCGACCACGCCGGGGACGTCCGTCGCACCGCGGGGGTCGGTGAGGACGCCGTCGCCGAGGGCCACGCCGGACCCGGCGAGCCACTCGGTGTTCGGGACGGCCCCGATCCCCACGACCACCACGTCGGCGGGCAGCCGCCTGCCGTCGGTCAGTTCGACGGCCTCGACCCTGCCGCTGCCCACCAGGCCGGCGACCCCGATGCCGACGATCAGGCGGGTGCCGTGGTCGGCGTGCAGCCCGGCGCAGACCGCGCCCACGTCGGCGCCCAGCGGGCCGGCGAGCGGGACGGGCAGGGCCTCGACGACGGTGACCTCCAGCCCCAGCCTGCGGGCGGTGGAGGCGACCTCCGCCCCGATGAAGCCGGCGCCGATCACGACCAGACGCCCGCCGGCGGTCAGGTCCTCGCGCAGGGCGACGGCGTCGTCCAGCGAGCGCAGCACGTGCACGCCGTCGAGCCGCTCGGCGCCGGGCAGGCGCCGGGCGCGGGCCCCGGTGGCGAGGACGACGCCGTCGGCCCGGACCTCGGTGCCGTCGCCCAGCAGCACCGTGCGGGTGGCGCGGTCCAGGCCGATTGCCGGGGTGCCCAGGCGCCACTCGAGGTCGAGGCCGTCGTCGTCGGGCACGCCCAGGGCGATGTCGTCCGGTGACGCCGCGCCGGCCAGGAACTCCTTGGACAGCGGGGGGCGGTCGTAGGGCGCGTGCGCCTCGTCGCCGACGACGACGACCCGGCCCTCGTAGCCCTGGTCACGCAGGGCCCGCGAGGCGGAGAGGCCGGCCAGGGAGGCCCCGACGACGGCGACCGTGGAGGTCACGCGGCCCCCTCCTCCCCGACGTCCGCGGGCTGCACGTACAGCAGGCCGTCCTCCACCACGACCCGGTGCGTGCGGACCGGCGTCCTGGCCGGCGGGCCGGACACCTTCCCGGTGCGCAGGTCGAAGCAGGAGGCGTGCAGGGGGCACTCCACGGCGCAGCCCTCCAGCCACCCGTCGGCCAGCGAGGCGTCCTGGTGGGTGCACGTGTCGTCGATCGCGTAGAACTCGCCGTCGACGTTGAAGACCGCGATGGGCTCCTCGGCCTCGACGCGGATCGCCTCGCCGGGCGGCAACGCGGTCGTGGGGCAGACCAGGATCATGGGCGCTCCAGGCTCACTGTTGCGGATGTTGCAACGATGCGCTGATGGCGCAACAGCATGGCCCCGCGGTGTCCCCTCGTCAAGAGACGGGACGACCCCCACCGCCCGCCACCTACGCTGAGGTCATGAGCGGGCCGCAGGAGGAGAACGGGGAGCGTGGCTCGGTCGCCGTCGTCCAGTCCGTGGACCGGGCCCTGAGCGTCCTGGAGATCCTCGCGGCCCACGGGGAGGCCGGCGTCACCGAGATCGCCGCGGAGCTCGGTGTGCACAAGTCCACCGCCTTCCGGCTGGTGGCCGCGCTCGAGGGCCGGGGCTTCGTCGAGCAGATGGCCGACCGTGGCAAGTACCGGCTGGGCTTCGGCGTCGTGCGCCTGGCCGGCGCGGCCGCCGCCCAGCTGGACATCGCCCGGGAGGGGCGGCCGATCTGCCAGGCGCTGGCCGCCGACCTCGAGGAGACCGTCAACATCGCCATCCTGGACGGCGACCGCGCCGTGAACGTCAGTCAGGCCCGCGGGCCGGCGGCGCTCAGCACGCACAACTGGGTGGGACAGGGCACCCCCCTGCACGCGACGTCGAGCGGCAAGGTGCTCCTGGCGCACGCTCCCGACACCGTCCGCAAGGGCGTGCTCTCCCGCGAGCTGCAGCGCTTCACCGCCACCACGGTCACCGATCCCGAGGTGCTGCGGCAGGACCTGGACCGGATCGTCGAGCAGGGGTGGGGGTCCACGGTCGAGGAGTACGAGGTCGGGCTCAGCGCCGTCGCGGCACCCGTCCGGGGTGCGGACGGGGACGTGGTCGCCGCCCTCAGCGTCTCGGGGCCGTCGTTCCGGATGGCTCCGGAGGACCACCCGGCCATCGCCCGGCGGGTGGTCGCGGGCGCCGACGAGCTGAGCCGGAGGCTGGGCTTCTTCCGCCAGCCCCGCTGACCCACGGGTCTCGGGTCCCGAGGATCGGCACAGCTTCCGGGCTGTTGCGTCTGACGCGATCCGCTGAGTAATGTGCAACACACCGGTCGTCCTGCGCTGAGCGCGGACGGCGACCGTGGTTCGTCGCAGGCGATGCGTCGTGCGACGTCTGGCGTGTCCTCCACACCGCACCGCCCGACGGAACCCGAGGTGCCGTATGACCACCACCGACCAGCCCGCGAGCCTCATCTCCACCCTGCCGGGCCACTACTACACCGACCCCGCCGTCTTCGCGCTGGAGCAGTCCCGCGTTCTCGAGGACATGTGGTTCGGCGCCGTGCGCTCGAGTGACCTCCCGACACCCGGGTCCTTCCGGAAGGTCCAGGTGGGACGGGAGAGCGTGCTCGTGGTCCGCAGCCGGGACGGGCGGCTGCGGGCGTTCCTCAACGTCTGCCGGCACCGCGGCGCGCAGATCTGCACGGAGGACTCGGGCACGGTCCGGCGGGCCTTCCAGTGCCCCTACCACGCCTGGACCTACGACCTCGAGGGCAAGCTGGTCGCGGCCCCCAACCTGACGAAGATGCCCGACGTCGACCGCGTCGAGTACGGCCTCGTGCCGGTGGCCCTGCGCGAGTGGCTGGGCTACGCGTGGGTGTGCCTGGCGGACGAGCCCCCGTCCTTCGAGGACGACGTCGTGGGCGCCGTCGCCGAGCGCCTCGGGGACGCGCGGGCGATCGACCGCTACGAGCTGGACTCGCTGTCCGTCGGGCGCCGCATCACCTACGAGGTGAAGGCGAACTGGAAGCTCGTCATCGAGAACTTCATGGAGTGCTACCACTGCGCGACGATCCACCCCGAGCTCACCGAGGTGCTCCCGGAGTTCGCCGACGGGTACGCCGCGCAGTTCTTCGTCGGTCACGGCGCCGAGTTCGGGGACGACGTCCAGGGCTTCACCGTCGACGGCGGCGAGGGCTTCGGCCGGCTCCCGGGCGTCGAGGAGGACCAGGACCGCCGCTACTACGCCATCACGGTCAAGCCGACCGTCTTCGTGAACCTGGTGCCCGACCACGTCGTCTTCCACCGGATGTTCCCGGTGGCGGTCGACCGGACGATCGTCGAGTGCGACTGGCTGTACTCCCGCGAGGTGGTCGAGTCCGGCAGGGACGTCAGCCGGTCGGTGGAGCTGTTCCACCGGGTGAACGAGCAGGACTTCGCCGCCTGCGAGCGGACCCAGCCGGCCATGTCCTCCCGGGCCTACGCCCGCGGCGGGGTGCTGGTGCCCTCCGAGCACCACATCGGGCTCTTCCACGAGTGGCTGACGCAGCGCCTGGCGGGGTGAGTCCGCACGCGACGCCGAGGGGCCGGGAGGACGACGTCCTCCCGGCCCCTCCGTCGTCCGGCCGGTCGCGGTGTCCGTGGTCCCGCCTCCCGGGGACCCCTTGACCCCGCACGGCCGCCGCCCTACGGTGTTGGACGACTGATATACCAGTCCTCATCCCAGTTCCACGACAGGGAGGACCCGGCATGGTCGTCCAGGTTGACGTCGCCCCGCCGGCCGTGGGGGACCGCGTGCTCGACCGGTCGCTGGCGGACACCGACCCGGAGGTGTCCGCCGCGATCTCCGCCGAGCTGACCCGGCAGCAGACCACGCTGGAGATGATCGCCAGCGAGAACTCCGCCCCGGTGGCCGTCATGGAGGCCCAGGGCTCGGTGCTGACCAACAAGTACGCCGAGGGCTACCCGGGCCGGCGGTACTACGGCGGCTGCGAGCACGTGGACGTCGTCGAGCAGCTGGCCGTCGACCGGCTGAAGGCGTTGTTCGGCGCGGAGTACGCGAACGTGCAGCCGCACTCGGGGGCGCAGGCCAACGCCGCGGCGATGTCCGCCCTGCTGGAGCCCGGCGACACCATCCTCGGGCTGGACCTCGCCCACGGCGGCCACCTGACCCACGGGATGAGGCTCAACTTCTCCGGCAAGCTCTACGACGTCGCCGCCTACCACGTGGGCCGTGAGGACCACCGGGTCGACATGGCCGAGGTGGAGGAGCTGGCACGGGAGCGGCGGCCCCGGCTCGTCGTCGCCGGCTGGTCGGCCTACCCGCGGCACTTGGACTTCGCCGAGTTCCGCCGGATCGCCGACGAGGTCGGCGCGTACCTCATGGTGGACATGGCGCACTTCGCCGGGCTGGTCGCCGCCGGGCTGCACCCGTCGCCGGTGCCGCACGCGCACGTCGTCACCTCGACCACCCACAAGACCCTCGGCGGCCCGCGCGGCGGCGTCATCCTGGCCACCGCCGACCTGGCGAAGAGGCTCAACTCGTCGGTCTTCCCCGGCCAGCAGGGCGGGCCCCTGGAGCACGTGATCGCCGCCAAGGCGGTCGCCTTCAAGCTGGCCGGGGAGCCGGCCTTCCGGGAGCGCCAGGAGCGCACCCTCGCCGGCGCCCGGATCCTGGCCGACCGGCTCCTGGCGCCCGACTCCCGCGCGGCCGGCATCGACGTGGTCAGCGGCGGTACCGACGTCCACCTCGTCCTCGTCGACCTGCGGGGGTCGGAGCTCGACGGCCGGCAGGCCGAGGACCGGCTGCACTCCGTCGGCATCACCGTCAACCGCAACGCCGTGCCCTTCGACCCCCGCCCGCCGATGGTCAGCTCGGGCGTGCGCATCGGCACCCCGGCGCTGGCCGCCCGCGGCTTCGGCCCCGACGACTTCGCGGAGGTCGCCGACGTGGTCGCCACCGCGCTGCGGCCCTCGGTGGACGGGCAGCAGCTCGCCGGCCTCCGCGCGCGGGTCGCCCGGCTGGCCGACCGCCACCCGCTCTACCCCGACCTGACGGAGGTCCCGCGATGAGCCCCCGCACGCCCGGCGCGGACCTGCCCGAGCACCCGGACGTCCTCTGGCGCAGCCCCGAGCCGAAGCGCTCCTACGACGTGGTCGTCGTCGGCGGCGGCGGGCACGGCCTGGCGACCGCGCACTACCTGGCGAAGGACCACGGCATCACGGACGTCGCGGTGCTGGAGAAGGGGTGGCTGGCCGGCGGCAACATGGCCCGCAACACCACGATCATCCGGTCCAACTACCTGTGGGACGAGAGCTCGGCGATCTACGAGCACGCCCTGCAGCTGTGGGAGGGGCTCGAGGAGGACCTCGGCTACCCGATCCTGTTCAGCCAGCGCGGCGTGCTCAACCTCGCCCACACCCTGCAGGACGTCCGCGACAGCGTGCGCCGGGTGGAGGCCAACAAGCTCAACGGCATCGACGCGGAGTGGCTGGAGCCCGACGAGGTCCGCAAGATCTGCCCGGTCGTCAACACCTCGGCCGACATCCGCTACCCGGTCCTGGGGGCCACCTACCAGCCGCGCGCCGGCATCGCCAAGCACGACTACGTCGCCTGGGGCTTCGCCCGCCGGGCCGACCAGGCCGGCGTCGACCTGGTCCAGGACTGCGAGGTCACCGGGTTCGCCACCGACGGCGACCGGGTCACCGGGGTGCACACCACCCGCGGCACGATCGCCGCCGGCCGGGTCGTCCTCTGCGCGGCCGGCCACACCTCCGTGCTCACCGACATGCTGGGCATCCGCGTGCCACTGCAGAGCCACCCCCTCCAGGCGCTGGTGTCCGAGCTGCTCGAGCCGGTGCACCCCACGGTCGTCATGTCCAACGCCGTGCACGTGTACGTCTCCCAGGCGCACAAGGGCGAGCTGGTCATGGGCGCCGGGATCGACTCCTACAACGGCTACGGCCAGCGCGGCGCCTTCCACGTGATCGAGCGGCAGATGGCCGCCGCGGTCGAGCTCTTCCCGGTCTTCGCGCGGGCGCACCTGCTGCGCACCTGGGCCGGCATCGTCGACGTCAGCCCCGACGCCTCGCCGATCGTCGGCCGCGCCGGCTACGACAACCTCTACCTCAACTGCGGCTGGGGCACCGGCGGGTTCAAGGCCACGCCCGGCATCGGCTCGGCCCTGGCGCACACCGTCGCCCACGGCGAGCCCCACCCGTACGTCGCGCCGTTCGGCCTCGACCGCTTCGTCACCGGCGTGCTCGTCGACGAGCACGGCGCCGCCGCCGTCGCCCACTGAACGCCCACTGCCCCAGGAGTCCTCCGTGCAACTCATCGCGTGCCCGTGGTGCGGCCCCCGCGAGGAGGTCGAGTTCCACTACGGCGGCCAGGCCCACGTCCCGTACCCGGAGGAGCCGGCCGCGCTCTCCGACGAGGAGTGGGCGTACTACGTCTTCTTCCGCGCCAACCCCCGGGGCCGCTTCGCCGAGCGCTGGCACCACAGCGCCGGCTGCCGCCGCTGGTTCAACGCGGTCCGCGACACCGCCACCTACCGCTTCGAGCGCGTCTACCGTCTCGACGACCCCAGGCCGGTGACCCCGTGACCAGCCCCTTCCGCACCGCCGAGGGCGGCCGCGTGGACCGCGCCACCACGGTCGAGTTCACCTTCGACGGGGAGACCCTCCGCGGCCACCCCGGCGACACCCTCGCCTCGGCGCTGCTCGCCGACGGCCGGCACCGGGTCGCCACCAGCGTCAAGCTCGGCCGCCCCCGCGGCATCGCCGCGGCCTGGGCCGAGGACCCGGGCGGCCTCGTGCAGATCGAGGAGCCCTTCCCCGAGCCGATGCTGCTGGCCACCACCGTGGAGCTCTTCGACGGGCTGGCCGCCTCCGGCCTGCCGGGGCAGGGCCGCCTCGCCGACGTCCCCGACTCCGCCCGCTACGACGCGGTCCACCACCACGTCGACGTGCTGGTCGTGGGAGCGGGGCCCGCCGGGCTGGCCGCCGCGCTGACCGCCGCCCGGGCCGGAGCCCGCGTCGCCCTGGTGGACGAGCAGTCCGAGGCCGGCGGCTCGCTGCTGTCGGGCACCGACCGGCTCGACGGCGTCCCGGCGCTGGACTGGGTGGCGGACGCGGTCGCGGAACTGGCCGCGCACCCGGAGGTGCTGCACCTGCAGCGCACCACCGCGTTCGGCAGCTACGACGACGGCTTCGTCCTGGCGCTCGAGCGGCGCACCGACCACCTCGGCGCCGCCGCGCCCAGGCACGTCTCCCGCCAGCGGGTGTGGCGCCTCCGGGCGCGCTCGGTCGTCGTCGCGACGGGGGCGCACGAGCGTCCGGTCGTGTTCGCCGACAACGACCGCCCCGGGACCATGCTCGCCGGCGCCGCCCGCACGTTCCTGCACCGCTACGGCGTGCTGCCCGGCCGCGAGGCCGTCGTGTTCACCACGAACGACAGCGCCTACGACGCCGCCCTCGACCTGTCCCGCGCCGGCGTGCGGGTGCAGGCGGTGGTCGACGCCCGGCCGGAGGGCTCGCCGCGCCGGCGCGAGGAGTGCGAGCGCGCCGGTGTCCGGGTGCTGCCCGGCGCCGTGGTCACCGGCACGCGCGGCGTCGAGCGGGTCACCCACGCCCTCGTCGCCCCGTTCACCGACGGAGAGGTCGGCGCCGCCGGCGAGATCGCCTGCGACCTGCTCCTGGTCAGCGGGGGCTGGAACCCCGCGGTGCACCTGTTCAGCCAGGCCCGCGGCCGGCTCCGCTACGACGAGACCCTCGGCGCCTTCCTCCCCGGGGAGGAGCTCGACGGCCTGTCGGTCGCCGGCTCGGCCGCCGGCGTCCTCGACCTGGCCGGGTGCCTGGCCGACGGGCAGCGGGTGACCCGCCGGGCCCTGGCGGAGCTGGGCATCCCGCCGGTGGGGGAGGACCGGCTGCCCGCCGCCCCGGAGCCCGCCGCCCCGGCCGCGCCGCTGGTCCTGTGGCGGGTGCCGGACACCTCCGGCGCCGGGGGCAGCACCTCGTTCGTCGACCTGCAGCGCGACGCGACGGTCGCCGACATCGCCCGCGCGGTCGGCGCCGGCCTGCGCTCCATCGAGCACGTCAAGCGCTACACGACCATCGGGACGGCGCACGACCAGGGCAAGACCTCCGGCGTCCTCACCTCGGGGATCACCGCCGAGCTGCTCGGCATCCCGGTCCAGGACACCGGCACCACCACCTCCCGGCCGCCCTACACCCCGGTCGCCTTCGCCGCGCTCGCCGGCCGCGACCGGGGCCGGCTCTTCGACCCCGAGCGGGTCACCGCACTGCACGACCGGCACGTGGCGGCCGGGGCGGTCTTCGAGGACGTCGGCCAGTGGAAGCGGCCCCGCTACTACCCGCGGCCCGGCGAGGACATGGAGACCGCGGTCCTCCGGGAGTGCGCCGCGGCCCGCACCGGCGTCGGGATCCTCGACGGCTCCACCCTCGGCAAGATCGACGTCCAGGGCCCCGACGCCGCCGTCCTCCTCGACCGGCTCTACACGAACCTGATGAGCAGCCTGAAGGTCGGCTCGGTCCGCTACGGCGTCATGTGCGGCGTCGACGGCATGGTCATCGACGACGGCACGGTGCTGCGCCTGGCCGAGGACCGCTTCCTCGTGCTGACCACCACCGGCGGCGCGGCCAAGGTCCTCGACTGGATGGAGGAGTGGCTGCAGACCGAGTGGCCGGACCTGCGGGTCCGCTGCACCTCGGTCACCGAGCAGTGGGCCACCCTCCCCGTCGTCGGCCCGCGCTCCCGCGACGTCGTCGGCGCCGTCTTCCCCGAGGTGGACGTCTCCGCCGCGGCGTTCCCGTTCATGACCTGGCGGGACACCACGCTGGAGGGCGTGCCGGTCCGGCTGGCCCGGATCAGCTTCTCCGGCGAGCTCGCCTTCGAGGTCTACGTCAACCCCTGGTACGCGGTCGCGGTCTGGGAGCGGCTGCTCGAGGCCGGCCGCCCGTACGGCATCACGCCGTACGGCACGGAGACCATGCACGTGCTCCGCGCGGAGAAGGGCTACCCGATCATCGGGCAGGACACCGACGGCACCGTCACCCCGCACGACCTCGGCATGGCGTGGGCGGTCTCCAAGAAGAAGCCGGACTTCGTCGGCAAGCGCTCCTTCGCCCGCCCGGCCAACGCCGACCCGCTGCGCAAGCAGCTGGTCGGGCTGCTGCCCGTGGACCGGCGGACCGTGCTGCCGGAGGGGTCCCAGATCGTGGAGTTCCGCGCCGACGGCGCGTTGCCGCCCCCGCCGGTCCCGATGCTCGGCCACGTCACCTCCAGCTACCGCAGCGCCGAGCTCGCCCGCCCCTTCGCCCTCGCCCTGGTCGAGGGCGGCCGGGACCGCATCGGCGACACCGTGCACGTCCCCGTCGACGGCACCCTCGTCCCGGTCGAGGTCACCGGCTCGGTGCTGGTCGATCCCGAAGGAGCCCGCCGCGATGGCTGAGCTGACGCGCACCCACCCCCTCGAGGCACGGACCGCCGCCTTCGGGCGCCTGCCCGAGACCGTCGGCATCGCCGTCGAGCCGTTCGTCGCGATGACCGACGTCCGGCTCGCCACCGTGGACGCCGCGGCGACGGCGGCACTCGGCGTCGCCCTGCCGACGACCCCGAACACCTGGGTGCCGGCCGGCGCGGGGCGGGCCGTCTGGCTCGGCCCCGACGAGTGGCTGCTGACCAGCACCACCGAGGCGCCCGAGGAGCTCGAGGCCCGGGTCCGCGCCGCCGTCCTCCCGCTGGGCGGCTCCGCGACGGACGTCTCCGCCCAGCGGATCGGCCTGCGGCTCACGGGGTCGCGGGTGCGCGACGTCCTCGCCAAGGGCTGCTCGATCGACCTGCACCCGCGGGTGTTCGGCCGGGGGAGCAGCGCCCAGACCACGCTCGGCCGGGCGGGCGTCGTCCTGCTGGGCCTGTCGGACACCGGCGACGACGTCGTCGTCCTCGTCCTCGTCCGGTCCTCCTTCGCCGGCTACCTGGCCGACTGGCTGCTCGACGCGGCCCTCGAGTTCACCCACTGATGAAGGACCCCTCTGCCCCCCGCCCCCCGCAGGCTCGCGGCGGGACCCTGCAGAGGGGCCGACCTGATCCTCCGGCAGTCAGGAGCGCAGCAATGTCCGCCACCCCTCGTGTCGTGATCATCGGAGCGGGGATCGTCGGCGCCAACCTGGCCGACGAGCTGACCGCCCGGGGCTGGGACCGCGTCACCGTGCTCGACCAGGGACCGATCCCGCTGACCGGGGGCTCCACGTCCCACGCGCCCGGGCTGGTGTTCCAGACCAACGCCTCCAGGACCATGACGGCGTTCGCGCGCTACACCGTGGAGAAGTTCCTGGGCCTCGACGTCGACGGCGCCTGGTGCTTCAACCAGGTCGGCGGGCTCGAGGTGGCCACCACACCGGAGCGGCTCGCCGACCTGCACCGCAAGCAGGGCTGGGCCACCTCGTGGGGTGTCGAGGCGCGGGTGGTCGACGTCGACGAGTGCGTGCGGCTGCACCCGCTGGTCGACCCCGACCGCATCCTCGGCGGCCTGCACGTCCCCACCGACGGCCTGGCCAGGGCGTCCCGGGCGGTCGTCGCCCTGGCCCGCCGCGCCGAGGGCCGGGGCGCCCGCTTCCAGGGGTCGACCCGGGTGACCGGCATCGAGCAGGCCGGCGGCCGGGTGACCGGTGTCCGGACCCCGGACGGCGTCGTCCCCGCCGACCTCGTCGTCTCCTGCGCCGGCTTCTGGGGGCAGGAGCTCGGCGCGATGGTCGGGATGGACGTCCCCCTGCTGCCGCTGGCCCACCAGTTCGTCTGGACCGGCCAGGTGCCCGGCCTCGTCGGCCGCAACGACGAGATCGGCGAGGCGAGCCTGCCGATCCTGCGCCACCAGGACCAGGACCTCTACTTCCGGGAGCGCGCCGACCGCCTCGGGATCGGGTCCTACGCCCACCGGCCGATGCCCGTCGACCTGCGCGAGCTGCCCCAGGGGGACGGCGTCCGCGAGTCCGCGATGCCCTCGATGCTGCCCTTCACCGAGGAGGACTTCGCCCCGGCCTGGGAGCAGAGCCGGCTGCTGCTGCCCTCGCTGCGCTCGTCGAAGATCGACAGCGGCTTCAACGGCGTCTTCTCGTTCACCCCCGACGGCGCCCCGCTGATCGGGGAGTCGCGGGACGTGGCGGGGTTCTGGATCGCCGAGGCGGTCTGGGTGACCCACTCGGCCGGGGTGGCCCGCTCGGTGGCCCAGCTGCTCGTCGACGGCCGCAGCGAGCTCGACCTGCACGGCTGCGACGTGCACCGCTTCGAGGACGTGCAGCTCGCGCCGGAGTACGTCAGCGAGACCTCGCAGCAGAACTTCGTCGAGGTCTACGACGTGGTCCACCCGCTGCAGCCGCGGCTGTCCCCGCGCGACCTCCGGGTCAGCCCGTTCCACGCCCGGCAGCAGGAGCTCGGCGCGGTCTTCCTCGAGGCCGCCGGCTGGGAGCGGCCGCACTGGTACGAGGCCAACGCGCACCTGGTGGACGAGCTGCCCGCGGAGTGGGTCCCGCCGGAGCGCGACACGTGGGCGGGGCGGTTCTGGTCCCCGATCGCAGCGGCGGAGGCGTGGAAGACCCGCACCGCCGTGGCCGTGTACGACATGACGCCGCTCAAGCGGCTCGAGGTCAGCGGCCCCGGCGCCCTCACCCTGCTGCAGCGGCTGACGACGGGGGAGATGGACAAGTCCGTCGGGTCGGTGACCTACACGCTCGCCCTCGACGAGGCCGGCGGCATCCGCAGCGACCTCACCGTGGCCCGGCTGGGGGAGCAGCTGTTCCAGGTCGGCGCCAACGGCCCCCTCGACCTCGACCACCTCCTGCGCCAGGCGCCCGACGACGGCAGCGTGCAGGTCCGCGACGTCACCGGCGGCACGTGCTGCATCGGCCTGTGGGGCCCGCGGGCGCGCGACCTGGTCCAGCGGGTCAGCTCCGACGACTTCTCCCGGGACGGGCTGAGGTACTTCCGCGCCAAGCGGGCCCGGATCGGGGGGGTGCCGGTGACGGCGATGCGGCTGTCCTACGTCGGGGAGCTCGGCTGGGAGCTCTACACCGGCGCCGACACCGGCCGGCGGCTGTGGGACGTGCTGTGGCGCGCCGGCCAGGACCTCGGCGTGGTCGCCGCGGGCCGCGCGGCCTTCAACAGCCTCCGGCTGGAGAAGGGCTACCGCGCCTGGGGCCACGACATGACCACCGAGCACGACCCGTACGAGGCCGGCCTCGGGTTCGCCGTCCGCCGCCAGAAGGAGGCCGACTTCGTCGGGCGGGCGGCACTCGCCGGGAAGGGCGAGGACACGGTGAGCCGCCGGCTGTCCTGCCTGACGATCGACGACGGCCGCAGCGTCGTCCTCGGCCACGAGCCGGTCCTCGTGGACGGCGCTCCGGCCGGCTACGTGACCAGCGCGGCCTTCGGGCACACCATCGGCAGGCCGATCGCCTACGCCTGGCTGCCGGCCTCGGCGACCGTCGGCACGAGGGTCGAGATCGAGTACTTCGGCCGCCGCATCCCGGCGACCGTCACCGCCGAGCCGCTCGTCGACCCGGAGATGACCCGCATCCGCGCCTGAGGGAGGGGCCGGGTCCCCGCCGCCGGCCCGCTCGCGGGCCGGTGGGGACCGGGGCGTCCGTTCAGATGACGGCGCGGATCGTCCGCTCGAAGCCGAGGACGTGCTCGCGGGCGAGCTCGTCGGCCCGGTCGGCGTCCCCGGCGGCGATCGCCCGGAGCAGCTCCACGTGTTCCCGCACGTGCACGTCCACGGTGGGGAGCCGGTCGAGGAACAGGCAGAAGATCCGCGTCGCCAGGTTGTCGTACCGGATCAGGACGTCCTCGAGGTGGGGGTTGCCCGCGGCCCGGTAGATGGTCCGGTGCACCGCCAGGTCCCACCGCATGAGCTCGGCCCGGCCGACCTCGGTGACGTCCAGCTGCTCGATGTGGGCGGCCAGCTCCTCGAGGCCGGCCGTCCCGGTCCGGGGAGCGCGCTCGGCGGCCCGGCGGGCGGCCAGCGGCTCGAGCTGCGCCCGGATCTCGGAGATGTGGGCCAGGTCGGAGATGTCCATGCCGGTCGCGAACGTGCCCCGCCGCGGGTAGGACACCACGAGCCGGTCGCCCTCCAGCCGCTTGAGCGCCTCGCGGACCGGGGTGCGGCCCACGCCCAGCGCCCCGGCCAGCTCGTCGTCGTCGATCGGGTCGCCCGGGCGGATGTCGAGCATGATCAGCCGGTCCCGGATCGCCACGTAGGCCCTGTCCGCCAGGGAGGTGGCGGCCGACGGGTCCGACTCCAGCGGTGCGGCGGTCACGCGCAGATCGTAGAGGCGGACGGCCATCGGGTCTTGCCTCGCCAGAGGGATCGACATACCGTCATCCTACTACTGATATACCAACTGTGTACCTGAGCCGGTGACGGCGGGGGAGCGGGAGGCACGGTGACCATCAGCGCCTTCGACCTCTTCAGGGTCGGGATCGGGCCCTCCAGCTCGCACACCGTCGGTCCCATGCGGGCCGCCCGCGCCTTCGCCGCGCGCCTGGTCGAGGACGGGGTGCTCGGGCGGGTGGCCGGCGTCCGGTGCGAGCTGTTCGGCTCGCTCGGCGCCACCGGTCACGGCCACGGCAGCGTGCCGGCCGTCGTCCTCGGCCTCGAGGGCGAGCGGCCCGACCTCGTCGACCCGGTCGCGGCCGGGCCGCGGGTCGAGACGATCCGCCGCGAGGGGGAGCTCCGGCTGGCCGGCGAGCACCCCGTCGCGTTCTGCGTGGACGACGACGTCGTCCTCCACCGGCGCAGGCGGCTGGACTTCCACAGCAACGGGATGCTCTTCCGGGCCGTCGACGCCGACGGGGCGGAGCTCTGCCGCCGCGAGTACTACTCGGTGGGCGGCGGCTTCGTCCTCGACGAGGACGAGGCCGGCCACCCGGTGCGCGTCGAGGACGCCACGCCGGTGCGCCACCCGTTCCGCAGCGGCGAGGAGCTCCTGGCGCGCACCCGGGAGACCGGGCTGCGGATCAGCGACGTGATGCTGGCCAACGAGCTCTCCTGGCGGAGCGAGGCGGAGGTCCGCGCCGGGCTGCTGCACGTCTGGGCGGTGATGCAGGAGTGCGTGGAGCGCGGCACCCGGACCACCGGCGTCCTGCCCGGGGGGCTGCGGGTCCGCCGGCGCGCGGCCGCGCTGCGCGCCCAGCTGGAGACGCACACGGACGAGACCGACCCGCTCCGTGCGATGGAGTGGGTCACCCTCTACGCCCTGGCGGTCAACGAGGAGAACGCCGCCGGCGGGCGGGTGGTCACCGCGCCGACCAACGGCGCCGCCGGGATCGTCCCGGCCGTCCTGCACTACTACCGCGACTTCGTCCCCTCCTGCTCCGAGGACGGGGTGGTGCGGTTCCTGCTCACCGCCGCGGCGATCGGGCTGCTGTTCAAGGAGAACGCCTCGATCTCCGGTGCGGAGGTGGGCTGCCAGGGCGAGGTCGGCTCGGCCTGCTCCATGGCCGCCGCCGGTCTCGCCGAGGTGCTCGGCGGGACGCCGGAGCAGGTGGAGAACGCCGCCGAGATCGGCATCGAGCACAACCTCGGACTCACCTGCGACCCCGTCGGCGGGCTGGTGCAGATCCCGTGCATCGAGCGCAACGCCGTCGGCTCGGTCAAGGCCGTCACCGCGGCCCGCATGGCCGTGCGCGGGGACGGCCGGCACCACGTCTCGCTCGACAAGGCCATCACGACGATGCGCACGACCGGCGCCGACATGAAGGACGAGTACAAGGAGACCGCCCGAGGCGGGCTGGCCCTCAACCTCGTCGAGTGCTGAGGAGGCACCCGTGACCCACCCGTTCACGCTCACGCTGAGCTGCCAGGAGCGCCCGGGCATCGTGCGCGCGGTCAGCTCGTTCCTGTTCGAGCACGGCTGCGACATCGTCGAGCACCAGCAGTTCGACGACGCCGTCCGCGGCCAGCTGTTCCTGCGGACGGCGTTCATCTGCTCGCAGGACACCGACGCCGACCGCCTGTCGGCGGGGTTCGGTCCGGTGGCCGACGAGTTCGGCATGACCTACCAGGTCACCGGTGACCAGCCGCAGCGCGTGCTCGTCATGGTGTCCAGGCTCGGCCACTGCCTCAACGACCTGGTCTTCCGCTGGCGGGCCGGCAGCCTCGGCGCCGACCTGGTCGCCGTGGTCTCCAACCACGAGGACCTGCGCCCGATGGCCGAGGCGGCCGGGCTGCCGTTCTCCCACGTGCCGGTCACGCCGGCGACCCGGCGGGAGGCCGAGGCGCGGCTGCTCGAGCTGGTCGACGAGCACCGGGCCGACCTGGTGGTGCTCGCCCGGTACATGCAGGTGCTCTCCGACGAGACGTGCGCCGCGCTGCACGGCCGGATGATCAACATCCACCACTCGTTCCTGCCGGGCTTCAAGGGCGCCAAGCCCTACCACCAGGCCTTCGACCGCGGCGTGAAGCTCGTCGGCGCGACGGCCCACTACGTCACGCCCGACCTGGACGAGGGGCCGATCATCGAGCAGGAGGTCATCCGCATCGACCACACCTTCGACCCGCGCGCCCTCGCCACGGTCGGCCAGGACGCCGAGGCCCTGGCGCTGTCCCGGGCGGTGCGCTGGCACAGCGAGCGGCGGGTGCTGCTCAACGGCCAGAGCACCGTCGTCTTCCGCTGACCCGGTCGTGCACGGCCCGGGATCAGGCGTTCCCGTCGGCCGGCTGCCGGGCCCGGTCGGGCTGCACCCGCATCGGCTCGCCCCGGCATCGTGGGGGACCGAGATCCGCACGCGCCCGCGCCGGCAGGATCGATCGGTCAGCCGTAGACGTCGGCGCGGTGCGAGATGCGCACGACCCTGACGAGGACCTCGTCGTCGTGGATCGAGTAGATGACGCGGTACTGGCCCCGCCGCGCGGACCAGTAGCCCTCGAGTTCGAACCGCAGCGGCTTCCCGACGCGGTACGGGTCCGCGGCCAGCGGCCCGTAGAGGAAGTCGACGACCGCGACAGCCACCCGCTCGGGGAGGTCTCGCTCGATGGCCCGCTCGGCCGCCGCCGAGAGGACGACGGTGTGGTGACGAGGGCCGGTCACCGCCGGCGGGCCGCGAGTGCGGCCCGCACCTCGGCCTCGCCGTAGACCTCACCGGCGGCCATCGCCGCCTCGGCCTCCCTGATGTCCGAGCGCGCTCGGGGATCGGAGAGGACCTCCAACGTCTCCATCAGGGACTCGTAGTCCTCGACGGCGAGGATGACCGCGACCGGAGTGCCGTTCCTGGTGATGGTGACGCGCTCGTGCGTGGCGGCGACCTCGTCGATCACCTGGCTGAAGTGCGCCTTGACCGCCGCCAGCGACTGCGTCGTCATGACCCTTATCCTAGTCAACACGCCACCTACGGTCGAGGAGCCGGGCGGGGGACCGCCGGGCGACGCGGCGCGGAGGAAACCTCCCCGTCGGTGGGTCGACGACGGTCGTGATCCAGCCCCGTGCTGCGACGTGGAGGCTCCAGGTCCCCAGGCCGTCCTCGTCGGGATCGATCGCTGCTGCACCCGGACGCGAGAGCACGACGGCGGTGTGGGCTCGGGCGTGCGAGGGACCCTCGACGACGAGCGTGCTGCGGAGTCGGCGGACGAGGTCGACCACGGGGGGCTCGGGTCGCGGAGGCGCGCCGGTCGAGGTCAGGACCCACCCGAGCCTGGGACCGGACGAGTCGAGCCAGAAGAGGGACGGGGTCCGCCCGTCGACTGCGTGCTCGGACAGGACCTCCGCCCACCACAGACTCGGTCCGGCGGCAGGGGTGAGGGGGACAGGTGAACGGCGCAACGGTGACGTGCCGGCAGGTTCGTGCCTCTCACCGACGCCCCAGGACGTCGTCCACGACCGCCGGCTGGACCCGGTCATGCGAGTGACGGCGAACCACGCGGCGACGGCGTGCCCGGCCGCTCGTCGAGCACCGGCTCGCGGCCGCAGGCCGCGGTCAGCCAGCGGGAGGAGCAGCGGACACCCCGAGAGCCGCCCCAGGCGCCCGGCAGGTCCACCGGAGGAGCACGCCGGATCCACCACAGGACGCGGGTCGTCCGTGGAGTGAGCGCCGTGCTCCCCTCGCGTCGAGGGCCGGATCAGGCGTTCTCGTCGGCCGGCTTCCGGGCCCGGCTGGGCTGCACCCGCATCGGCTCGCCCGGCATCTTCGGGTAGTCCGGCGGATAGGGCAGGTCGCCCAGGCCCTGGTCGGCGGCCTGGCGCTCGGCCAGCTCGAGCAGCGGCTCGATGGAGTAGGCGTGCCCGGCCAGTCCCGCGTGCTTGTCACCGACCGCCCGGAACCGCTCCGGCACGGTCAGCACGGTGAAGTCGGTGGGGTGCACGTCGGGCAGCTCGTCCCAGTCCAGCGGTGCGCTCACCGGCGCGTGCGGCTTGGGCCGGACGGAGTACGCCGAGGCGATCGTGCGGTCCCGGGCCATCTGGTTGTAGTCGATGAAGATCTTCTCGCCGCGCTCCTCCTTCCACCACGACATCGTCACGCGGTCGGGCAGCCGCCGCTCCAGCTCGCGGCCGAAGGCGATGACCGCGCGGCGCACGTCGGTGAACGTCCACCGCGGCTGGATCGGCACGTACACGTGCACCCCGCGCCCGCCGGAGGTCTTCGGCCACCCCTCCATGCCGAGCTCGTGCAGCAGCTCCCGCACGTGCGGCGCGACCCACACGGCGTCGGAGAAGTCGGTGCCCGGCTGCGGGTCGAGGTCGATGCGGATCTGGTTGGGCGACTCGACGTCGGTCCTGTCCACCGGCCACGGGTGGAAGGTGAGCGTGCCGAGGTTGGCGCACCACGCGACGACGGCGACCGAGTCCGGCGCGATCTCGTCGGCCGTCCGGCCGCTGGGGAAGGTGATGTGCGCCGTCGGCACCCAGTCGGGCGCGTTCTTGGGCACCCGCTTCTGGTAGAAGGCGTCGCCGGTGTTGTCCATCCGGGTCGACAGCCGGGCGCCCTCGAAGACGCCGCCGGGCCAGCGCTCCAGCGTCGTCGGCCGGTCCCGCAGGGCGAACAGGATCCCCTCGCCGACGCTGACGAAGTACTCGACGACGTCGATCTTCCGGATGCCGCGCTCGGCGAAGTACGGCTTCTCCGGGTTGGAGACCCGCACCTCGTGCCCGTCGACGGTCAGCGTGACCGCGTCCTTGCTGCTCGCCATCCGTCAGCTCCCGGGTCCGGGGCGGCTCAGGCCGGGCACGTCAGCCCGTCCTGGGGCGCCGTGAGGTCGATCAGGTAGGCGTTGACCGCCGCGGTGACGCAGTCGGTCTTCGGGTAGGCGGTGTGCCCCTGGCCCTGCCAGACCAGCAGCGTGCCGGCGGTGAGGTCCGCGGCCAGGTCCTCGGCGCCGGGCAGCGGCGTGACCGGGTCCCCGGAGTTGCCGACGACGAGGATCGGCGCGCTGCCCTCGGCGTCCCGTTCGGGCAGCGGCGTCCGCTCGGCGTCCCACACGCCGCAGGTGTAGAGCCCGGAGGCGGCCCCGGCGCCGAACAGCGGGTACCGCTGCGACCACTCCTGGGCCAGTTGCAGCACCTCCTCCTCGGAGAACGTCTCCTCCTCGGGGGTGTCGGCGCAGCTGATCGTGAAGTCGGCGTCGAGCCGGTTGGTGTACGTGCCGTCCTGGAGCCGGCCGGCGGAGGGGTCGGCGATCGAGAAGAGGCCCGCCGCGTCGCCGTTGCGCGCGGCGGCCAGCGCCTGCGAGAGCTGCGGCCACGACCCGGTGTCGTAGAGGGCCGCGGTGACGGCGGCGACGACGACGCCCGGTGTCGCGGTGCGGGTCTCTCCGGGCGTGCTGCTCGGGATCGGCGTGGTGGCGGCGGCGGTCAGCAGGTCCTGCACGAACGTCCGGGGGTCGCCCCCGATCGGGCACCCGGACACCAGGGCGACGCAGTTGGCGGCGAACGCGTCGAACCCCGCCTCCAACCCCGCGGCCTGTGCCTCCGCGTCGGCCTGCGGGTCGGCGTCGGGGTCGACCGCGGCGTCGAGCACCATCGCGCGGACCTTCTCCGGGAACAGCTCGGCGTAGGTGGAGCCGAGCGTGGTGCCGTAGGAGTAGCCGAGGTAGGTCAGCTGTTCGTCGCCCAGCGACTCGCGCAGCAGGTCCATGTCGCGCGCGGTGGCGACGGTGTTGAAGGTGCCGAGCGCGTCGCCGTACTCCTCGGCGCAGGCGTCGGCCGCCTCGTCCTTGAGCGTGAGGACCTCGTCCATCTGCTGCTGGTCGGTGGGCCGGGGCTCCGCGGCGGTCATGCGGTCCTTGAGCTCGGCGGGCACGCACTCCACCGGCGTGGACAGGCCGACGCCGCGCGGGTCGAAGCCGACCACGTCGAAGCGGCGCAACACGTCCTCGGGCAGCGACAGCGCCAGGCTCAGCCCGAGGTCGGCCCCCGAGACGCCGGGACCGCCCGGGTTCACCAGCAGCGAGCCGATCCGGTCGGTCTGCCCGGCCAGCGTCGCGCGGACGAGGAACAGCGGCAGCGTCGCGCCCTCGGGTTCCTCGTGGTCGATGGGCACCTCGGTGCGGCCGCACTCGAAGGCGAGGTCGCGCTCGCTGCCGGGCGTGCCGGCCACGAGCTCGGTGATCTGCGCGTCGCAGTCGGTCCAGGTGATCGGCGCGGCCTCCGGCTCGGCCGGCGTCGAGGAGGCGGCCGACGAGGAGTCCGCCGACGACGGGTCCGGGTCCGAGAAGGAGCTACAGCCGGCGACCGCCACGAGCAGTCCGGTCGAGGCGGCGAGCAGGCCGCGGCGCAGACGCATGCTCACGACCGTAGGAGGCGCCGCGGACAGGCCGTTCCGCAGGTGCCGGTCACCCGTTGAACACCTCGGCCAGGTCGTAGCGGACCGGGACCTCGAGCTGGTCGTAGGTGCAGCTGCGCGGCTCGCGGTCGGGCCGCCACCGGAGGAACTGCCCGGTGTGCCGCAGCCGCCGTCCCTCCAGCTGGTCGTACTTGATCTCGACGACGAGCTCCGGGCGCAGCGGCACCCAGGACAGGTCCTTCTTCGCGTTCCACCGGCTCTGCGCCCCCGGCATCCGGTGCTCGCCGTTCTCCTGCACCTCGGCGTTCGCCCAGTCCTGCCACGGGTGCCCGTCGAGCGCCTGAGCCCGGTAGGGCGCCAGCTCCTCCACCAGCTCGGCCCGCCGCGCCATGGGGAACGACGCCGCGACGCCGACGTGCTGCAGGCCGCCGTCGTCGTACAGCCCGAGCAGCAGCGACCCGACGACCGGTCCGCTCTTGTGCCAGCGGAACCCGGCGACCACGCAGTCGGCGGTGCGCACGTGCTTGACCTTGGTCATCAGCCGCTGGTCGGGGCCGTAGGGCAGGTCGGCGTCCTTGGCGACCACGCCGTCGAGACCGGCCCCCTCGAACTCGTCGAACCAGCGCTGCGCGATCGCGGCGTCCCGGGTGACCGCGGTGACGTGCACCCGCTCGTGCCCGCGGTCCAGCACCTCGCGCAGCCGCTGCCGGCGCTCGGCGAACGGCGTCTCCATCAGCGACTCGTCACCGAGCGCGAGCAGGTCGAAGGCGACGAAGTGGCCCGGCGTCTGCTCGGCGAGCAGGTCCACCCGCGACTTCGCGGGGTGGATGCGCTGCAGCAGCGACTCGAAGTGCAGCCGGTCGCCCTGCGGCACGACGATCTCCCCGTCGACGACGCAGCGCTCGGGCAGGGCCTCCTTGACCGCGGCCACGACCTCGGGGAAGTAGCGGGTCAGCGGGCGCTCGTTGCGGCTGCCGAGCTCCACCTCGTCGCCGTCGCGGAAGACGATGCAGCGGAAGCCGTCCCACTTGGGCTCGTAGAACAGCCCGTCCCCGGTCGGGAGCTTCGTCGTGGCCTTGGCCAGCATCGGCTTGACCGGCGGCAGCACGGGCAGGTCCATGCAGGTCAGTCAACCAGCGGACCCCCGCACCGGCAGACCGCCGTCGACCGGACGGGTGGCAGGAACGGCCATGACTGCCACCCCGGGACCCGCGCCGTGGACTCAGCGCACCGCGTAGCGGGTGAACAGGACGCCGTCCTCCTCGAGCACCTGCGTCAGCCGCGGGCGGACGACGTCGCGCAGCGTACGGTCCAGCAGCCGCGCCTGGCCGCCGACCAGCGCGGGGGAGACGGTGAGGTCGAGCTCGTCGACCACGCCGGCGTCCAGCGCCGCCGACAGCAGCGACGGCCCGCCCTCGCACAGCACCTGCTCGAGGCCGCGGTCGGCGAGCCGGTCCAGCGCGAGCGGCAGGTCGACGTCGGCGTCCCCGCAGACCAGCACGTCCACCCCGGCGTCGGCGAGCGCGGCCCGGCGGCCGGGGTCCGCGGCGGCGCAGGTGACCAGCAGCGTGGGCGGCTGCGCCAGCCGGGCGCCGGGCGCGAGCGAGGCCCGGCGCGACACCACCGCGACCGGCAGCTCCGGCGGCCGGCCGAGCGCGGCCCGCCGCCGCCCGACCGCCGAGGCCGTCGTCACCGGGCCGTAGCCCTCACCGGCCGCCGTCCCGTGCCCGACCAGGACGACGTCGGCCAGCGCGCGCAGCGTCGAGAACACCCGCCGGTCGCCGGGCGAGCCGAGCCCGGCGCTGACGCCGTCCACGGTGACCGCGCCGTCGAGCGAGGCGACGAAGTCCACGCGGAACGAGCGACCGGGCGGCAGCGCGTAGGCCGCCGCCAGGTCGTCGTCGGTGAGGTCCGCCCCGCCGGGGGAGGGGAGCAGCCGGCGCATCAGGTGGTGAGGACGGCCGCGCTCTCGGCCGGGACGGTCACCGTCGCGCCGTCCAGGGACGGCTCGTCGGCGGTCGCGAACAGCACCCCGGTCGCCGGCCGGTCCAGCTGCACCGGCTGCGGCCGCCCGGACAGGTTGGCCACCACCCGCAGCCCGCCGCGGTGCACGACCAGGACGCGGTCCTCGTCGTCCCAGCCGACCTCGACCGCCGACAGGTCGGCGTCGACGAGGTCGGGGTGCTGCCGGCGCAGCGCCAGCAGCGTCCGGTGCACCTCGAGCAGCCGCGCGTGCGGCTCCCGGTCCAGCTCGGCCCAGTCGAGCTTCGAGCGCCGGAACGTCTCCGGGTCCTGCGGGTCGGGCACCTCGTCGGCGTCCCAGCCGTGCTCGGCGAACTCGCTCTTGCGGCCCTCCGCCGTCGCCCGGCCGATGTCGGGGTCGGTGTGGCTGGTGAAGAACTGCCACGGCGTCGAGGCGCCCCACTCCTCGCCCATGAACAGCATCGGCGTGAACGGGCTGGTCAGCACCAGGGTCGCGCCGACGGCGAGCAGGCCGGGGGACAGCGTCGCCGAGACGCGGTCGCCGATCGCGCGGTTGCCGATCTGGTCGTGGTCCTGCAGGTAGCCCAGGAACCTCCAGCCCGGCAGCCGGGCGGTGTCCACCGGCCGGCCGTGGGAGCGGCGGCGGAAGCTCGACCACGTGCCGTCGTGGAAGTAGGCGCCGGTGAGGGTCTTGGCCAGCCCGGCGAGGCCGGCCTCGGCGAAGTCGCCGTAGTAGCCCTGGCCCTCGCCGGTCAGGACGGCCTGCAGGGCGTGGTGGAAGTCGTCGCTCCACTGGGCGGCGATGCCGGTGCCCCCGGCCACCCGCGGGGTGACCATGCGGGGGTCGTTGAGGTCGCTCTCGGCGATCAGCGTGAGCGGCCGGCCGACGGCGACCGAGAGCCGGTCGACCTCCTGGGCCATCTCCTCGAGCACGTGGGTGGCGCGCTCGTCGACCAGCGCGTGGACGGCGTCCAGCCGCAGCCCGTCGACGTGCATGTCGCGCAGCCACATCAGGGCGTTGTCGAGGACGTAGCGGCGGACCTCGTCGGAGTCCGGCCCGGACAGGTTGACCGACTCGCCCCAGGTGTTCGCGCCGCCCTCGGAGAAGACCGGCATGAACAGCGGCAGGTAGTTCCCCGACGGGCCGAGGTGGTTGTAGACGACGTCCTGGATCACGCCGATCCCGCGCTGGTGGCAGGCGTCGACGAACCGCTGGTAGGCCGCGGGCCCGCCGTAGCTCTCCTGCACCGTGTACCAGAGCACGCCGTCGTAGCCCCAGTTGTGCGTGCCGTCGAAGCCGTTGACCGGCAGCAGCTCGACGAAGTCGACGCCGAGGTCGACGAGGTGGCCCAGCCGGTCGATGGCCGAGTCGAGGGTGCCCTCGGGCGTGAACGTGCCGACGTGCAGCTCGTAGACGACGCCGCCGGCCAGCGGGCGCCCGGTCCAGGCGGTGTCGCCCCACGCGTACGCCGACGGGTCGAACCGGCGGGACGGCCCGTGCACGCCGTCGGGCTGCCGGCGCGAGCGCGGGTCTGGGCGGGGGGTGTCGTCGTCGCCGAGCAGGTAGCCGTAGTCGGACTCCGGGCCGGCCTCGACCTCGGCCCGCCACCAGCCGTCGTCGTCGCGGCGCATGTCGTGCACCGTGCCGTCGACCTGCAGGCGCACGCGCTCGGGCACGGGCGCCCAGACGGCGAACTCGACGGGTGCGGACATGCGGGGGCCTCCCAGCGGTAGCGCGGCTGACCGGTCCCTCTTGCCCGCTGCGGGCCCGGTCAACCGCGAGCGGCAGCCGGGGGAGCGGGTCCCCCGGCTGCCGCCCCGGGTCACGCCAGCTTCAGCTCCTGGCCGACGTAGATCCGGTTCGGGTCGCTGACCGTGCCGCTGTTGGCGGCGTAGAGCGCCTTCCAGCCGCCGTCGACGCCCTGGTCTCGGGCGATCTTGCCCAGCGTGTCGCCGGACCGGACGGTGTACGAGCCGCCGGAGGCGCCGGCGGCGGACTCGCCGGCCCGGGAGGCCGTGTCCGGCTCGGCCGCCGCAGGCGCGGCGGCGGGCTCGGGGGCGGGCGCGGCGGCCGCCGTGCCGGCCTCCGGGGCCGACGGGTCGAGGCTCTTCCCGCAGGTGGGCCAGGCACCCGGGCCCTGGGCGTCGAGCGTGCGCTCGGCGACGGCGATCTGCTGCGCCTTGGTGGCCTGGTCGGCGCGGGCGGCGTACTCGGTGCCGCCGTAGGCGGCCCAGGTGGACTGGCTGAACTGCAGCCCGCCGTAGTAGCCGTTGCCGGTGTTGATGCTCCAGTTGCCGCTGGACTCGCACTGGGCGACGGCGTCCCAGTCGTTGGGGGCGGCGGCCGAGGCCGGGCCGGCGGCGACGCCGATCGCGGCCGCGGCCACGCCGGTCGTCACGAGGGCACGGCGGAGCAGGGACGTGGACGTGCGCATGGGGGATCTCCGATCCGCCGCCTGCGAGGTGAGCTGTCGGGTTCGGAGCGATCGGTGCCCCGGCCGCACGACGTGCGGCTTCACCCCGAGGCGCTGCGTCCGGTCCCCCCGTGACCGCGGTGCAGGCGCCGAAGTGGGTCCCCCACCCCCGTCCTGGCTGTGCAGGAGGAACGGAGCCCGGCGGACGGGGTTCGGCGGACCGACTCCGGCACGCGGCAGTCATTGGCCTGCGTGCGGGAGCAAACGTAACGGCCGCATCACGAGACGGCACACCCGCCCCACCCGTCACGGCGTGTCGCCCGGCGTCCCCCGCGGTGGCCCGCGCCCGGCGGCCGGGGGAGGCGCAGGTCACGGCGGCGCCGGCCGGCGCCGCCGTGACCTCCGTCTCATTCCCGGACGAGCAGGGCCACCGGCAGCCGGGCCAGCAGTTCGCCGACGGGCGCGCCGCCGGCGTCGGAGACGACGCGCGTGCCGGTGAGCACGTCGCGCCAGGCGCCGGTCGGCAGCGTCAGCGCGGTGTCGCCCCAGCCGGTGGCGGCCAGCGCGACCGGCAGCCGGGTCGCCACGGTCACCGCGCCGCCCTGCTCTCCGGACCCACGGTCGAAGGCGACGACGTGCTGCGCGGCGGACCCGGTGGCGGCCACCGGGGTGTAGCCGGTGAACAGCCCGGGGGCGTCCCGCCGCAGCCGCAGCGCTCGCGAGACGACGAGCAGCTTGGCCGCGCCGGTCTCGTCGACCTCGGGCACCTCCCCGCCGTCGAGCCGGGCCAGCAGCGCGCGCCGCTCGTCGTAGTCGACCGGGCGGCGGTTGTCGGGGTCGACGAGCGAGTGGTCCCAGAGCTCGGTGCCCTGGTAGACGTCCGGGACGCCGGGCATCGTCAGCTGCAGCAGCTTCTGCGCCAGCCCGTTGGACCGGCCGGCCGGGGCGATCCGTGCGACGAACGCCTCGATCTCGCGGTTCGTGGCCGCGTCGTCGAAGGCGGCGTCGACCATCGCGTGCAGCTGCGCCTCGAACGCCTCGTCGACGTCGGTCCACGTCGTCGACTGCCCGGCCTCGCGGGCGGCCTTCTCGGCGTAGGCGTGCGCCCGCTCGCGGGACAGCGGCCAGGCGCCGACCAGGTTCTGCCACACGAGGTGGGCCAGCGGCCGGTCGGGCAGCGGGTGGCGGGACAGCCAGCCGCGGACCAGGTCCGCCCACTCGGTCGGCACCTCGGCGAGGACGGCCAGGCGGGCCCGGGTGTCCTCGCTGCGCTTGGTGTCGTGCGTGGTGAGCGTCGTCATCGACTCCGGCTTGCGCTCCAGCCGCCGCGCCTGTGCCTCGTGGAACTCCTCCGGGGTGCTGCCGAAGCGCGCCGGATCGCCGCCGACCTCGTTGAGCACCACGAACCGCGCCCAGCGGTAGTAGGCGCTGTCCTCGACGCCTTTGGCCATCACCGGGCCGCTGGTCTGCTCGAACCGGGTGGCCGCCTCGGTGCCGGCCTGCGCCAGCACCGGGTGCAGCGCGTCCACCGCGGCGACCAGGTCGGGCCGGCGGTCGCGGACGTCGCCCACCGCGGCGTCGAGGTGCTCGCGGCCGTCGGGCAGGTAGGTGCGGTAGACCGAGAAGGAGGCCAGCAGCTCGGCCAGCGCCTCCTCCTCCGTGTCGACGTCGACGCCCGGCAGCTCGCCGATCACCCGGACCAGCCGGGCGACCTCGGAGCCGAGGATCCCGTCGGTGACCTCGCGCTTGCAGTCGTGCACCAGCTGCCCGTAGTCGACCGCCCGGCCGGACAGCTCGGTGTCCAGCGCGGTCAGCGCCGCCTCGCCCGCCGGGTCGACCAGGACGTCGTCGACCTCGGCCAGCGCGTCGTAGCCGGTGGTGCCGGCCACCCGCCAGCTCTCCGGCAGGTCCTCGCCGGGCTCGAGGATCTTCTCGACCACCGTCCACCGGCCGCCCGACGCGTCGGTCAGCCGGTCCAGGTAGCCCTTCGGGTCGGCCAGGCCGTCGGGGTGGTCGATCCGCAGCCCGTCGACGGCGCCGTCGGAGACCATGCGCAGCACCAGCTCGTGCGTGGCGCGGAAGACCTCCGGGTCCTCCACGCGCAGCCCGGCGAGGGTGTTGATGGCGAAGAACCGCCGGTAGTTGAGGTCGGCGTCGGCGCGCCGCCAGTCGACCAGCTCGTAGTGCTGCCGGTCGTGCACCTCCTGCGGCGTGCCCTCGCCCGTGCCGGGCGCGATGGGGAAGCGGTTGTCGTAGTAGCGGAGCTCCCCGTCCACCACCTCGAGCTTCTCGACGTCGTCGGCCGAGCCGAGCACCGGGATGCGGACGCGCCCCCCGCCGAAGTCCCAGTCGACGTCGAAGGCCGACGCGTGCGCGCTGTCGCGCCCGTGCTGCAGCACGTCCCACCACCACGGTGCCTCGGCCGGGTCGGCGACGCCCATGTGGTTGGGCACGAGGTCGAGCACCAGGCCGAGCCCGTGCTCGTGCAGCGCGGCGACGAACCGGTCGAAGCCCTCCTGCCCGCCCCGCGACTCGTCGACGTGCGCGTGGTCGACGGTGTCGTACCCGTGCGTGCTGCCCGCGGCCGAGCGGAGCAGCGGGGAGGAGTAGGCGTGGGTGACGCCGAGGTCCGCGAGGTAGCCGGCGACGGCCGCGGCGTCGTCGAGGGTGAAGTCGGCGGTCACCTGCAGCCGGTAGGTCGCCGCCGGCGTGGCCCGCCGCCGCTCGGCAGCGTCAACGGACTGACTGCCGTCCGGGGCCTCGCTCACGGGGCGGCCTGCAGCACGACGGTGGCGCGGGCGGCCACGGTGACGACGTCGCCGGCCTTGACCTGCACCGGCTCCACCTGGCCCATCTCCGCGGTGTCGACGACGACCGTCCAGCCCTCGGCGTACTCCGACGGCGGCACGGTGAAGTCGATCGGCTCGTGGTGGGCGTTGAACGCCAGGTAGAAGCAGTCGTCGACGACGTCCTCGCCGCGCTCGTCGGTCTCCCGGATGCCGTGGCCGTTGAGGTACATCGCCAGCGACTTGGCGAAGCCGGCGTCCCAGTCCTCGTCGCTCATCAGCTCGCCGGCCGGGGTGAACCAGGCGACGTCCTGCACCGGGTCGCCCTCCTCGCGGCGCACCGGCCGGCCGTGGAAGAACCGGCGGCGGCGGAACGTCGGGTGCTCGGTGCGCAGCCGGGTGACCAGCTTGGTGAACTCCAGCAGCCCCTCGTCGACGTCGTCCCAGTCGATCCAGGTCAGCTCGGAGTCCTGGCAGTAGCCGTTGTTGTTGCCCCGCTGCGTGCGGCCGAGCTCGTCGCCGTGCAGCAGCATCGGCACGCCCTGGCTGAGCATCAGCGACACGAGGAAGTTGCGCCGCTGCCGCGCGCGCAGCTCCAGCACCTCGGGGTCGTCGGTCTCGCCCTCGACGCCGCAGTTCCAGCTGCGGTTGTGGCTCTCGCCGTCGTTGTTGTCCTCGCCGTTGGCCTCGTTGTGCTTCTCGTTGTAGGACACGAGGTCGTTGAGGGTGAACCCGTCGTGCGCGGTGACGAAGTTGATGCTCGCCACCGGCCGGCGGCCGGAGTGCTTGTAGAGGTCGGCCGAGCCGGAGATGCGGCTGGCGAACTCGCCGATGGTGGCGTCCTCGCCGCGCCAGAAGTCGCGGACGGTGTCGCGGTACTTGCCGTTCCACTCGGTCCACAGCGCCGGGAAGTTACCCACCTGGTAGCCGCCGTCGCCGACGTCCCAGGGCTCGGCGATGAGCTTCACCTGGCTGACGATCGGGTCCTGGTGCACCAGGTCGAAGAACGCCGACAGCCGGTCCACCTCGTGGAACTGCCGGGCCAGCGTGGAGGCCAGGTCGAACCGGAACCCGTCGACGTGCATCTCGGTGACCCAGTACCGCAGCGAGTCCATGATCAGCTGCAGCGACTGCGGGTGCCGGACGTTGAGCGAGTTCCCGGTGCCCGTGGTGTCCATGTAGTACTGCTCGTCGCCCTCGACCAGCCGGTAGTAGGCCCGGTTGTCGATGCCCTTGAACGACAGCGTCGGGCCGTTGTGGTTGCCCTCGGCCGTGTGGTTGTAGACGACGTCGAGGATCACCTCGATGCCCGCCTCGTGCAGGGTCCGGACCATGCCCTTGAACTCCTGCACCTGCTGGCCGTCGGTCTGCTGCGCGTACTCGTTGTGCGGCGCGAAGAAGCCGATCGTGTTGTAGCCCCAGTAGTTGCGCAGGCCCTTCTGCAGCAGCGTGTCGTCCTGCACGAACTGGTGCACCGGCATGAGCTCGATGGCGGTCACGCCGAGGGACTGCAGGTGCTCGACGACCGCCGGGTGGGCGATGCCGGCGTAGGTGCCGCGCAGCTCCTCGGGGATGCGCGGGTGGGTCATCGTCAGGCCCTTGACGTGGGCCTCGTAGATGACCGTCTTGTTGTAGGGGGTCCGCGGCGGGCGGTCCACGCCCCAGTCGAAGTACGGGTTGATGACGACGGACTTCGGCATGTGCGGCGCCGAGTCGGCGTCGTTGCGCTCGCCGCTGCCGAACCGGTAGCCGAAGCAGGCCTCGTCCCAGTCGATGGCGCCGTCGATGGCCTTGGCGTAGGGGTCCAGCAGCAGCTTGTTGGGGTTGCAGCGCTGCCCGTTCGCCGGGTCGTACGGGCCGTGGACGCGGTAGCCGTAGCGCTGCCCGGGCTGGATGCCGGGCAGGAACGCGTGCCACACGTAGCCGTCCATCTCCGGGAGCCGGATCCGCTCCTCGTTGCCCTGCTCGTCGAACAGGCAGAGCTCGACCTTCTCGGCGACCTCGCTGAACAGGGCGAAGTTGGTCCCGGTGCCGTCGTACGTGGCACCCAGCGGGTAGGCGGTTCCAGGCCACACCTGGGTCATCGACGTGTTTCCTCCTGCGCGGGCGCCCCGGGTGGTGCAGGGCGCGGTGGCCCCCCGCCGCGGCCGTCGGAGGGGGGTCGGGGCACACGGGTGCCCGCGGGCTCCTTAGCCCCGAGCGGGCGGGTCCACACCTGACGCGGCGGAGATCACGGGAGGGGAGCCGGGACGACGACGCCCTCCGCGGCCGGGGCCGCGGAGGGCGTCGTGTGCGGGTCCGGTGCACCCCGGCGCGGGGCCGGGCACACCAGGTACCGAGGCGCGGGGCGCCGGGGTCCGACCTCGTCCGGGCATCCCGGGTGGCACTGGTCCCCGGCGCGGCACCGCGCCTGCAGGAGGGCACGCTAGCGGGTCCCGGGGCCGAGCACGAGCACGAGGGCGACGCGTCCGCAAGCGACACGCCCCGTCGGTCCCGTGATCACCACCCGTCACTCGCGGCGTCCTGTCACCGGGCGGTCGTACCGTCGTCCCCGTGCGCGCGACCTCTGACATCCGGCCCACCCAGGGGCGTTTCCGCGTCGTCAGCGAGTTCCAGCCCTCGGGCGACCAGCCGGCGGCGATCCAGGCCCTCGCGGAGCGGGTGAACTCCGGCGAGACGGACACCGTGCTCCTCGGCGCCACCGGCACCGGGAAGTCGGCCACCACGGCCTGGCTGATCGAGCAGGTCCAGCGGCCCACCCTCGTGATGGCGCCGAACAAGACGCTGGCCGCGCAGCTGGCCAACGAGTTCCGCGAGCTGCTGCCGGACAACGCCGTCGAGTACTTCGTGTCGTACTACGACTACTACCAGCCCGAGGCCTACGTCCCGCAGACCGACACCTACATCGAGAAGGACTCCTCGGTCAACGAGGAGGTCGAGCGGCTGCGGCACTCGGCGACCAACAGCCTGCTCACCCGGCGGGACGTCGTCGTGGTCTCCACCGTCTCCTGCATCTACGGCCTGGGCACGCCGGAGGAGTACGTCGACCGGGCGCTGCGCATCCAGGTGGGGGAGGAGCGCGACCGCGACGACCTGCTGCGCACGCTCGTCACCGAGCAGTACACCCGCAACGACCTCGCGTTCAGTCGCGGCACCTTCCGCGTGCGCGGCGACACGATCGAGGTCTTCCCGGTGTACGAGGAGCTCGCCGTCCGGATCGAGATGTTCGGCGACGAGGTGGAGCGGCTGTACTACCTGCACCCGCTCACCGGCGAGGTCGTGCGCGAGGTCCAGGAGCTGTTCGTCTTCCCGGCCAGCCACTACGTCGCCGGCCCGGAGCGGATGGAGCGGGCGATCCGCACCATCGAGGCCGAGCTCGAGGAGCGGCTGGCCGAGCTGGAGAAGCAGGGCAAGCTGCTGGAGGCGCAGCGGCTGCGCATGCGGACCACCTACGACATCGAGATGATCCGCCAGGTCGGCTTCTGCTCCGGCATCGAGAACTACAGCCGGCACATCGACGGCCGGGCACCGGGCAGCGCGGGTGCCTGTCTCATCGACTACTTCCCCGACGACTTCCTGCTCGTGATCGACGAGTCGCACGTGACCGTGCCGCAGATCGGCGGCATGTACGAGGGCGACATGAGCCGCAAGCGCACGCTGGTCGAGCACGGCTTCCGGCTGCCCTCGGCGATGGACAACCGCCCGCTCAAGTGGGAGGAGTTCACCGACCGGATCGGCCAGACGGTGTACCTGTCGGCCACCCCGGGCCCCTACGAGCTCGGCCGCACCGGCGGCGAGTTCGTCGAGCAGGTCATCCGCCCCACCGGCCTGGTCGACCCGGAGGTCGTGGTCAAGCCGACCAAGGGCCAGATCGACGACCTGGTGGGCGAGATCCGCGAGCGCACCGAGAAGGACGAGCGCGTCCTGGTCACCACGCTGACCAAGAAGATGGCCGAGGACCTCACCGACTACCTGCTCGAGCTCGGCATCAAGGTCCGGTACCTGCACTCGGAGGTCGACACCCTGCGCCGGGTGGAGCTGCTGCGCGAGCTGCGGCAGGGCGAGTACGACGTGCTGGTCGGGATCAACCTGCTGCGCGAGGGCCTCGACCTGCCCGAGGTGTCGCTGGTGGCGATCCTCGACGCCGACAAGGAGGGCTTCCTCCGGTCGACCACCTCCCTGATCCAGACCATCGGCCGCGCGGCGCGCAACGTGTCCGGCGAGGTGCACATGTACGCCGACAAGGTCACCCCGTCGATGGCGCAGGCGATCGAGGAGACCAACCGGCGCCGCGAGAAGCAGATCGCCTACAACACCGCCAACGGCATCGACCCGCAGCCGCTGCGCAAGAAGATCGTCGACATCCTCGACGGCATCTACCGCGAGTCCGAGGACGCCGAGGCCGCCACCGAGCTGATCGGCGGGTCGGGCCGGCAGCAGTCGCGCGGGAAGGCGCCGGTGCCGGGGCTGTCGTCGAAGAGCCGGTCCAAGGCCGGCGCGATCGACGTCCAGGGCCTGCCGCGCGCGGAGCTGGCCGACCTCATCACGCAGATGAACGAGCAGATGCTGGCCGCCGCCCGGGAGCTGCAGTTCGAGGTGGCCGCCCGCCTCCGCGACGAGCTCGCCGAGCTCAAGAAGGAGCTGCGCCAGTTCGACGCCGCCCACGCCTGACGAACGGCGTCGGCACGGGCGTGACCTGACCCGTCCTGCGGGACCGAGGGGCGTCCGGGGAACCCCGGGCGCCCCTCGACCGTTGCGACCTGTGACTCCGCCGGGTGCGCTGCGCCGTGCCCGCGGAGCCGTGGAGGGGAGTATCCCGCCCGCGGTGACGTCGTCAGCACGGGTACGCGTACCCCGGCGTCACCGGCCGGCCGCCGTCGTGGCCGGTGGGAGAGACCTCCGGTGCTGACTGCTGCCAGTGGACCGGAGGTAACCGCGTTGGACGTCCCCTTCTGGATCTGGGCGATCACGATCGCCGCGATCGTGGGCATGATCGTGTTCGACTTCGTCGGGCACGTGCGCACACCGCACGCGCCGACGCTGCGGGAGGCGGCGACCTGGTCGGCGGTCTACGTCGCGATCGCGGTCCTGTTCGGGATCGGCGTGTGGGTCTTCGCGGGCGGGACGTACGGCGGGGAGTACTTCGCCGGCTACATCACCGAGAAGAGCCTGTCGGTCGACAACCTCTTCGTGTTCGTCCTGATCATGGCCAGCTTCGCGGTGCCCCGGGAACTGCAGCAGAAGGTGCTGCTGTTCGGCATCGCGTTCGCCCTGGTCCTGCGGACGGTGTTCATCTTCCTCGGCGCCGCGGCGATCGAGAACTTCAGCTGGGTCTTCTACCTGTTCGGCGCGTTCCTCATCTACACCGCGATCGCCCAGGCACGGGCCGGCGGGGACGAGGACGAGGAGTTCAAGGAGAACGGCTTCCTGCGCCTGGTCCGCCGGGTGATCCCGACGACGTCGGACTACCACGGCGACCGGATGACCACGCGCCTGGACGGCAAGCGGTACATCACCCCGCTGGCCATCGCGCTGGTCGCCATCGGCAGCGCCGACATCCTGTTCGCCGTCGACTCGATCCCGGCGATCTTCGGCCTGACCGAGGAGACCTTCCTGGTCTTCACCGCCAACGCGTTCTCGCTGCTCGGCCTGCGGCAGCTGTTCTTCCTCATCGACGGCCTGCTCGACCGGCTGGTGTACCTGCACTACGGCCTGGCGGTCATCCTCGGCTTCATCGGGATCAAGCTGCTCATCCACGCGCTGCACGAGAACGAGCTGCCGTTCATCAACGGCGGCGAGCACGTCACCGCCATCCCGGAGATCCCGACCTGGCTGTCGCTGTCGGTCATCGTCGTCACCCTGCTGGTCACCACCGTCGCGAGCCTGGCCCGCAGCCGCCGCGAGGCCCGCGAGGCCGTGCCGCACGCCGCTGCCGGACCCGACGCGCCCGGGCAGGGCGGGCTCGGCCAGGGCGGGCTCGGCCAGGGCGCGCTCGGCCAGGGGCCTGCGGGCACGACCGGGACCGAGCCGGGCGAGCGGTCCGCCGCGGCGCCGGCGCGGCGCACCGACGGCCGCCCCGGGTGACGCGCGGGTGACCGCCGGGAGGACGACAGTCGCACCACGCCGGTGCGCCTGTTGCTCCCGGTGATCGTGCGGCACGATCCACGACACGTCCGCTCCGCTGAGTGCCCGACCGGCACCCCGCGCAGCGGTGCCGGGGGACGCGCCGGGCACCCCGCCCGCGCTCCCCGGCGGCGCCGGTCCATCCGGTGTCCAGCGGAGCGGCGACCGCCGCTGCGCTCCCCGACGGTGACATGGGAGTCCAACTGATGGGTGTCAGCCTCTCCAAGGGCGGGAACGTCTCGCTGACCAAGGAGGCGCCGGGCCTGACCGCGGTGAACGTCGGCCTCGGCTGGGACGTCAACACGTTCTCCGGGGGCGACTTCGACCTCGACGCGTCGGCGATCATGCTCGACGCCAACGGCAAGGTCACCCCCGACGACTCGGGCTTCGTCTTCTTCAACAACCTGCGCAGCCCCGACGGCTCCGTCGTGCACGTCGGTGACAACCTCACCGGCCAGGGCGAGGGCGACGACGAGGTCATCCAGGTGAACCTGGCCGGCGTGCCCCCGACCTGCGACAAGATCGTCTTCCCGGTGTCCATCTACGACGCCGACAACCGGAAGCAGAACTTCGGCGCGGTGCGCAACGCGTTCATCCGCATCGTCAACCAGGCCAACGGCCAGGAGGTCGCCCGCTACGACCTCACCGAGGACGCCTCGGTCGAGACCGCCATGGTGTTCGGCGAGCTCTACCGCAACGGTCCCGACTGGAAGTTCCGTGCCGTCGGCCAGGGTTACGCCTCCGGCCTGCGCGGCATCGCCCAGGACTTCGGCGTCAACGTCTGACCCCCGCCGGGGGGGGGGGGGGGGGGGGGGGGGGGGGGGGGGGGGGGGGGGGGGGGGGGGGGGGGGGGGGGGGGGGGGGGGGGGGGGGGG